>NZ_CP048635.1:1372500-1672500 GCF_010669145.1 Rhizobium oryzihabitans
AACTGGAGGGCCGAACCCGTATCTGTTGCAATAGATTGGGATGACTTGTGGCTAGGGGTGAAAGGCCAATCAAACTCGGAAATAGCTGGTTCTCCGCGAAATCTATTTAGGTAGAGCGTCGACCGAATACCCTCGGGGGTAGAGCACTGGATGGGCTATGGGGACTCACCGTCTTACTGATCCTAACCAAACTCCGAATACCGAGGAGTACTAGTCGGCAGACACACGGCGGGTGCTAACGTCCGTCGTGAAAAGGGCAACAACCCTGACCTCCAGCTAAGGTCCCCAAGTCATGGCTAAGTGGGAAAGGATGTGAGGATCCCAAAACAACCAGGATGTTGGCTTAGAAGCAGCCATCATTTAAAGAAAGCGTAACAGCTCACTGGTCTAAATAAGGGTCTTTGCGCCGAAAATGTAACGGGGCTAAAGCCATGCACCGAAGCTGAGGATATGCCGTAAGGCATGTGGTAGCGGAGCGTTCCGTAAGTCTGTGAAGGCGGACCCGTGAGGGCTGCTGGAGATATCGGAAGTGCGAATGTTGACATGAGTAACGATAAAGGGAGTGAGAGACTCCCTCGCCGAAAGACCAAGGGTTCCTGCTTAAAGTTAATCTGAGCAGGGTTAGCCGGCCCCTAAGACGAGGCGGACACGCGTAGTCGATGGGAACCACGTTAATATTCGTGGGCCTGGTGGTAGTGACGGATCTCGTGTGTTGTACATTCTTACTGGATTGAATGTGCGGCGAAGAGGTTCCAGGAAATAGCTCCACCGTATAGACCGTACCCGAAACCGACACAGGTGGTCAGGTAGAGTATACCAAGGCGCTTGAGAGAACTATGTTGAAGGAACTCGGCAAATTGCACGCGTAACTTCGGAAGAAGCGTGACCCCATTTTAGGCAACTATGATGGGGTGGCACAGACCAGGGGGTAGCGACTGTTTATCAAAAACACAGGGCTCTGCGAAGTAGCAATACGACGTATAGGGTCTGACGCCTGCCCGGTGCTGGAAGGTTAAAGGGAGGGGTGCAAGCTCTGAACTGAAGCCCCAGTAAACGGCGGCCGTAACTATAACGGTCCTAAGGTAGCGAAATTCCTTGTCGGGTAAGTTCCGACCTGCACGAATGGCGTAACGACTTCCCCGCTGTCTCCAACATAGACTCAGTGAAATTGAATTCCCCGTGAAGATGCGGGGTTCCTGCGGTCAGACGGAAAGACCCCGTGCACCTTTACTATAGCTTTACACTGGCATTCGCCAAGGCATGTGTAGGATAGGTGGTAGGCTTTGAAGCAGGGACGCCAGTTCCTGTGGAGCCATCCTTGAAATACCACCCTTATCTTCGTGGATGTCTAACCGCGGTCCGTTATCCGGATCCGGGACAGTGTATGGTGGGTAGTTTGACTGGGGCGGTCGCCTCCGAAAGAGTAACGGAGGCGCGCGATGGTGGGCTCAGACCGGTCGGAAATCGGTCGTCGAGTGCAATGGCATAAGCCCGCCTGACTGCGAGACTGACAAGTCGAGCAGAGACGAAAGTCGGTCATAGTGATCCGGTGGTCCCGTGTGGAAGGGCCATCGCTCAACGGATAAAAGGTACGCCGGGGATAACAGGCTGATGACCCCCAAGAGTCCATATCGACGGGGTTGTTTGGCACCTCGATGTCGACTCATCGCATCCTGGGGCTGGAGCAGGTCCCAAGGGTATGGCTGTTCGCCATTTAAAGCGGTACGTGAGTTGGGTTCAGAACGTCGTGAGACAGTTCGGTCCCTATCTGCCGTGGGTGTAGGAATATTGACAGGATCTGTCCCTAGTACGAGAGGACCGGGATGGACGTATCTCTGGTGGATCTGTTGTCCTGCCAAGGGCATAGCAGAGTAGCTATATACGGAATGGATAACCGCTGAAGGCATCTAAGCGGGAAACCAACCTGAAAACGAGTGTTCCCTATCAGAGCCGTGGAAGACGACCACGTTGATAGGACGGGTGTGGAAGCATGGCAACATGTGAAGCTTACCGTTACTAATAGCTCGATCGACTTCTTCGTTCCCATTGAATATGTTCATCAAGCAAAGCTTGATGACATCATTGTTCTGTCCTGACGCCCGAAGGGCTCCGGACGGGCCGCGCCATAGGGCGCGACGACCTCTGGTCTGTATGGCTGCCACGCTCATTGTTGAGCAAGGGAGCAATACGGACGGGTCACAGAAAGACGTGTTAAATTAAATGAAGCGCAAGCTTCCCAGCTTCTCGAAAACAACACTCATGTGAAAACATGAACTCTGTTGCGTTTTGCCGACCTGGTGGTTATCGCGGGGCGGCTGCACCCGTTCCCTTTCCGAACACGGCCGTGAAACGCCCCAGCGCCAATGGTACTTCGTCTCAAGACGCGGGAGAGTAGGTCGCTGCCAGGTCTGCAAAACGCAACAAACATCTTCTCAATCACACTTCGGCCCAGCCGATACCAAGGGCCGCATCAAGCGGCCTTTTTGCATTCCGGGACATAAAACCATAAGGCAAACGCCTCGTGCGTCCCTCACAGGAGACAAATCGCCTTCGGCAATTTGATCCGGCAGTATAGATCACAGCTTCGCTGTGATGCAGTCGCGATAAATCCAATAGGGATTTACGCCGGTAACGCGGGGTGGAGCAGCCCGGTAGCTCGTCAGGCTCATAACCTGAAGGCCGCAGGTTCAAATCCTGCCCCGCAACCATTTCCTACGCTGCAGTATCCCACAATAGCCCGAAACTACGATCCAGTACGCTAGACAGCTACGATCCTCGGCCTTAAATCCCCGACATAAAACACAAATTCTCAATTCAGCAGGTGTAAAGCAGGGGCGTACGTTGGCGCGGATCTTGCGGCGTGCCCGAGGGATATATGATGTGGCGGCAGTTCAATGTCGCAACTCTGACAGGCCGAAGGCGCCAACGCGGAATGCATATCTTTCCGATGACGCCACAAACGCCCTCGCGAGAACGAGCATTGTCACGCGGCATAATAATGAAATAGCGCTGTAGAGCATTTATTTCCCTAATCGTTGAAATATCGGCATACGCTATGTATTGCCGTGCGGTGTATATTTAGGAGTGAAATATAGAAATTTTTCTAACCACCCCTCGTTGCTTCTGAGTCAATGAGACGTTCAGAGATGACAACGCTGACGACCGGAACCAACCACTTTTGGAATGCAATGCTGGAGACTATCGTGGCCTTGGGCAAGGGCGCAGCGTCAGGGCTTACCCTGTTAGGCTAAACGCTTCGATCCACCAATGGCGGCAACACATGAGATACGGCACATAGGATTTGGCCTCTCCGGCGCTAAGCCTTGCTATCAGTTTCGATCTTGTTTGGTACGACGTCCACGGCACCGCGCCCGGATGTGGTGATCGACAAGGTCGCCGTCGCCGTCGAAAAAATTCGCGCAGCGGGAAAGATCGCCGGCACGCTTGCAACGCTGGAAGAAATCCCGCACTGGCGGGCGCGTGGAGTGCAGTTCTTTTACGTGCACTCCGACCCGTTTTTACGCCGCGGCCTTGCGGCGGTGAAGAATGCGCTCGCTCCTCAGTGAGGGTCTTTCGTGTAAACGAATGTCGGTACACACCAGTTAAAGCGTATTGCTAGGAGCCGGAGCATCAACCCGAGGGCCATTGCGACGAGCGAGGATATCGCGTGGGAAACCCCCAGGAGGGGCACGATCAAGTAGATCAGGCTCGTAAAGACCGAGACGGTTGCATAGAGTTCCGAACGAAACAAGAGCGGTACCTCGTTGCACAGGATATCCCGAAGTACGCCGCCCAGACATCCAGTCAGCACGCCTGCCGCCACCACGACAACCAGCGGCAGGTTGAGGTTTGACGCAATCTGGCAGCCGATGACGGTGAAGACGACCAGTCCTATCGCGTCAAGAAAAAGGAACATCTTGCGCAGGTGATACATATATCGGGCGATCGGGATCGTCGCCAGCGCAGATAATCCCGTCACGAGGAGATAGCTGGGATTTTCGACCCACGATAGCGGATAGTGGTTCAGAAAAACATCGCGCACGGTTCCACCGCCGAGGGCGGTAATGCATCCAAGCAGAAATACGCCGATCCAATCCATTTCGCGACGGCCGGCGGCGAGTGCGGCTGTCATGGCCTCTGCGACAATCGCAACGAAATAGAGGATGTGGATAATGTCGCTCGCCGGGGGAAAGATCATCAAATAACCTGAAAATTCAGTATCTGCGAATGACATGGGTTCATCGCCTATTCAGTAGTTCATCAAAGGATATGCCTGCGGGTTCCCGAATGACGGTCGAACCCCGAGGAGCGGTGCGGCGCGCGCGATGATGTCGCGCACCATCGGCGCGGCATTGAAGGCCGCCAGGCGCCCGCCACGCTCACCGGAAAGCGGGGCGTCAATGATCGACAGCACCAAATAACGAGGGCGGTGCATGGGGAATGCCGCGAGGAATGTATTGAAGTTCAGGTTCTTCGCGTATTTGCCATCGATAACCTTTTCCGCTGTCCCGGTTTTCCCACCTACATCAAAACCGGCCACCTGGGCGTTTCGGCCCGAACCTTGGGTGCCGTTGTACCAGAACAGCTCGCGGACCTTTGCGCTGGTCGAGGCCTGCAGGACACGTCTGCCGGTGATTTGGTGATGCCTCCCACTGTCGGCGATGAAGGTCGGGTGCCGAAATATGCCACCGTTTACGAGGGCCGCCGCAGCCGCAGCCGTCTGTAACGGTGTCGTGGCCAGACCGTGACCGAAGGAAATTGTTGCGGAATTGATCTTTTTCCAGTTCCTTGGCGCTGCGGGCGAGGCAATTTCCGGTAACTCCGTCTGCATCTTTGACAACAAGCCCAGTCTGAAGAGAAATTGCTGGTGACTTTCCAGGCCAACGAGATCAGCGATCTTTGCCGTGCCGATGTTTGATGAGTAGCGAAAGACTTCCCGGATTGTCAGCGGCCGTCCTCGGCCGTGAAAATCCCTGATGATGAAACCACCCATTTTCAGCGGGCGGGAGGCATCAACGACCGAGTTCAGATTGACGACGCCTGCATCAATCCCCATGGCAAGGGTGAACGCCTTGAAGGTCGAGCCCATTTCAACCGCTGAATTGCTCATGCGGTTGAACCATCCCTTTTCGTAGTCCCTGTCGATCGTGCCATCGGCAAGGCGCCGCGAAGGTTCATTCGGGTCATAGTCGGGGACGGACGCCATCGCGAGAACCTCGCCTGTGTCGACATCGATTACGACGGCACCTGCCGCTTCCGCCCGATAGTTCCTCAAGGCATCGCTAACGACGTTATGCACGATGCTCTGAACGCGCAAATCGATGGACAGCCGGACCGGTTCAAGCTGGGTGGGATCGGTAAGGCCAACTCCACGCAAGTCTGCCAGGCCTTGCCTGTCGAGATAGCGCTCAATGCCCGCCAGCCCCTGATTATCGATGTTGACATGCCCGACAATGTGAGATGCCACTGGCCCGCCAGGATAAAACCGCCGCTTTTCGGGTCTGAATCCGATGCCCGGAATGCCAAGGCGCATGATCTCAGCTTCCTGGCGGGGCGTAAGCTGTCTCCTGATCCACTGAAAACCGGAGTCAGACGTTAGTTTTCTGTGCAGATCAGCCCAATCCAGGTCGGGAACAACAGAGGCGAGCTTTTCGATGGCCTCATTTGCATCAACAACGCGGCGAGGCTCTGCATAAAGCGAGATGAGATTGATATCCGTTGCGATAAGCTGGCCGTTGCGGTCCAGAATGTCGGGGCGGGAGGCGATTATATTGGGAGATCGTGGAATACTCGCCGTCGCGTCACTCTCGGAAAAATAGCCATATTGCAGAAGGCGGACTGCGATCGCGGCATAACCGATCGCAAATGCCACGATTAGCAGGCCCACCCGCTGACGATTTCGAGCGGATGTTTTTGCGCTGCGTTTTTTGGCAGGGAGAACAAGGTATCCGACGGTACCTCTCCTGTAACGAGCAGTCAAAGACATGAAAATACTCCACGCTCAGGTATCGGGAATAGGGTGGGAATGCGGGCAGGTCCAACCGGTCACCGCACGCGCGCAGGACAGACCCTGTCACGCGGCATTTTACACCGCGCCAAATCCCGGAAAATTCGGCAATGGCGCAGGCTTGATCTGCGCATAATCAGGAACGCCACAAGGGCTTGAGACTTTCACTGATAAAGTCCATGGCAACACGTATCCGCGGCGTGTCGCGCACGTCTTCGTGGATCACCAGCCAAACGTCGATCCTGACGCCGGGATCGAGTGGATCGAACCTCACAAGACCGTGTTCCGCGGCGAGGTAGGCGGGCAGCAGTGCCACCCCGCAGCC
Organism: Rhizobium oryzihabitans; assembly: GCF_010669145.1. Lineage (NCBI taxonomy): Bacteria > Pseudomonadati > Pseudomonadota > Alphaproteobacteria > Hyphomicrobiales > Rhizobiaceae > Rhizobium > Rhizobium oryzihabitans. Next base: position 1,378,833 of record NZ_CP048635.1, read on the forward strand.
GCCGGCGGCGGCCGCCGCCTGTATGCGCAGGTCGTTGCTGCACATGAACACCTCGTCGGCGGAAAGCCTGTCATCAAGCCAGCGATAGTGATCCGACTCCCGCATGGTATCATCGTAACTGATATAGAGAGGAGGGCCGTTTCTCGTCGGGTAGGCAGGGTCGGCATAGAGGAAATAGGGCAATTGTCCGAGGCGACGCGCAACCAGCGTGGCTTCGCTCGGCCGCTTCAGGCTGATGGCAATATCCGCCTCTCCCTTGGAGAGGGACATCGCTTCCATGGTACCGACAAGACGGAGCCTTACGTCAGGATGCTGAGATTGCAGCGCGGAGATTTGCGGCGCAATGAAGCTGTAGAGCAGCGATGGCGGCGCGGATACCACGATATCACCTTCGATACCGTTCTGGCCGGAACCGGCGCAGCGGCTCAGAGCAAATGCAGACCTGCTCATTTCCTCGGCGAAGTTCGCGACGTCGCGTCCCATATCGGTCAGTACATATGATCTTGGCCTGCGATCAACGAGCTTCACGGAAAGCGAGGTTTCCAGCGATGTGATGCGCCGACTTACAGTCGTATGATCGACGCGTAGCGCCTTGGCGGTTGCCGTGATCGACCCGTGGTGAGCGAAGGCGGAGAAAAATCGCAAATCTTCCCAATCGACCATTTTAAATTTCCTGAATTAGGTAGAGTTCGTACAAGAACCGCGTAGCGGTATCATCGCGAGAAGGCGGGTCGTGAGGTGCTTGCGCCACACCTGTCGAGCGCGTTGCCCGGTGAAACCGCGTGGAGCTGTTCAATTTTTGAAGGGGACCGGGGTGAAATGCCGCCGCTGAAGCCGGCTGACACGAGCTCCGACGCGCCGGAATGCGTCACGCCTGCCAGGGTCGTGTGCGGCAAATGCAATTGCCGCCACCGTCAATGAAAATGGTCTTGAAACTGCGTCAACGCAATCGACTGTCGATGGGGAAGGGTGACTTCCAGCCATAGGTGCTCCTTGCCCCGTTTTTGGGCTTTTGGCACCCCCTCTGTCATTGGCCTGAGAGATTCGCTCACCTTGTTTCGGCGAACTTACACCATCGGCGCGAGCATCAGCTCGCTTTTCAGAGTTTGTATGATCTTGCAGCGGTCCTTTTGCCTGAGAGTTTCCGGGGTGGTTGCTCCGTCGGCGCCGATGTCGGGAGAAATCGGTCTCTCCCGCTGCTCGATATGTGTTGCCCCACGCCTCAATCACGAGGTCTGGAGCGTTGCGATCTGGCGTTTTCACGACCGAAAGGCCCCAGATCCGCTAAACCGAACTACCGCGAGATATGGTGTCGTTTATGGCGTAAATTTGACCCGCAGCGGTTATTCTTAATCATTTCCCGCTCAGATTGACGTTATCAGATGACCAAAAGGGGTGTTTTCCCTTTCACTCGATCATAAAGATCGATCGCATCCTGCATCAGCATTCTTACGCAACCCGAGGAAGAATTCTTGCCTATGGTTCTCCAGCTTGGTGATCCGTGAATACGATAGAGCGTATCCTTGCCGTTCTGGAAAATGTACATGGCGCGCGCACCGAGAGGATTCCGGGGGCCGGGGCCATTCCGCCTGCTTCAACACTATATGGCTTGAGTTCAGGATTGCGGGCGATCATATCGTCCGGCGCCTTCCACCTTGGCCACTTCTGCTTCCATTGAACGACGGCGCGCCCTTTCCATGATCGGCCCTGAGTTCCAAGCCCGACGCCGTAACGTATGGCTCGGCCACGGGGAAGAACCCAGTAGAGGAACCTCTCATTTGTATCCACGACAATTGAATAGGCAGGCTCTGCGGTGATGTATTCGACCTCCTGTCGGAGGTATTGTGGGTCAATGGCGCGGTAATTGACTGCTGGAACGTCAAAGCCGCCATCCGCCAGCGCCGCATAAATTTCGTCGTAAGCGAAACCGGTACCCGCAGGCTTTGGCCTATTGTCCTTCGCCGTTTTTGGAGCTGTCGTCGTTTCATTTTTGTTTTCGGGCAGGGTAGCCGCGGCAACTTCGAGTTTCGTCTTGGGAACCTGCTCGCAACCTGTGGCCAGAAATGAGCTGATTGCCAAGGTGAGCAACGATCTGCGAGACAAGTGAGAATTGATTTTCTGTTCCAAGGCTGTTCTGCTGTCGAATTCTAGGGGCTATGCCGGGATCGGGGCGGACAACCGGCAAAGCGCCACGGCCCGGATGTCTGCTGCGCGACAGAAACCATGAAATCTGCCCATTCGATACTGCGCAAATGCGCAGATTGGCCCTGCGCCATTCCCGGTAAGAACGGCTTCGGTATGTACTCGGGTCTATCTTGCAAACACGACTTTTTGTCCTCTTCCGATAACTTCCGGGTCGGTCATGAAATCCGTCCGGTAACCGGGGTTGTGTCCCACTTCTGACGCCAATTGATCAAACCTGCCGCGCTTTATACCAGCGTGTCATAGTGCAACATCGCGGCCTTCATGACGTACATCCAGTCTAAAAACACGCGAGTTATCGCTCCATTTTCAAGCGAAATCGTTCTCGCCCGCCGGAAAAACCAAGAACCGGCCAATACCTCAATTGGAGCCCTTGATGCTCCAATAAGCTGTTTAGCCAAGCTGCCAAGCGAAGTAGCTTTGAGCACAGGCGGGTGCTTTGAGTACAGGACAGAAGTCCTCAATGGCGAAGTTAGCATTATCTTTGGCCAAATGTGTCGGTGACTCCGCGTTGGTCTTAACGCGATGCCCCTTAAACTCCAAAGCTCGAGAAGACGAACCTCCTGGCCATGGAGATCCGCAACTTAATGAGCGCAGACTTTTCTTACGGACAGTGGGAGGCAAAGATGCATAGACACTCGGATATCTCGAATATAGGGGTCGTTGAGATTGTTAAGTCAGCGATCGCTGATGGAAGGGCAAGTTTCAACGTCCAATCAGTTCATTCGGTCGAACCATTTGATGCTGTGTTCTATCGCGAATGCTTAGCAACGTTGCAGGGAACAGACGGCTGCCATTATGGCGCGGGTATATTTATTCCGGCGCTTGAGGAGTTGGGATACTGCTCTTTGATTGACGAGAACGTGGTCCGCCTCGCCCTTGACGAGCTGGAAATCGATCCCTGTGCGGTCCTCGGCTGCAATATATCGGCCGATAATTTGCGCAATCGCGAAACGTGGGACCTGATTGCCGGCCAGGTCCGGTCTCGTCCAACACTAGCGTCTCGACTAGTTCTCGAATTGACAGAGACGCGGCCACTACTCGATGTGACACGATCGGTAAACATGCTGAACGAGATGCGGGAGTTGGGATGCCGGATTGCGCTGGATGACTTTGGCGCAGGCTACGCATCTCCGCAACTACTCCGCTTGGTTGATTTTGATATCGTCAAAATCGATCGGTCGTTCTTGCAGCCCACAAGACGGTCTTGCTTGGACCTTGATGCTCTGGCGCATCTTATCAGCTTCGCGTCTTGCTACTCTCCTGTAGTTGTTATGGAAGGTGTCGAGACGATCGAAGACGCGCAATCAGCCGCATTGTGTGGTGCGACACACCTTCAAGGTTACGGAATCTCACTGCCGGTTCCAGTTAGTGCGAACAAAACTGGATTTAGGGGTAGTTATGCTACGCAAGCTGCAGATATCACGTGCCCAAATGTCGCCCCGGGCTCCGCCTCGAATGTTTACCGCGCACACCATGATGGCCGGCTTAAATCGTGGCCTCCGGGAGAGAGCCGCCAAGCTCCCCTTCCTGTCACTGACTTTCCTTAAACTCAAGTCGAACTAGCCAACAAGAAAATCGCAGGTAACATTAATGATTCATGCCAGGAACATGAATACCGTACATGAGTCAATTCGTTCAACTGCGGCGGGTCGTTCAACTGCGGCGGGCGCTGTAGTCTCCCCGGTTGGAAGTGTTGAACCAGAGACGGTCGGGGACCTTTCCGTATTTCGAGTGCGTCCAACATTTCGAGATCCTACCGCGCTTTTTCGTGCCGACGCGGCAGGATTTTTGATTCAATATGCAGCTGCGTTTGTTTATCTTTTGGTAAGGAGCTCTACCAGCTGGTATCTGGCGGGCGCAATCGCATGAAAATAAGTGTTGATCAGGCTCTCAGTAGCACGCGGTCGAATCGGAATAGCCTTGTAATAGCAGTCGAAAATCTGCGTCACATTGCGTTGTGCTATGGCGATGGGATTGCTGCTCGAGTGCTCTACACTGCATGCCGCAGAATAGAATCCATTTTGCCAGACTCATTCGGTGCCCTAACGATCGAGCCGTCAGGATTGCGTGTCCAGGGGTGGGGCTGGGACGGTGAGGTTGAACAGACAAGAGTGCTTCCGGCTCTGTTGCTTCTTTGCGAGCCGCCCATTGATATTGGACAAACGAGAATCAGCGTGGCGGTTAGCGTGAACAAAACTCAATGTTTTCCCGGCTTCGACCACAAATATTGGGTTCCCGCTTGTTTCGAACAGTATAGATCAGACATGGAGATTGCTGTGGTGCTCTACGATGCTTTGAGCAGTAACCGCGTCGACTTGATGGAGTACCCGTTGAATGCGGTAGAGAGTAACGCCCGATGCCCGTACCACAGGATCCAGTTAAAGAGCATCCGATGTGGTACAAAGGTGATAGCAACAGAGAATATTCCGAGTGTCTTGGAGCGATTGCGCCTAACGCGTGCCTACGACCGATACTTGGTCCATGCGACGATAGATCGTCTGAAAACTCGTCCAGATACGAAGCTCGGTTGTGAAGTGTCAGCCTTGTCTGCTGTTGATGATATCTGGTGGACTTCGGTTCGGGACGAGCTGACCCGAAATCCATCTATTGCAGGACGCTTGGTCATCGAGATCAGGGAAGCGAGCGATCCGGAAAGCCGGCTACAGATGACTGGCTTCATCCTTGCTATGCAAAAACTCGGTTGCGGCGTGAGTTTCTCGGGCTACGGTAGTGGAACGGCGTGCCAAAGATGACAATGGCGTTTGCGGTTATCTAAACTGTCGACCGGTGGTCTCGCCTCTGGTGATCCTAGGCCTCGTATCTTCCTGCACCCGTAAACCGGGCGCAGATTGAGATCGCACCTTCCGGACAATGTAAGAATGTGCCGCCGGTTAAGACGAATGCTTGAGACCCCTAACTTTTACGATTGAACCGTTCCCGGTAGTCTGCCGGTGAGACCCGAAGTCGCCGTTGGAATACCCGACGCATATTGTCCGCACTTCCAAAGCCAGAATTGTAAGCAATTGCCTTCAAAGGCTGGCAGGTTTCTTCCAGTAGATGCCTTGCGGTGTCTAGCCGGGCCTGCTCGACGAATACGCGGGGGGTCACACCTGTCACGCGTGTGAAGTGACGCGAGAAGCTTCGCGAACTCATTCCGGCGATGGCCGCGAGTTTGCTCAGATTGTAGTCGTCGCCCGCATTCTCCATCACATGTGCTTTCACGCGAAAAATGGACATATCGCCATCGGGTGGTGCATTCAGTTGGGGCAGATATTGCGTATGTTCCGCTCGGCGTTTGGCCACCACTACCAGTTGCTGCGCGATCCGTAGCGATAGTTCGGCGCCGTGATGGTCAGCTACAAGCGTCAATGCGAGGTTGATTGCCGCGGCTACCCGGCTGACGTAATGAGAGTCCCACTTCGCATAACGATGCGGTCAGCTTCAACTCGGCTGGAAGGAAAGCGCGCGCCAAGTTCCTGGGCCGATTCCCAGTGCGTTGTCACGGTGTGGCCGTCTAACAAACCAGCATCACCCAGCGCGAAAGCGCCAGTGCAGATGGAGCCATAAATATTCGCTCGCCCGCAAACCTCCCGCAACCAAGCGCAAAGCGTAGGATCGTGAGTGTACGTAGGTGAGCTTGCAACAAGAACGACGTCATAGTTACCAATGGCCTCTTCACAGCAGAGATCGGGAAGGACGTGCGACCCGTTACACAGTCGAACGGGCCCGGGCTGGGCCGACACGAGCAAAAACCGATATCCGTCTTGTGGCCCAAGCAACGTGTTGGCTTCTGCAAACACATCCATCGGTCCAGCCAAGTCTAATGCAGTAGAGTCTGGACTAAAGGCCATAATAACGGTCCGTTGAGCGCACATCAGATTTCACCTTCACCGGCGAAGCTGATTCGACCGTGCTCACGGCCAAAAGCGTCGAGAAAAGTATCAAAAGCTGCACAGACGGCGTCCAGGCAAATGGGTACGTTCAGGTCATTCGGTGCTAGCTTTAGGTTTACTTGTACAAAGTAAGCTCGTACCGAAGCGTGGAGTTGGCCAATGTTATTAAATAACATAACATGAGAGGCCAAATTTTGAGACTTGGAGCGAGGCATTGAAATCATCTTCTTGCGCAAAGTTATCCGGGCCTTTCCGATCAAGTGTCCATGAGCGCAAATTTCCCTCACCACCTTAAGGCTGGCTTAAGGCTACCATTGAACCACAATCTTTGCCGCCACCAACGCGTGAAGCTGGCGCAAACGATGCGAGCGCATCTGCTCGTCTCGCTGCATGCTGATGTCTTAAATAACCGATCGGTGAGGGGTGCGAGCGTCTATTGACCATCTCCCAAATCTTCGGAAGCGCAGGCGGAGGAACTCGCTACTATTAATAATCTGGTCGTTTCGGCGGGCTCCACTGATACCCACGAACTTCCCCTTGGCGTGAGCGCGATCATGGAAGATCTGATTTTCCGGGAGAAACAGGTCTTCTCTTTCGAAATTCAGCGCTCGATGGTCACAGCGCTAGGGCGCCGCGTGCCGCTCCTGAAGAACCCGGAGCGCCACGGGAATTTTCTATTACTGCGCACAGGAAGTATTCCAAGTATACTTTTGGAAATGGGTTTTCTTTCAAACCTATAGGATGAGGCTCTGCTTAATGACAATGACGATCAGGACAAAATCGTACTTGGATCAGTGAAGGCTATAATGGCCTGTGTGCATCGATTCGCCGCCGTTGGATCCACCCAGTAAGTACTTTGGGCGACCGGGCGGGGCCTACAGCGAGGATAAATCTCATGCTCCTCGCCGCTGACCTTTTCCCGCCCCGTCATGGTCCCACCTCTAACTGTTCAATATCGGCTTAGAATTTCACACTAAACTTCGCATTGACGCCGTTGTTGATTGTGCCCGATCCGAACTGTCCGTTGTAGGAGACGCCCAGTTTTGCGGATTTGGTAAAGTGAATATCGAAGCCCGCCTCGATCAGAGCGACGTTCCTGGCAATCGGCGCCCCTGAAACAGTGAACGTCTCGGATCCGACAAAGCTTGCTGTCGACGTGGGGGTGACGTCGCCATAGCTATGCCGCCAGCCGATATCGCCGCGCGCCGTCACCAATGTCTCACCGATGTCGAGTTCGGTCGCGACACGCAAACCAATTGTGGTGAACCAGGTGTTCATCGTTGCTGAGGTTACCGACAACGATGCCGCGGTACGACCAGCTTCACCAAACTCGTCGCTGTTGAAACGCACAAAACCGGCGTTAGCATAGGGTTCGAAAATGGTGCGATCCATGTTCAACTCATATCCCACCTCTCCGAAGAGCTGCAGTGTAGAGGCGTCATACTCACTGGACAGGCGATCGGAGAAGCCAGGAAAAGCGACGTTACGGTTCATAGAAAGATCGTGCCATGTGTGCGCCAATCCGGACCGAAAATTGAGCGCGGAACTTTCAGACAGCGTCCACTGCGACGCCGCGTAAGTTCCAAGCGTGTAGTTCTTGCTGTCTCCCGACGACGAGCGTTCGTTCACATCAAAGCTCGAGTGGCCGTAACCCGCCATGATACCCACACGCCATGTATCGAATAGGTCTACGTCAATCCCGCTAGCGAAACCGCCGATCGAAGAACTCACGTCTCCGAATAGACTGTTGCCATCGTAGCTTCCCCAGGAACCATATGAGGTGGTCCATGCAAAATAGGGATTGGATTCCTGAGCTGGAGCGGTTGCACTTTGACCAAACGCCTGCTGCATGCGACCGTTCATGGCGCCCCGGACGAAATGGGACTGATCCACCAGAACACCGGCGGCTGTGGCATAGGCCTCACCGGAAAGGCGATCGAAACTTGCCCGCGCTTCGTCCGCGTTCAACATCAGGAGATCATTATAGAGTGCAAGGGAAGAACCGGACTGCGCCAATCCATCCAGAGCAGTCGCTGTGGCAAACTGGTTTGACGTCTCTGCAACGGTTGGGAAGAGGCGATGGGGAACGCCGGCATCGGGACCAACGGCGGGCTTTTTGAGCGACACCGTAAGATCAACGCTTTTAGGGTTGTAAGCCACGCCGAGGTTCAAAAATGCCGAACTCGACAGGGTGTCGGAAAACACGCCATTGACACCGCCTTCTGCGTTCAGAATACGATAGCTCCGCTCGGTCTGGTAACTGGTATCGGCATCGACAGAAACAATGCGGATATTGCCGCCGGCGAGATCGGCTTTACCTGTCACGTTGACCAGATCGGAGCGACCGTCGCTTGCAATTTCCGTTTCGAAGTGGGAACCGGAAGCCATCTTCAGATCACCGTCGATGGTCAGTGTCCCGATTGAGTTGCCTGCGGCAAGCGTGCCCCCAGACAAAATACTGGTCAGCGACCCGGTACCCGAACCAACAATCCCCGAACCACCCAGTCTTGCCCCTTCCAGCACGCTCAGGTTACCGCCGAGCGCTCCGTCTGAGCCCGGCTTTCCGACGAGCAGAGCTCCATTCCTGACGGTCGTTTGGCCCGCAAAGTGAGAACTGTCACCTGTCAGAAGAAGTGATCCAGATCCGGCCTGAATAATCTCCCCGGTCCCGCTAATGGAATTTGCCGATGTCACATCGTCGGATCGATCAAAAACCAGTATCGCCTCGTTATTTATATCTCCCAGAATACTGCCGGACGTGCCGCCATCGCCGAGCTTAAGCGTACCAGCCTCAACCGTCGTACCGCCAGAAAACGTGTTCGTGCCCGTCAATGTAAGCGTGCCGGCGCCAACCTTGCGAAGGCCATTCGACGACAGCTGTCCGGTACCAGTCGAAACGACGGACTCAAGCTGGTGTCTACGGTATGCCTCCGAGAAACCATCGCGTATTGAACCTGAAATAGTGTCGTTCTTGCCGAGACCACCGGTCACCAGACTTTGGTCACCGAGATAGACATCGCCTGCTCCCGAAAGCGAGCCTATCGCCATAGGAGACGTTTTCGTTGGACTAGCCTGAATGGTTGCGCCGTTCTTGTTGATAACGGTGGCCGATGCACCATGGCTCTGGTTTCCGAACAGGACCAAGCTGTCCGCGTCATTTGTGACAGTCGCAGTGCCTAACGTTGACTGGTCAGCCAAAAGAATTTGACTACGCGAGTTATAAATCTCAGCCGCACCGCCGGTGCTATCCTTGTAAAACAGGATCAGACCGTCATCCACATTGTTGACCGAAGCATTCTCCAAGGTTGATCCTGTTTGCAAGGAGATTAGACTTGCGGAGTTGCGGACTACTGCGGATCCTGCCTTCGAACCGCTTTCTAGGATCATCGCTCCGCCCTGAGACAACTCAATTTCGGCATGATCGGCCGATGCTCTATCGGCGAACACAACAGAACGGCCATTCAGCGAAATCTTGCCGTTTCCGGCATTTGAGCCATTATTAAAAATAACAGAATGATGCAGAGATTGAGTTCCACTAAGTATTTTCTTCCGCACTTCACTTGTTATTACTTCGACGTCTCCAGCTTGTAATTTTGAAAAGATCGCTTCGTTGTTTGCAGTCGCCCCGTAGTTAAAGCCAACCTGTCCGTTCAACGACAAGTCAATTACTTTTGTATTCAGGGTGCTGGAGTGGCCAATGATGCCCAAATATTTGCCATTCTTCACTACAACCGTTTTGGCAGTAGCTCCTGGAAAATCAATAGCAGCGTCTAACTTGTCGATCACCACATCCGTGGTTGAATCTGGGACTGTTCGAGTACTCCAGTTTTCTGGATCAGACCAATTAAATCCCGGTCCGACAAACTCGGCTTGTTGGGAAAAAGCGGTGACGCTCATTCCCGTAAGGATAGTGGTACTGAGCAAGAGCGTAGAAATCGACTTACATGCTGACATTCTCTTCACAGGCATTTCCCTTCTGATCACAGGGCACACATTGGTCCATTGCGTCCTGCGTCCCGAATCCTCGTCAGGTCGAGATTCTCTAGGTTGACAGAAATCTTGATAATCGCTGTGTTGCTCGTAGCGGGCGCGTTGGTGACCCGCAACGCGCTCGATACTGTGTTTCTCGCCAAATATACGTGCTAATGAGCCAGCAATATTTTTCAGGCGATTCTGAAGAGAACTATCTCAAATAGCCCTGTTACATGCCTCACGCGCTGAGTGGAGTGCGTCGCCTTTAGTGAGTGTGACCGATCGATCGACGATGCCGGTTCCTAGCGGTCACACTTCTTTGCGAACGGACGGAAGGGGATCCAAAAGTGAGTTTTTTAAATTTGGACCTGTTCGCCTACCCTCTTTCACGATCAAACCTTGTTGGTGAAAGAGATAGCCAGGATGGCACGAGTCCCGCGGCAGCTTGACAACAGACTGGGACGGCGAGTGCGAGAGTTCTTATGAGGGAGAGCAGAGAAATCTGCCGGAGGTCCTCGTAATAAAGAGATCACGCGTTTGCTCTTGGCAGCACCGTCTAGCGGAGACAAAAACGCCGAGCCGTCGCACCCCAAAAACTCGCCTGCGAGAAAAGAAAGCGTGCCGCTTGCGGATCGGTACATCAACCCATACGACAGCGATTGATGGAGAGATCAATGCTCAGGATTAACAATTTTGCTCGCGAGATGAAATGGGCTAGAAAGGGTCACTCCGATTGTATCAAATACGAATGCTCCCGCTCGCCCAAACTCGGACCCTTGCCCACCGATACTTTCTTCCAACTGCGGCAGCAGCGCCGCTAGTGCCGTGTAGCGATCATGGTTGAGCAGGCCCGACGCTTCCACGTCAGAAATATCAATGAATTGTACGCCGTAGCGCAAGGCAACTAGCTGGACGGAAGGGTTCTCGACATCCAGTGCCCCAATCCGTTTAACATCAGCTGAGAGCGGCGGTGCAAAAGTCGTCCACGGTAGCGGCGGCATAATGCTTCTGCGGGCGGAGTAAAATCCGGCCACCTATTTCCTTTCTGCAATGATCGCAGGAGGGACAGGGGATCTACACCGTGGAATTATACCTCAAGGTTCGCCTGGCTGTTTCCGAAGGGATGACGCAGCGTCAGGCAGCAAAGTATTTCAACATATCGCGCGACAGCGTGGCCAAGATGGTGGCCTATTCGACGCCGCCCGGCTATCAGCGGCGATCACCGATCCGGCGTCCGAAGCTTGATGCGTTCGTTTCGACGATCGACCATTGGCTCGATGAAGACCTGAAGGTGCCGCGCAAGCAGCGCCATACGGCCAAGCGGGTGTTCGACCGCCTGCGCGACGAATGCGGGTTCACCGGCGGCTACACGATCATCAAGGATTATATGCGCGATCGGGATCAGCGCCGACAAGAGGTGTTTGTGCCGCTGTCGCATCCGCCCGGCCATGCGCAGGCGGACTTCGGTGAGGCGACGGTCGTGATTGGCGGCGTGGAGCAGAAGGCGCGCTTCTTCGTGCTCGATCTGCCGCATAGCGACGGCTGCTATGTGCGGGCCTATCCGGCGGCGGTGGCCGAGGCCTGGGTCGACGGCCACATCCATGCATTTGCCTTCTTTGGGGCCGTGCCACAGTCGATCGTCTACGACAACGACCGTTGCCTGGTGGCGAAGATTTTGCCTGACGGCACCCGCAAGCGCGCGACGTTGTTCAGCGGCTTCCTGTCCCACTACCTTATCCGGGATCGCTATGGCCGTCCCGGCAAGGGCAACGACAAGGGGAACGTCGAGGGTCTCGTCGGCTATGCCCGGCGCAACTTCATGGTGCCGATCCCGCAGTTTGCGACATGGGAGGCGTTCAACACCTTTCTGGAGGAGCAGTGCCGGAAGCGCCAGCGCGACAGGCTGCGCGGCGAGAGCGAGACGATCGGCGAGCGCTTGCGGCGCGATCTGGCTGCCATGCGCGCCTTGCCAGCCTCGCCATTTGATGCCTGCGACCAGGCAAGTGCCAAGGTGACGGCGCAGTCGCTGGTGCGCTACAAGACCAACGACTATTCCGTCCCGGTCGCCTATGGCCATCAGGATGTGTGGGTGCGCGGCTATGTCAACGAAGTGGTCATCGGTTGCCGTGGCGAGATCATCGCCCGCCATCCTCGGTGCTGGGAACGGGAAGACGTCGTCTTCGATCCTGTCCATTACCTGCCGCTGATCGAGCAGAAGATCAATTCGCTGGATCAGGCAGCGCCCCTCCAGGGCTGGGACTTGCCGCAAGAGTTCGCTACGCTGCGCCGGTTGATGGAAGGCCGCATGGCCAAGCACGGCCGGCGTGAGTACGTGCAGGTCCTCCGCCTGCTGGAGAGCTTCGAACTCGCCGATCTGCATGCGGCGGTGAAGCAGGCGATCCAGCTTGGCGCCATTGGCTTTGACGCCGTCAAGCATCTGATCCTGTGCCGGGTGGAACGCCGGCCGCCCAGACTGGACCTGTCCATCTACCCCTATCTGCCGAGGGCGACGGTCGAGACGACCTCGGCGAAGGCGTATATGCGTCTCCTGTCGTCGGATGCGGGAGAAGCCGCATGAACACCGAAGCACCCGAGATCCTGCTCGCGCACTATCTCAAGGCCCTGAAGCTGCCGACCTTCCAGCGCGAGCACCAGAAGCTGGCCCGGCTATGCGCAACCGAGGGCGTCGATCACGTCGGCTACCTGTTCCGGCTTGCCGAACGGGAAACGATCGAGCGGGATCGCCGCAAGGTCGAACGTCGCATCAAGGCGGCCAAATTCCCGGTCGTCAAAAGCCTGGATAGCTTCGACTTCACAGCTATCCCCAAGCTCAACAAGATGCAGGTGCTGGAACTGTCCCGCTGCGAATGGATCGAGCGCCGCGAGAACGTCATTGCTCTCGGTCCCAGTGGAACCGGCAAGACGCATGTTGCTCTCGGCCTCGGCCTGGCCGCCTGCCAGAAGGGCTTGTCCGTCGGCTTCACCACGGCCGCCGCCCTGGTCAGTGAGATGATGGAGGCGCGTGATGAGCGGCGTCTTCTCCGCTTCCAGAAGCAAATGGCGGCCTACAAGCTACTGATCATCGACGAGCTGGGCTTCGTCCCGCTATCAAAGACCGGCGCGGAGTTGCTGTTCGAGCTGATCTCGCAACGCTATGAGCGCGGTGCCACCCTGATCACCAGCAATCTGCCTTTCGACGAATGGACCGAAACCCTGGGATCCGAGCGTCTGACCGGCGCGTTGCTCGATCGCATCACCCACCACGTCAACATCCTCGAGATGAACGGCGACAGCTATCGTCTCGCCCAGAGCCGCGCCCGAAAGGCCGGCTGACACCTCTCAAAAAATCGCCGCCCCCGCCTGAGACCCCCGCTCGGGCTACGCCCTCCCGGCGGTCTCAGGCGGCCGCCATAGTGGCCGACTTTTGCTCCGCCCCGTGGCCGGTTTTTACTCCGCCGTTGACAGTGGCTTCATCATAGTTGTACTGCGTCGAGCTCTTTTTCGAGAGGAAGCCCTTGGATGAGGAGCTCTGTTCGAACTCCGCCGTATTCTTGCCCGACGCGATCAGCAGATCGCCGCCCGCGCTGACATTGATATCGGCTTTGCTGGTCTCATCGCCAGCCATCACCTTCGAGGCGGAGACGACGGTATCTCCACCTGAGACGATGGACACGCCCTTCCCACCGCTGACCGATGATCCGACAGCGGTCTCCGTTTCCGTGTGGCTCGTCGTTTGTTTGCTTCCGCCGAACAGGCCACCCTTTTTCCTGTAGGTGTAATCTATCGTGGTGGTGTCGATGGCCTCAGCGACTGTCACATCGCCGGTCGCCTTCAGACCAACCGTTCCATCGGCAGCAATGTTGCTGCCGATGACGTTGAGGTTGCCACCTGCATTGGCGGAGATCGATCCGCCAGCCGTGATCTCGGAACCCTGGCTTGTGGTTCTGACAACCGTCGTAGAACTCCGCTTGTCGCGCAATGTGCTGGTTGTCGACCGTTCGGTCACGGAGATATTGATGTCTCCGTCCGAGGTCAGGGCGAGATTGTTGCCAGCGTTCACCTTCGTATTGGCAAGCAAAATCGTGTTAGTACCGTTGAGGGAGAGATCACGACCCGCGCTCAAGGTTCCGCCGATCGACGAGAGAGAGCTCGCCGCAATGGCAAGATCGCTGTCAGAGAGAACCGTGCCGCTATTGGCAAAGACACCGGTGTCGATGGCAACGCTATTGCCGGCGATCAAGGCTCCGGCGGCGTTGAGTTTCTTCCTGTCATTGGCGGCGAGATGCAGTACCGGCGCAAGAACTGTCGTACCGTTAACCGTCTGCCACTCATAGACGATGAGGGATTCGGTGAGGCTGGCGATCTCCTCAGCCGTCAAAGGTTGGCCGAGCGGGCGCTGCGGCGCTCCGAGATAGGCGGCTCCATTGTCGAGAAGCTGCTTTATCCGGGTAATTGAATCCTGCCCGGTCAAACCTGAGCCCGTGGCCAGTCTGATCTGTTGCTCAATATACTGGTTTTCGAAATAGGCGTCCCCAAGGAACTGGATCTGGCGATCCGGCTGGTAGCCGATGCGACGAAGGAAATAGCTGGAGCCATAGAATTTCGAGACGTCGAGGAAGGCGGCGCGGGTTTCATAGAGGAATGTCTGGCCGGGAATGGTGCCGCCAAAGCCGCCGGACTGTGGGGTGGCGACACCGCCAAGCGTGAACAGCGCACCGCTTGCCGTCATGCCGGACAGGAGTTCGGTCGGATTGTTCGAAAGCGCAGGCGCTGCAACGGCAACATGGTCGGCGATCGATCCGGCAATCGCGGTATTGTTGACGGCAGCAAAGCCGGTGATACCAAGTGCTCCGCCCGAGCGGATTGCCGCTGGAACCCCACCGATCGCCTCGACGCTTTCCACGGTTCGTCCGGGGCCGATATCCTTTGACGCATCCCGCGTTCCAAACGGGCTGGGGCCAGGCATGGAAACCTGATATGAGAATTCATGGCCTCCGGTATCGCCGCTGTCCCGCCTTTCTTCCCACTGGAAGATGACATCAGGATAATATTGGCAACCCGAGTTTTGATTGCAGTTGACCGACGTCGTGCGCTGCAGCTGCAAGCCGAGATTTGTCAGCGTGCCTGTGCCAACAAACGTCATGCCGGAGCCGGCTTCAATGTTGCTGTAGGCATTGGTAAGATCGACGGTATCGACAAAAAGCGTATTACCCGCCTTGATCGTCGCCGCGGGGCTTCCAGCCGATGTGAGGCGGTCCTCGGTCACATCACGATAGACATGGCGAATGGGGGCACCAATGACGAACTGCTTATCAGCAAAAGAGACGGAAGATGAACAATCTCCACACAGGCGTGCATAATAAGTGTCATAAGCCGACACGAGTGCGTTTGAGATTTGCTGGCTCGTATAGGTCGGAGCCACGCTTTTCTCGTTACGCAGATTTGCCGTCAGGATCGAGATATTGCGACCAGAGGAAATCAGACCTGAACTGTTGACCGTAGCAGCATTGCGCGCGCCAGAAGCACTTCCAGCAATTGTGAGGTCACGACCTGCGACAATCGCCCCCTGATCATTGGCCAGCACCCCGCCCACGAAAAGTGCGGCGTCGTTACCGGCATAGATGAGCCCCGTGGCGGTGTTGGTCAGGTTGCCGGCGATATTGAGGGTAAGGTCATTGCCAGCAGCCAACTGACCGGAGTTGCCAAGTTGTGAAAGCGACAGCGTCAGATCATGGGCCGCCAGAATATTGGTAGCGCCATTCGCAGCAAGGCTACCCGCTTTAATCGCGATGTCACCTGACCCCTGAACGGAACGAGCTGTGCTGCTCACGGTGACAGCATTGAGCCGCGCACCGGTCAGATCTGTCGTTCCAGATGAGGTGAGATCAATGCCACCTGACGTCAGCGTGCTGTTGGTGAGATTGATATTATTGGCATTGATGTAGAGCGTGCCGGATGTGGCAAGTCCGCTCCGGTTATTGGAAAGGTCGGCATTTTGCTGCCTGATCCTGATGTCGCCGCCGGCGGCCGTGCGCTTGTCGAAGCTGATGATACCATTTGTCGAAGACAGCAAAACGTCTCCGTTTGCCTCCAGGCTGTCATAGCGGATGTCGCTGCCAGCCGAAGCCAGCAAACTCCCTTCAGCAAGTACCAGCCCGGAAATCCCCAGATTAAGGCCGGAGAGCAGAGCCAAATCGCCTTTCGAAAGGAGTGAGCCCGCCGTGATCGCTCCTGAGGCCGCCGTAAGCGACATCGCCGCGCCAGACTGGGCCGTGCTGCGGATAGCAATGGATCCAGCCCCCGACCACAGCGAAACAGGACCGGCAGCCGACGCGTCGGCCAAGGCAATACGACCGTCTGCCAGAACGTTGAGTACGCCACTAGCCCCGAGAGTACCGCTGACATCGATGAAGCCTGCTCCGCCATTGATCAGGATATCCTCTTCTGCACCGATAGAAGCGACCCTGGCGTCCTTGCCCGCCTTGACCGACACCGATTTTTTCGAGGTCAGACGACCGGCCGAAACACTCCCCTTCGAAGAGATGCTGACGCCGTTATTGCCAGAGGCATTGCCGATCGAAATTTTACCGTCTGCCGACAGCGAAAGCTCCCCGGCATTGGCCGCCATGTCGCCGCGCATGCGAACGCCGGCACCTTTTTCCGTGACAACCATCTTGATGCGGCCGGCCTGCATGGCCCCGAGTGCTGAACCATCGATTGCGTATTCAGGTGTTCCGGAGGTGGCATCGAGCGCTGTTGCCTCCCCGGTGGCATAATCGAACTTGCTCTTGCCGGCGGTCAGACGCAGATCCTCACCGTAGATCGTTCCGTCGATCTGGATGGTACGGGACACGACATCGAACAGACTGACTGCACCATCACCAAGCGCAAAATTCCCACCCCCAGAGCCGAAAGTGACATCCCCTGCGTTGACCGTGAATCCATTGAGACGTCCATCGCTGCCGATGTCAGGTACACCCGTCGTCAGCGTGGCTCGTGGCGTGTTGATGAAACCGCAGCCGTCGCAGGTGATCCCGTTCGGATTGGCAATGATGACATCGGCCCTGCCACCGAACACTTCGGTTGGACCGAGAAGCGAACTGCGGTTTTGCGACGTGACCTCATTGAGGATGATGGACGCAGGGCCTTTACCTTGCAGATTTGGATTGCCGGGTGTCACGCCACCCAGTTTCGAGGTGCCCACCTCACCATTGAAGTTGTTGAGAATGACCCCCAGTGTGCCGACGTTGAAATTGTTGTATTTGTTGTGCGACAGACCTTGGCTGTTGGGTCCGACGATATCAATGAGCGGCACGCCGTTCGGAGCAGCCCCTATCCCGGGGCGATTTGCAAAAGATCCTCCAACTTCCGGCGATATGTCCTGTGCGTGAAGAAGCACTGGCTGAAGCACGAGCGTAAAACTGACAACAGTGGCAATGATTTTTTGAGCCAGCGTCCCGGCATTGGCGAACAACGCGAGATCGGTTGTTTTGCGTGGAAGACGCTTAAACTGTGATGTCATTGTTGTTCGCCTCTCGTGGCAGACGGAATTTGGGGCTTAGCGGTCTTTTCTGCTCGTGTCGGCCGGAGAAGACTTGCTGTCGAGTTTCTTGTAGACATCGGCCAGCTTCGATTGTGGAGCTGGGCATTTTTTGCTTTTGGCAATTTCGCCAAGAACCTGATTGCGGTTACGCAATGCGTCGATTTCCAGTTTCTCTGGCGATTTGGGATCCATGAAGAAAAGCGCGGGGAAGAACAGAAGAACGCCTGTCGCGCCGAGGATGACATTCTTACCCTGCGCATCGGCTCGTTCTTTCACCGTCGCCAGCACCTGCCGCTCGTTAGCTTCGAATTCGCGCTTGATGCCCACGCAATCGAAAGCGCTGTCGGTCGGGTTGGTCGAAGAAACCGGATGCGCTGCCCGGCCGCCGCAACCGGAAACGACAATGGCAGTCGCCACCAGCGCGAATACGACAGACAATTTGGGGGTGTGAAAAGAAGATCTGATCATAATATTCTCTTTTGAAGCCTAC
Source organism: Rhizobium oryzihabitans (assembly GCF_010669145.1). Taxonomy (NCBI): domain Bacteria; kingdom Pseudomonadati; phylum Pseudomonadota; class Alphaproteobacteria; order Hyphomicrobiales; family Rhizobiaceae; genus Rhizobium; species Rhizobium oryzihabitans. Next base: position 1,396,936 of record NZ_CP048635.1, read on the forward strand.
CAGCGCGCCGTCACGCTGGCGAAAATGAGGTTGCCGCGTCCGTGATTGACGCTGCTGGAAAATGCCTGGGAGTAGCCGAAATCGGCACTGATGTTGCCGCCCACGAGTTTCGCGCCAACGGTCCAACTCGCTAGATGGCCGTCCGGAATATCGAAGCGATACTGCGAGAACACACGGCCGTAGTCGAGACCAAGATAGGGTCGCAATTCGCCTAGAACGGGTGCCAGACTTGTGCCCTCCCATGGCATTGTCCGCCACATCAGTTCGTTGCGGCTGAAAAATCCGTTATTGCCGAATATGACGCTTTCCCTCAGGCCGCGTACGTTGCTGGAGCCCCAAGTCCGATCTGCTCCGCGCCAAACATGTTATCGGGAGAATATTGGGCATTGAGGAGCGTCGTTAACTCGAATCGCTGGCCAGCCGCCTCGAACGGCCGGGTTGCGCTGACGGTCGTGTTGAATTTCAAAAAACGAGGATCGGCCATGCCGGCTCCGGGCTCGCCGGCCTCCACGGCGTCGAAGAGATCAAGGCCCTTATCAACGGAAAAATCGAGAGCGATGACGCCACCCAGCATTCTCTGTGAACGCGACAAACCCAGGGCGCCTATTGTGTACCGGCGGCTTCCAACCTCAATTCGATTGCCGAGAAGGAAGTTGTCGGTCTGCTTGTAGGTGAGGCGGCCTCTGAGCGTCGTGATCGAGTCCTTGTCCCGCAGAATGACCCGGTCGATGCCGAACCCAACCTGACCAGAGTTACCAGAGGTTTCGATCGGCCCGAAACTGCCGGGAATGGTGCTGTCATATTCGTACCAGGAACCATTCGCCGAAAAAGTCCAATAGCCATAGGGGACACTCGTGTTGACCGAATAGCTGTTGCTGCGCCCGCGACCGTCATCACTCCAAGGGTAGTCCGGGCCGCTATGCCCGTAGGATAGCCCTATCTGATCAATGAAGCCCAACAGGTCATCGAACCCAAAGGAAAAGTTGCTTTGGGAGTAACCGGTACTTTTCTGCCCAAGATTGTTGTTGGAAATACTTGCGTACCAGCGCTTGGATGGTTTGTTCTCGACGTTGAGAATGGATGTTCCATCCTCCTTGCCCGGCAACATCGAGGTCTTCGCATCGTTCGATGAGAGGCGATTGATCTGGTCCAGCCCCTGCTCAACATCGCGAATATTGGCAACCTCACCCTTCACGCCTGGAAAAGCCGTAGCGAATGAACCGTTTCGCTCTGCTGGTTGACCGTTAAAGTAGATATCGGAGATCGTTCCTTCGACGACCACCAATCGCAGCAGTTCTGTTCCGGCAATATCCTGTGGCGGAACATAGGCGCGAGAAGTCACGAATCCCTTGTCGAGATAGAGGTCGGTGATGGCCTTGAGCAGAGTGGTGATATCCGCAACACCGATGCAGCGATTGTCGTAACGCTGCGTAATTTTTCTGAATTCAGCGGCGGACAGCCGTGTCGCACCTTCGATCTCCACGCGCGAGATATTGAAGCATGGGCCATTGGACTTCGCCTCGCCTCCTGGTGCCCTGTCCGCACGGCTAGTGACGCCACTAGGCGTGACCTGCTTCAGGTTTTCCAGCCGCTGCAACTGCTGCTGCTGTTCCTGTCGCCGGGAAAAATCATCGGCGGGCGACTGGGCGTGTGAAAGGCCGGCGGAAAGAAAGAAGGACGATGTAACGAACAGAAACGAGGACCAGAACGCGGGAGCCGCGAAGGTTTTTGAAACAGATATTTGCCTGTTAAACCGCGACTGGGAACATGTTCCCTCGCCAGTTCCCCCTGGTTTCTCTGCATCATGACCCCGATGAGACGTCATAGTGGAGGGGTTTTCGGTGTTGAAAACAAACAACGCAGAACTGTGCTGGCAAAGATCAGGGCGAGGAATGCCCGCCTCTGACCGTGAGGAAAAATAAAAATGCGCCACGCGCCTGGCGATCGAATGATCAGCCCTGAAACGAGATGCCCAAGAGTTCACTAATGTCGCCCCAGCCTAACACTACTTTGGCAGATTCGTGCAAGCCTGGTTTGAGATGATTTGCGCTCTCACTTTTGGGGCGCGATATGGCGGATTGGAATACGGAGCTTTCAGCATTTTTGCAGCCGTTTCTGGAGAAGCTTGGACACAAGAAACGGCGACAGATGTGTCCACTTTATGTGTCGGGGCTTATCGGCCCCGGAGACCGCAAAAGTATTGAGCCGATGGCGGAACGGTTCGCTCCAGGCCAGTATGACCGCCTCCACCATTTCATTTCCGACGGCCTTTGGGATGCTGTTCCTCTTGAGGCCGAGCTCGCGCTGCAGGCGGACAGGATCGTTGGCGCATCCGATGCGTTTCTGGTGATTGATGACACCGGCCTGCCGAAGAAGGGTGATCATTCGGTCGGAGTCGCGCCGCAATACGCCTCGATGCTGGGCAAGAGAGCAAATTGCCAGACGCTGGTGTCGGTGACGCTTGCGCGAGAAGAGGTGCCGGTCCCGGTTGGCCTGCGTCTGTTCCTGCCGGATAGCTGGATCGGTGATCAGGAGCGCATGGCGAAGGCTGGGGTCCCAGACGACATGCGGACCTCTCGCACGAAGCCGGAGATTGCTCTTGCCGAGATCGATCGGTTGATCGTGACCGGTGTCCGGTTTGGCACAGTGCTGGCTGACGCAGGTTACGGCCTGTCGGCTGCGTTCCGAAAGGGCTTGAGTGAACGTGGCCTCACCTGGGCGGTCGGTATCCCCAAGCATCAGAAGGTTTATCCCGATGATGTCGGATTGATCTTTCCCGTCTCCGGTCATGGCCGTCCTCGCAAGCATTCGATCCCCGACACCCTTTCGGTTGCCGCCGAAACGATGTTGGCATCTGCAAGCTGGAAGAAGGTCAGTTGGCGCCGCGGCACAAAAGGTCGCCTGACCGCACGGTTTGCAGCATTGCGCATCCGGATCGCCGATGGCACGCCGCAGCGCATCTATGACAAGGGACAGCAGCACATGCCGGGCGAAGCGGCCTGGCTAGTTGGCGAATGGCGATCAAACGACGAGCGCAAATACTACCTGTCCAACCTGCCCGTCGATGCGACATTGAAAGTGCTGGCGGCCGCGATCAAGGCGAGATGGGTCTGCGAACAGGCACATCAGCAGATGAAAGAGGAGCTCGGTCTCGATCACTTCGAGGGCCGATCGTGGCAAGGCCTACATCGGCACGCTCTGATGACGATGATCGCTTATGCTTTTCTCCAGCACCAGAGATTGCAAACTGCAAAGTGGGAAAAAAAAGAAGCAAAGAGTTCGCCGAGGGCCGCCTGAACCGACCTTGCCAGCCGTCCGTCGAGCCGTGATCAATGCGCTTGCTATACCGACAGCACAGATCCGATGTCCGCACTGTCAACAGCACTTTCAAAGCAAAAATTCAATTCTGCCAAAGTAGTGCTAAGATAAATCATCTCAACTTAAGCGACGTATATTGTTATGTCATTACGGTAAAGATGCTTTCAGAATTGGATTGGTCGCCGCCCCCGTTCATCTGATCTCCTGATCAAGGATTTTCGGGGTGCTCAAGCGATCGCGTTAACGCGCGTAAGGAATTCCTGCGGGATTTCGACCTTCGTAGCCTTACCTCTTCCGATTGTGTTCCGAACATGGTGCATGACCAAAAGTTTTCTCGCCACGAGCGGCGCGACGAACTCGGCGATACTTGTGCGTTGCAGCCCGGTTATCGCCATAATATTCGTGAAAGTTGTGTCAGTGCCTATAATCTGAAGCTGATAAACTAGGCAGAGAAAACCAATCTGCTTCATTCGCGCAGATGCCGTTTCCCCCTCGATCGGACAGTCGAGGACCTCTTTCAGAACGGTTGCAGCAAAGCTGAAACCTACAAAAGGTGAATCGAACGTCATTATATCAAGAATTTCCTTATATAACGAGTTACTAAAAGTAAGTGCTAGCGCCTCAACCTTGTGCGAAACGCGCAAGGATGACTGGAAAAAGGCGTTCGACGTAGGTTTCAGCTAAACCCCAAAACCGGCATTGGGTTTCATCGCCGGTAATCTAACACGGCGTGCGCCGAAAACTTTCCGGCGCGGAAGCGTGATGTAAGTCCATCATGGTGTTCCGTTCGCATAGGTTCGTCTTCACGCGAAGGATCCGTCGGCGTCGAATTCTGACTCCCATTTCATGGCTTCGTCGTTAATCCGCTCTCTCCCGCTTTCCATTGCCTCGATGAACAGTGAATTGACTATGTGGAAGAGGTTGGCGGTGAGGCCCTTGGTGACTTGTGGCATTCGCCGTGGCGTCAAAACATTTGAATGGGCTTTTTGCGACGGTAGGAGTTGCTGCCCCCGCCCTCGCTGCACTTCAGCGTCAGCTTGCACGACTTTTGTGTTCCGAAGCGGATAGGCTGCTCCCGGCCCCAGATTGGTCATTATATCGAGGTCATCCCGATGTATGCGTTTGAAAGATTGGAGACGGAGGGCTGCTTTAATAACAGTGTGATCGGTTCGATTCCGTTCACAAGTCGAAACATCAATCACTATCGGAGAAATCAACTTTGAACAGAGTCTCGAATTTCGTCCGAAGAGGTTCCGGAAGCGCCCTGTATTCATGCTCGCGCTGGGCGCTGCCCATCATGACGCCGAACACATGGTGCAACTTGAAGGCCTCATCGATTGAGATATCGAGCAAAATTCGATATCCGTCCCAGTCGAATTCAATAGGATCAAAGAGCTGATTGTTGCGTAGAAGCCCTTTAATCGTGCGTTGTGAAAGCCGGAGGCCACTGCCGTCCACTGCGGCATTCACAAAGGCTTTGCTGTCTCGGCCGAACTGCTCAAACGATTTTGCTACCCGCTCGACCTTTTCACCGACATCATCTATGGCCCGTACAACAGGCGAACGGACCACCGAAGCACCCATATAGTCGGCAAGATAAAATATAGAGACTAGTCGACTATGCCGACCAGCCACTTCAAAAGTGGCGGTGATCTTTATCTCAGGCTCATTCGTCTCCTTTGACATTGAGTAAAACGAGTCGAGAATAAATACGTGTTCCACCGATGGGCGAAGTTGACGAAGGCCTCTCGCCGAAAGCTCCTCTATCCAATGGGGATTCAATGCGAAGTTGCTCTCGATCGATATCTTCAGGTGGTCAATAATATCGGAATCGGAAATATTTCGCACCTTGAAGGAGGCAAGCAGTCCTTCTGGAAAGAGGCTAATCTCTAGGGGTGATCCCCTACCTTTAGGGCGATTTCGGACGTCCTCAATTTCGTAGTGCTCCATCGGGTCACTGTGAGAGCCTCGGCGTTTGTAGTAGCGATTATCTTGCCCTTGATGCGGTGCGTCCTTACTGACATCAACGGAAATTACGTAATATTTCCCGCTACCGCCCTGTATCTCTTTTACAATAACGGTCTCAACCGCCGGGAACGTGCCGCTGTTGATGGCGCAATAAATCCAGTCCAATTTGGATTGTCCCTGCCAGCCGTCGTCGAGTGTAGTCTGACCGTCCTTCGCATCAATCCCTATAACAAAGGTCCCACCTGCTGAATTGGCGAAAGCGCTCACCCCTTTGCAAATCGGGCCGATTTCCCCTTTTGCTAGGATTTTTGAGCTTTTGTATTCGAGTCCGACACTCTCGGCAGGATTGTCCGCAAAGAAGCTCTCGAGATCTGTCAGCGAATTCAAATCGAGCACTTGATCCTCCCTATTTGATCGGCATTTTCGGGAACCGTCAAAGCGTCATCCGGACGTCAATGCGATTACTAGCGAGTAAGGATATCTACCGTTTTCATCCTGTAGATACATATCTTCCCATTCAGGACAAGCTGCCGTAATTACGGAATTAAATCGAGCCCACTGAAATGAAGCACAGGTAACGGGCATAGGCTGGTCGCCGGGCTATACTCGAAATTCACGGAGGGTGATTTTTGGACATCGCAATTCGTAATTGGGCATCCGATCGCCTTGGGCGTCGAGCGTTCGCCGAGTCACTGGCTCAACAAATTTGGGCGATGGCAAATTTAAGCGAAGGATACGTCGTCGGCCTTGAAGCAGAGTGGGGTGCGGGGAAGAGCAGTGTCGTCAATATGACGCTACATCATCTTCTCCATTTGGATCTCAGTCATTCGTCTAGAGATCCTGCCTTTCACGGCGACAAAGGTGGGAAAGAAATTGCCGCAGACCTTGATGACTTAGCTGTGCATTATGACGCTATCCGAGAACTTCACGAGCAATTTGCCGATGTACCTTACCTGCATCCTGATCACTATCATCGAGCAATAGTGACTAGGGCTGAAAATGACGAGGTTATGCGAAAGCGGATTTATCGGTATTTCAGGCTGCGTATGAACGCGCACTTCAGGCCGCGTAATCTAGTCGTCCATTTCCGTCCTTGGCTCGTACCGGACACCGCTGCCCTGTCATCCGTTTTTCTTGATGAACTCACGAAATCCATTGGTCCGCTACTAGGATCTGATATCGAAGATGCGATGAAGAACTACACTGCCGTCGTCAAACGCTTGGCTCCCGTCGCCGGGGTTGCGGCTCACGCAGTAGTTCCTGGAAGCGGCAACGCCATACGGGACTTCGTCGCCTCCCTCGGAAACACCGCTGAGGCAACTTTGGAGTCACGAAAACTGAAGCTGGAGGCCTCGCTCAGAAAACTGCGAGGCCAGAAAATAATCGTGGTTATCGACGACTTGGACCGTTTAAGCCCGAAGGAAGCCACGGAGATGGTTGGGCTGGTGAAAAGCCTCGGCAATTTGCCGAACATCGTTTATCTGATGAGCTATGATCCAAAGGTACTGTGTAGGCATCTGCGCGGAGTCTTGCGACTTAATGCCGAAGAGTATTTGGAAAAAATCGTACAGTACCGAAGAAATCTGCCACTGCTGCCTGCTGATCGGCTCCTTACGCTACTTGATGATTGTCGAACTGAGCTTTTTGACAGCGCATCGCCGGAGCTACTGGATCGCGCTCGCGACGCGAACTTTTACGTTCTTCGGCAATTTATCCGGACCCCAAGAGATGCTGTCCGATGCGGCGATTGGGCAGTGCGGGCACATCGAATACTGAAAGATCAGACGGATCCCGTGGATCTTCTGATACTGGAAGTCCTCAATGCGAAGGATACCGTCCTTTATCAGTGGATCCGGCACCATCTCAGCGAACTCTGTAGTGGAGAGATGCCGAACAGGAACTCGCTCGAGCAAGCTCTTGAGGCTGACGGTATCGAAGTAACCGAGGAACGAAAGTATGCCCTCTCGCAGCTTTTTCCTGCGGCGTCGCAGGAGTTTCATCGGCCCGGCAATAACTCTTCGAATGATCGGCTGAGCAAGCGCCTTCGCGTCCGGGAGTATGCGGAGACATACTTCGAGCTTTCCGAACCTGCGACAGGTAGTGGGAAAGCGGAACTCAATCGTTTGTTTGCAGGCGAAGATCCCAAGATCGTAATGACACCGATCTTGGAACGTTCCAAAGTCAGTGATTATGGCAGCTCGATACGAGCGGAGCTACTCGATACGATCTGGGAGCATTTTTCACGTAATCCGATTACACGAGCGTGGGTCGGGGCGCTGACCGACCTTGGCCCAGAACTTATCGTTTTCAGAGACCGTGATACCGGTGATATCTTCGCGCCGGATAATCTGCGACGATTGACTGGTGCCATAGTATCGGGGCTCAGCCATCTTAACATCGAAGACAAGGTCAACCTGATGAAGTTCATGCTAGCGCGATCCGAGGATCTTTCTCTGGTCGCATCGGTACTGAGGCGAATAGGATCGACCCGCGAGGGCAACCAAGACGGGGAGTATATGGACTTGGAAAGCGTTCGCGAAGAACTCGTGAATAAGCTTGAGGTTGCTATAGCCAAAGACCGAGTTCTATCTTCGGCGTATCCAGCCCATGTAGTGTTCTTGGCGTCAGAGATTCTTGGTCCACATATTATCCGAGAGCACTTGAACAGAGCACTCCGGCTAAACCGCTACTTCCCTGCGATAGCTCAGACGCTTCTAAATGAAGGTAATTCATCGGACCGCGGCCAATTTTATTCACTTATGAGCAATATGTCCGATTTCGCGGACAGTGACCTGTTCATTCAAGTGGCGCGTGACCTACTAGGTGACCGAGGGGACGAGGGGATCTGGGCTAAACGAACAATCGATGCGTTGTTAAGGAGCCGTAACGGAGAAGACTAATAACGTAACCCGAGATGGTGGTAGGCGTCGCCACTATCGCACGATCGGTTGCTGGCAGTAATGAATAGCCCCGAGATTTGTAGACGCCTTCTTTCCTAATTTTGAGGCAAGAAGAGCATCATGGGCAAATCGAATTTCAGCGAAGAGTTTAAGCGTGACGCGGTGCGGCAGATCACGGAGCGGGGCTATCCGGTGGCTGAGGTTTCGCAGCGTCTCGGCGTCAGCCAGCATTCGCTGTATGAATGGAAGAAGAAGTTTGCTGGGTCGGACTCCAAGGGCAACGACGAGGCCGAGGAGATCAGGCGGCTGAAGAAGGAACTGGCTCGCGTCACTGAGGAACGCGATATCCTAAAAAAAGCGGCCGCGTATTTCGCCAGGGATGCAAAGTGATAGTCAAGCGTTCATTGCTTTGCATCGCTTGCAGTTTTCGGTGCGGACGATGTGCCGCCTTCTGCGGGTTCACCCGAGTGGATTTTACACCTGGCTGAAGAACCCGCTGAGCAGGCGAGCCAATGAGGACAAGCGACAGACCGATCTGCTCCTGAAGGCATGGGAAGAGAGCGGCAAGGTCTACGGTTATCGCAAGCTGCACGACGACCTTCTCGATCAGGGAGAGATGTGCTGCCCGAACCGGGTCGCGCGCCTGACGCGTCTCGCCGGGATAAAGGCGCAGATCGGCTACAAACGCCGTCCCGGCATCTATGGCGGCAGACCGTCTGTCGTCGTCGATAATAAGCTCGACCGGCAATTCGACGTAGCAGCTCCGGACAAGGCCTGGGTCACGGACATCACTTACATTCGAACCTGCGAAGGTTTCGCTTACCTTGCGGTTGTCATCGACCTCTATTCTCGCCGGGTCATCGGCTGGGCGGTGCAGAGCCGACAGACCACGGACGTCGTATTGCAGGCTCTGCTCATGGCGGTGTGGCGACGCAAACCGAAAGACAAGGTGCTGATCCACTCGGATCAGGGCTCGCAGTTTACCAGCATGGACTGGGCCTCGTTCTGTGGTGCGCCGCTTTTTTTCGACACTATGGTGGCTGTTTAGCCGCATGTCCATCATGTCGAAGGGTCGACATATCGTTGGAAACGGAGCCTCCGTTAACAGCAGTGTCGCATTAAGAACTTTGTAAATTGCATGAGTCTCGATGCAAGCCGCCTCCCGGCATTAAAAAATAGGGCTGCTTTGCGCCTCAGGAAACGCCTATAGCCTCTCAAGCATCCGTAGACGCGCGTTTCGAAGCAATTCGTTTTGGTATCGGTACGCCTGTCTCCAACGGCTTTGGCATTTCGCTGCAGTGTAAGAACAACAGGGGATTGATTTCACGTTTTGAAATGAACGGTCACCGAAAATGAGTTCCCATCCGGCGACTATGCGGTCATGTCTTTATCACAGGTCGTGTGAGCCATTGCTCTACGATACACGAGCAAAGAGTTGACAGTATGGAAAATCCGGTTGCACTGAATAGTCTTTCCGAAAACACGGTCTTCCGTAAGGGCGATGTTTTCGTATTGTTCGGCGAACTATTCGGCCGCGGATACGCCACCGGCTTGCTTGACGAAGCCAGGCGGGCTGGAATGGAGATTGTGGGGATCACCGTCGGGCGGCGCGACGAGAACAACGCGCTCCGGCCGCTTGACGCCGAGGAACTGTCTTCGGCGGAGGCCCAGCTGGGCGGCAGGATTATCAACATACCTCTTATGGCGGGTTTCGATCTCGATGCGCCCGCAGACGGTCCAACTCCCACCGATCTCCTGGCAAAGATGACCCTGGAGAGCTGGCAACACGACAAGCTCGACTGGGACTATGTCGGGCAATGCCGCGACATCGCTACTGCGCGTTTTACGGAGTCGCTTTCAAGGGTCATGACCGTTCTCGACGGAATGATTAGCGCTGGCCGCAATGTTTTCTTCGCCCACACAATGGCTGGGGGCATTCCGAAGGCGAAGGTATTCCTGGTCGTCGCCAATCGAATCTACAAGGGAACTGGCGCCCGCCACATGTCTTCGCAGGCCCTGCTCGACAGTGACATGGGAAAGCTCATTCTGCAGAATTTTGACGATGTCTCCGCAAACACCTTTCGCCATCTCATTGATTTCAGCACGGCGATCCGCGAGCGCGTCGAAGCTTCGGGCGGACAAGTGCGATATACGGCCTATGGTTATCATGGATCGGCGGTCCTGATCGATGGGAGCTATCGTTGGCAGACCTATACCAACTACACCCAGGGATATGCGAAGATGCGGCTCGAAGGCATTGCAGAGGAAGCCTGGGCGACAGGGATCAAGGCAACTGTCTATAACTGTCCCGAAATCCGGACCAACTCGTCCGATGTGTTCACGGGTATCGAGCTGCCCCTGATACCGCTGCTGCTTGCGTTGAAGAAAGAAAACGGTGGCCAATGGGCAGACGAACAGTGGCAGGCCTGCCAGCAGCTTCTGGCCGATGGCTTAACCATGAAGGATGTTTTCCTGAAGATCGCCGCCATGCAGGCCAGCGAGGTCATGCGCCCGTTCTATGTCTTTTCGGCTTGGCCCATGGCAAACAGTCAGGCACAGGCCGATCTGACCATTGGCACGTCAAACGAGATCACCCAGATGCATCGGGATGGCAAGGTGATGATCAGCGACCTCCTGAGTGGTCTCGTTGTGAAGGCAACCGGGCAGCTAATTTTTGGCGAATCTTCCGAACCCTCCGGTCCCGTCCTGTGGCTCAACCACGATATCGTGGCTCGGCGACTTAACTCTTCCCACCCGCATTCGGAGTCTTCTGCGCCGCCTATCGCGCAGGGAATGGAACCCTCACACCTTGAGGTGGCGTGACGGCTTCCCAACTTAGCTTGAAAGCTGGGTGCTTTGGCCATGGAGCGACAAATCTTGTGACAAGAACGCTCCTTCTTTCCAGCCGTTCTGACGGACACCGAGATGCCCCCGAAGCTGCCGTTGGATCTATGCTACCTGCTGCCCAGCTCGAGGTGGAACCTGAACTGACGGTTCTGGGTAAATGTCGTCCCTCAGCCAACAGGATGAGGGCGACTGGGTTTTGCTTGACCGCGTAGCGATGCAGTCATATAAATCTCCCGGCTTCAGGAGGCCAGCCGCTTGCATGACGCCCTGTCATTGGTGAACTCCTGCTCGTTCAAGCTGATCGCAATATCCCCTTTTGGGTAGTTGGTGCGGTGGCAATGCAAGCGCCCACTCAGAAAATCCGACTTGCCCATTTTGGAATGTTGAGATGAGTGAGCAAAACCGTTCGGCCTCCGTGCCGACCAATTCGTTCCTGCGTGGATCGATTTCTTCCGTTTTTATTCGAACCAGCCTGCCGATCATCCTTGTGACCATGGTCAATGGGATGCTGATCGTCGCCGATGCTATGCTACTGGGTGCCTTTGTCGGGCCCGAAGCGCTTGGTGCGGTAACGCTGGTCTTTCCTTTCTCCATGCTACTGGTGGCGGCATCAGCTATTGTCGGTTCCGGCATGGCCAGCGTGCTCGGGCGCCGTCTTGGCGCGCGCGACATGTCAGAGGCTTGTGAGGTCCTCGCTTCAGCACAGGGTCTGGCTGTCGTGCTTGGTGTGGTTACGATCGCCCTGTTTTTCCTCGGTGGCGGCGTGATCGTTACCTGGATGGCAGCTGGCAACCAGCACCTCGCCGATACGGGGTGGCGCTTTCTGGCAGTCTCCTTTGTCGCAGCGCCGGTCATGTTTCTGCTGACAGTTCATTCGGACGCGCTCCGCACCGAGGGGCGCGTGGCGTTCATGGCCATGGCCGGTGTAATCCTGACGCTTGCGAATATTGCTCTCAATGCATTGCTGATCGGCTATTTCCAGTTCGGAGCCGCTGGTTCTGCCGGCGGAACTGCGCTGGCACAGCTAATTGCGCTTTTGCTCATCATTGGCTATCGCATGGCGGGCAAGGGCATTTTGCCAGTTGTCGGTTTTCGGATTGGTCGAAGTTGGGGTGAGATGCTGGCCCTGGGAATACCGAGAAGCATGAACTTCATCGGTCTCTCCCTGAGTTCCGCGGCGGTTCTATTCTCATTGCATCGCCTGAATCTTGGCAATCAGGAAACCATGGTGACCGCATATGGCGTCGTCATGCGTGTCATGACCTTCGCGTTTCTGCCCCTTATGGGCATGAACCTCGCCCTACAGGCGATTGTCGGCAACACCATTGGGGCAGGACAAGCCGACCGGGCATCGGATACATTGCGTTTGGCCATTTGTGTCAGTGCGGTTTATGGCCTCCTTACTCAGTTGACCCTGAGCCTGGCGCGCGATGGCCTTGGATGGCTCTTCGTGGGTGATGCCACGGTGGCGCTGGAAGTGGCCAGGATTGTTCCAGTCTATGTTGCCGCCTACTTCGCCTTCGGTCCTGTCCTGATGGCCGCGAGCTATGTACAAGCCGTTGGGAAGGTGCGTCAGACCGCAATCCTCTCGCTGGGCCGAACCTATCTGTTCGCCATTCCACTGACCCTGACACTTCCCTTGATCTGGGGGAAAACAGGCATCTGGGCGGCAGCGCCGATGGCAGACCTCATGATGCTCGTTCTGGCAGGGCTTATCTGGCGGCGAGACCGCTAGAAATCCGGTGAGAGGAAGCGTTTTGAGATAAAAGCAGATCTCATCAGAACAGGTGTCGCCAGGTCGATCTGAACCATTACGTTGTGAGTAAGCGCCGAAGGTTCACGCCGATATATTCTTTCTGAGGCGTTGTTTTATTCAATGCATTTTGTGGGTTGATGGATAACACGCTGCGCGGTGCCCGCATCAAAACGGATGCTAAAAAGACATCATCTTTCGTCGCTGTCATTCCCCTCCCGGCCCAAAATCAGTCATTCCAGACACGCTGCCACGGCGATCAAACCGGCTAAATCCTTCCAATAGATAAGCGGCTCTAGACTTGCTGAGCAAGAGCGCTGTTCAGTTCGTGGGTGATGACAATGGGGTTGGCGTGTCCTCGAGTGTGTAGTTATTTCCTATTGGTCAAAAGATATCGTAAACATCAAGTCTCTGCGTTTCAATGTTTACCTGTTTGACCCAATTGTCTTATGGCGCGCTCTTTTCTTTGGAATAAAAAGAGCGCCTAAGGTCGACGCTCCACGCGAATTTTAAGTTATGGATCGAGTTTCACCTCAAAGGGATGAGCGGGATATCTGATCCGCTGATGTCGAAGCGCCGTATCAATGAATTCCCTGAGTGTTGATGGAAAAACGGTCCTCCATTCACGCGCCGGAAGCTTCTTTGCTGGAAATGCTCCAGCGCTCTTCGATATAGCCCCGGCACAATAAATCAGTTATTGTGAATATGTTCGAGGGAGCGCGTGCTCAATCGGAAATAGAGGCAGGCCCATGCGCTTGATCGATCCGGTTTGCTTGAAGATGGCCGGCAGAGGGATCACACATATCCCAGGCACGGCGCTGTCAAAATTGCCTTCGGCGGTTCGGAGTTGCCGCCAGGTGACGCTTTCCGATGCGACGCCGCCAATTCATATCACGATCAACCCGCATGGGCGCACTGGACGCAGGAGGCGATGGTTTTACAACCGCCCCCGCTGGAAATCCTGCGGTTTGCTGCGTCAGCGCAAGCGCCAATCAAACTTCGTATCGACTCGTCTCTGAACAGGAGTACTGGCAATCATGATAAAACGCATGGTGGTCATGCTGATCGTCATAGGCCTGATTCTCGGGGGATATTCGGTTTTCAGGCGTTCAAGAACCGCGCAATCGCGACATATCTTGCCAATCTCAAGGCGCCGCCGCAGACTGTCTCGACGATCACGGCCGCGATGAGCCCATGGCAGACGACGCTGCAATCGGTAGGCAGCTTCAACGCCGTTGAGGGCGCCAGCCTTTCGCCGCAGGTTCAGGGCATCGTGCAGGAGGTCGGCTTTCAGGATGGTCAAGACGTCAAAAAAGGTGATCTGGTCGTGCAACTGCTTGCCGACCAGCAGATTGCTCTGCTCCGACAATATCAGGCGACGGAGGCGAACGCGCAAATTGCCCATGACCGCGATACCAGGTTGATCGCGGCCAGCACCATTGCGCAAAGCCAGGTCGATAGCAATTTGGCGGTCTTGAGATCCGCGCAGGCACAGGTCCTGGCACAACAGGCATTGATCGATCAATATTCAATTCGAGCGCCTTTCGACGGGCGCCTTGGCATCAAACTTGTCAGCCTTGGCCAATATCTTGCTGCAGGAACCCCTGTCGTCACCTTGCAGTCACTCGACCCGATACAATTCGACTTTTCGATGCCGCAGCAGGTTCTGTCGCAGGTAAAGGTCGGGCAGGATATAAACGTAACAATTGATGCCTATGGAAGCCAGACCTTCTCCGGCAAGATCACGGCGATCAATCCGCTGGTGGACAGCCAGAGCCGCAACCTCACGATCCGGGCCAGCTTCTCCAACTCCGACCACAAGCTGTTGCCCGGCATGTTCGGCAATGTCTCGGTGGTGGTCGGTGAGCCGCAAAACTATATCGCCTTGCCGCAGACCGCTGTCACCATCAATCCCTATGGCAATGTCGTCTATATAATAACAGACAAGGGAGCGGGGGAGGATGGAAAGCCGCAGCTTGTGGCCGATCAGAGGTTCGTCACCACAGGGCAGGCGCGTGGCGACCAGATCGCGGTGATCAAGGGGGTCAGCGCGGGTGACGTCGTCGTGACCTCCGGCCAGCTGAAACTGAGCAATGGTTCGCCGGTGGTGATCGACAATACGGTGCAGCCATCCAACGATCCCCACGCAGATCCTGCCAATCCCAACTGAGGCGCGGCGATGAACATCACCGACATTTTCATCCGGCGTCCCGTTCTTGCCCTGGTGGTGAGTGCGCTGATCATCGTGATCGGCTACCAGTCGTCCCGCGTGCTCTCGGTGCGTCAATATCCCCTTACCCAGAATGCCGTGGTTACGGTGACGACCGCTTATCCGGGTGCTGCGCCGGATGTGATCGCCGGCTTCATCACGACGCCACTCGAAAACGCCATCGCCCAGGCCAATGGCATCGATTACATGACCTCGTCGAGCACCAGCGGGACGTCGATCATCACTGTCAACCTGCGGCTCAATTACAATGCGGATGCGGCGATGACGGAAATCAACGCCAAGGTATCCTCGGTTATCAATCAATTGCCGTCGGGAACGCAACAGCCCATCATGACGGTTTCGATCGGCCAGACGATCGATGCGATGTATATCGGCTTTCGCAGCGATGTTCTGGCCGGCAACCAGATCACCGACTATCTGACGCGGGTGGTCCAGCCCAAGTTGCAAGCCGTCAACGGCGTTCAGACCGCCGAAATTCTCGGCGGCAGAACCTTCGCATTGAGGGCCTGGCTGGTGCCCGACAAGCTCGCGGCTTACGGGCTGACAGCTGGGGATGTGCGGAATGCACTGGCGGCCAACAACTACATCTCGGGCATCGGCACCACGCGCGGTCAGATGACCCAGACGGTGCTTACGGCACGGACGGACCTGCATTCGGCCGACGAGTTCAAAGACATGGTGGTCACGCAGATCGGCGGCACCACGGTGCGCCTGAAGGATATCGCCACCGTCGAACTCGGGTCGCAGAACCCCGATGTCCAGATCAGCTTCGATGCGCAGACCGGTGTCTTCATCGGCATCCAGATCGCGCCGACGGCAAATCTGCTCGACGTGATTGCCGGTGTGCGTGCGGCGTTCCCGGAGATTCAGAAACAGCTGCCACAAGGGCTCGAAGGCTATATCGTCTATGATTCCAGTATTTTCGTTACCAAGTCGATCGATGAGGTGGTGAAAAGCCTGGTCGAGGCTCTGGTGATCGTCATTTTCGTGGTGTTCGCCTTTCTCGGTTCGCCGCGTTCGGTTGCCATCCCCATCGTCGCCATCCCGCTATCGCTGGTCGGCACCTTCGCGATGATGCTGATCTTTGGCTTTTCAATAAACCTGCTGACCCTGCTGGCTTTCGTGCTGGCCATCGGCCTTGTGGTCGATGACGCCATCATCGTCGTGGAAAATGTCAACCGTCACATCGAGGAGGGCGCCGCGCCGATGCAGGCAGCACTGGCTGCCGCTCACGAGCTGGTCGGGCCGATCCTCGCAATGACTGTGGTGCTGATCGCCGTCTATGTACCGATCGGCTTTCAGGGCGGCCTGACCGGTGCTCTTTTCACAGAATTCGCCTTCACGCTCGTCGGCGCCGTGACCGTTTCCATGATCATCGCGCTGACCCTGACGCCGATGATGTGCTCGCGCATCCTGAAGCCGCATCTGACGGACCGCAGCGGCTGGGAGGAGCGTATCTCGGATTTTATCGATCGGCGCTTCTCGGAAATTCATAGACCCTATACACGATTGCTGCACGGCAGCCTGAATACGATACCGGTGGCGCTGGTATTTGCCGCCATTGTGCTTGGCAGCATCTATTTTCTGTACACAAGCGCCAAGAGCGAACTGGCCCCCAATGAGGACCAGGGATTTCTCGCCGCGCAGGTGACCAATGCCCCCAACGCAACGCTTCAACAGAAACTGCTCAGTTCCGACCAGGTCACCAAGATCTTCCGCAGCTTCCCGGAGACCGACAAGAGCCTGCAGGTTGAGGTGCCAGGCACATCGTTCCAGGGCATGGTGCTGAAGCCGTGGGACGAACGTGCAAGAACGGCAGACCAGTTACAGCCGCTGGTGCAGGCCGAAATGGCGAAAATCGCGGGAGGCCAGGCGGTTGTCTTCCAGTTGCCGCCGCTGCCCGGCGCCAGCGGCTTGCCGGTGCAGTTCGCCATCGGCAGCACGGGTAGCTTCGACCAGCTCAACGAAGTATCCAGCTCCGTCCTGCAGGAAGCGCAGAAATCCGGTGAGTTCATCTTCCTGACGAAGGATCTTTACGTCGACAATCCGCAATATTCTATCCTGATCGATCGTAGCAAGGCATCGGCGCTTGGCCTGCCGATGAGCACCGTGGGAGCATCACTCGCTTCCATGCTGGGTGGTGGCTATGTCAACTATTTCAGCATCGACAACCGCGCCTACCAAGTCATTCCGCAGGTTGAACAACGCTCGCGCCAGACCATCGATCAGATCATGGACTACCCGATCGCAAGCGTGAACGGTGCGAAGATCCCGCTCTCGGCGATTGCCACGGTGAAGCTTGAGGCAACCCCACGATCGGTCGCGCATTTCCAGCAGTTGAACTCTGCCACCGTTTCCGGCGTGCCCGCGCCGGGCGTTGCCGTCGGGGATGCCCTGGAGACGCTGAGGTCGATCGCGGCGCGGACGCTGCCGCAGGGCTACACGGTAGACTTTGGGGGGCAGTCCCGCCAGTTTGTGCAGGAATCGAGCGGCATGGCCGCCACTTTCGCTCTTGCACTCATCATCGTTTTTCTGGCGCTATCGGCACAGTTCAACAGTTTCCGCGATCCGCTGATCATTCTTGTGTCGGTGCCCATGTCTATAGCGGGCGCACTGGCTTTCATAAGCCTCGGAATCGGCGGGGCAACGATGAACATCTATACGCAGGTCGGGCTGGTCACATTGATGGGACTGATCAGCAAGCACGGCATTCTGATCGTAGAGGTGGCGAACACGCTGCAGGCTTCCGGCAAATCCAAGCGCGAGGCGATTGAAGGCGCCTGCGGCATCCGGCTGCGCCCGATCCTTATGACGACCGGAGCCATGGTTCTGGGCGTGGTGCCGCTGATACTGGCCACCGGCGCTGGTGCGGCTGCCCGCTACAATATGGGTTTGGTGATTGCCACGGGGCTTGCCATCGGCACATTGTTCACGCTCTTCGTGGTGCCTGCCGTCTACATGGTGCTGGCCGCGGATCACCGCAGGCAGGATGGCGTCGCGGCACCATAACGATCAATCTATCCGACTTTTAAAGTATTGGTGATTGGCCACTCCCTCGTGCCGTTTCCGGTTTAAAGGTGATAACCGGACTTTGGCGAAATCGACTGTCAAATATTCCTTTCATCGGGTCATCAGACGGGTGAATGCAGGAATGCCGGCATGGAATTGCCCTCTGATCGCTTGGCGAGATAGAGGCGGGCGGTGTCAAGCGCCTCGCGAATGGTCACATCCATGTCAAGATAACGATAGGTCCCAAGTCGTCCGACAAAGGTTATCGACACTTCCCGCTCGGCACGTGCCACATATTCGGCGAGCTGTTCCTTGTCCTTGACCAACCGAACGGGATAATAAGGGATGTCCTCAGGCCCGCATTCGCGGGAGAACTCCCTGTAGCAGACGGAGCCGGTATGTTCTTCCCACGGAGAAAAGTGCTTGTGTTCGGTGATGCGGGTAAAGGGTATTGAGGCGTCACCGTAGTTCATCACCGCGCAGCCCTGATAGTCGCCGTCATAGGTGAAGCGCTCGAAGTCGAGTGTTCTGTACGCCAAGCGGCCGAGTTCGAAGTCGAAATAGCCGTCGAGCGAACCGGAATAGAAGACGTGTTTAGACGTTGGTGCCTCTGCACGGCGGAATTGTGTGCCGAGCTTAACCGTGATGTTCGGATGATCGAGAATGCGCTCAATCATGTGCGTGTAGCCGGTCTCCGGCATGCCCTGGTATTTGTGGAAGAAGTAGTTGTCGTCATAGTTGAAGCGCACGGGCAGGCGTTTCAGGATGGAGGCCGGCAGGTCTGTCGGCGAGCAGCCCCATTGCTTCTCCGTATATCCCTTGAAGAAGGCTTCGTAGAGTTCCTGGCCGACGAAGCGCAGTGCCTGCTCCTCGAAAGTCTGCGGATCGGTGATCGACTTGTCCGCCTTTTCCTCGATGAAGGCTCGCGCTTCATCGGGCCGGAAGTTTTTGCCGAAGAACTGGTTGATCGTGTGCAGATTGACCGGCAGGGAATAGACGCGCTCGCTGCTCGTCGTTTTGACGCGGTTCTTATAGGGCATGAAAGTCTGGAAGCTGTTCACATAATCCCAGACTTCCCTGTCGTCGGTGTGGAAGATATGGGGACCGTAAACGTGGATCATGACGCCGGTCTCGCTGTCACGCTCTGTGTGGCAATTGCCGGCGATATGGTCGCGGGCATCGATGATCTCGACTGCATGGCCTGCCAGTGCGAGTTCTCGTCCTATGACCGCTCCAGAAAGGCCGGCGCCTACGATGATGATTTTTTCGTCTGCGCGCATTGAAAATCAATCCTGCTTATATGACGCCCCGTAGGCGGTAAAATTTGCATTGAAAAGCGCAGCTGAGCGCGTGTCTCGGCCAGCCGATCTCGCTCAGTTGTCTGGCTTCTGCCAGAGGCGACGATCATATGGGATCGGTGCGTAGTCGTGCCGCTGATTAAGCTTTTTCAGATAGCGCTTGCGGTAGCTCTGTTCATCTTCAAACTCGATGTTTTCCAATACGGTTTCCGCACCCAATTCATAGTAGAGATCGAGATTGCTGAGATCCGGCACAGGCGTTTCACCGCGCTCACATTCGCCCTGCATTTGCCAAAAGAGGTCCTCCAGACGTCGCGCCAAAGCAGGAATATCCCGCAACACGCTCGTTTCGCGCTGCCGGGCGATCGACACTCTCACCTCCAGGAGGCTCTTCCGATCGCGTTCGAAGCCGATGGCGCGGGCGACATAGTCTTCCGGCGAAGAGCAAAGCATCTCCGGGACACCGGCTGCGGTAACGATGCTGCCGCAGAAGCGTGCGGCAAACGTCTTTCCCGACATGGTGAGGACAGGCAGGCCGGATGTTATCGCATCCGCGGCCGTGGAGTGGGCACCATAGGGGAACGTATCCAGGAACAGATCGGCGACGCCGATACGGGCAATATGCTGCGGGTTCTGGACCTTCGGTGCAAATACGAGCCGTTCCGGCGCGACACCGCTTTTTTCCGCGACGTCTCGCAGGCGCTGATTGACATCGTCATCGCCGGTCAGCAACCACAATAGGCTGCCGGGCGTCTGTGACAGGATTGTCATCCATCGTGCAAAGCAGTTTTCCGTGATTTTCTGCATGCCATTGAAACTGGCGTAGACGAACGCATCCTCCGGCAATCCGACCTCGGCTCGGCTCGGCCGGGCGGCTATGGACCGCTTTCGGTCCAGCGGCTGGTCGCAGGCGATGCGCAGCACCTTTTCGGAGTAATAGATTTCGTTTTCTTCCGGGATCATGTATCCGTCAGAGATCAGATACTGATGGAACGGGCTTCCCGTCGATCCCGGATAGCCGCAGAAGCTGACGATGACAGGCGCAGGGCGATAGGCGAAAATCTTTGCGCGGGCGTCCTTGGTATAGCCGTTCACGTCGATCAGTATATCGATTTCGTCGGAGATGATTTGCGATGCGGCAGTGGCATCATCCAGGCCGTTGATATCCCGCCAGCAATGGACCGCGGCCTTTATTCGCTCCTGCGTGCTGTCCGTATTGCGGACATTGCCGCAATAATAGGCGAAAACTTCAAGGCTGTTCTTGTCATGCAACTCCAGAACCTCGCAAAGAGCAAAGCCCACGGCATGATCGCGAAGATCCGATGAGAGGTAGCCGACGCGCAGGCGCTGACCGGTTCCGGACTTCTGCTTTGGCGACCTGCGCGGAAAACGGCTCAGGTCCGGACATGCGCCGACGAGTGTTTTGCTAAAGCGATATGCCTTGGCCAGCTGGAACATCGGATCGTCAGCGTAGCAGCTTAACGTCAGCGACGAAATTGCATCGATCATCTTGCGGGGGGCGAGGTGGTTTGACGGTGCAAGCACCGGCCACTTGCACTGGCGCTGCCGCAACGATGCCCAGTGCTGCCCTGCCTCCGGCGAATCCGGCCGCAGCTCGAACGCCTGCAGCAATGCGTTTTCAGCTTCTTCAAACTTTCCGGCGCCTTCGAGGACGCGGCCGATATTCTGCAAGATCATATGCCGATGCCCAACCGCCTCGGCGTCGATATGGTGCGTGGACTCGGCGTACTGTGACCATTGCTCAACCGCCTGACCGATGAGCCCCGCATCTTCAAGCACACGACCGAGATTGATGTGGCCGGGGGCAAATTCCGGGTTGGCTTTCAGGCAGGCGCGGAATGCCTGGACGGCACCCGCGGGATCGCCACCTTGACTGAGAACGACAGCATAGTTGAAGTAAGCGAGATGGATAGCGGGACTATTGTCGTTGAATGCGACCCATGTCTTGTAGAGTTCCGCAGCAGCGGCGTGTTGACCTGCGCCATTGAGAGCCTCGGCCAGGCGCAGCAAATCCAGAAGACTCAGCCGCTGGTTCCGCGCGAGATCAAGTGCATTGGAAGCATCGTCGTTTGAAGTAGCGGCGTGGTTGGCGGTCATGGCATCCTGCGGCAAGCGACGAGGGGTTCGAAAGTAGAAACAGCCTGTTGGCGGGCCGTTTTTAGCTATCGCAGATAACTTGCCTGTGGCTGGATGTGTTTACTCAGGACTACTTGTGCGGAGCGGGACTAAACCTCTGCGAAGCTTGTGGTTTAGCGAGGTGAAATTTCCCAAGGCTCGCTCCGGCGCCATCCTGCTGGCATCGGAGCCTCGCATGTTCTACCGAAGAGAATGTTTCATTCTGTAGCTTGCCAAAGCGAGTGACGGATTGATTTGATAGACGCTGTGGAAGTCTTCATCTGTGAAGTATTGGTAAGAATGCGCGGCATGTTCCCGGAAAAGGCCGAGTAGATCGTGCCGCATCTGTTGGTTTGCCCATTCCAGCAACCCCGCCTTGAAGATGATGAAGATCGGATAAAATTTTGCCCTGAAGATCGGGCTGTCTTCAAAAAGCTTCTCGGCGTCTCTCAGCGCTTTGAACATTTCGAGACGACGTTCGTCGAAAGTACTCGTGTGCTGCTCACGTCCTGGGACGAGACGATGCGTCGTCAGGCTGCTGTTAATGGCCAGAAAGTGCCCGGCATTCATATAGGCTGCCCAATGCGGCAGGATGTCTTCGTTGATTCTGGCTGTCGAGAAGTGCCAGTTTGTTCGGCGGATGAATGATGTCCGCAGGATCTTGTTCCAGGGGTAATTGATCGTCACCAGGAACTGCGCGGCCGAGTCGAGATCGATCATTGCGCTTTCGCGATCGCCGAGGACATTATCCCAGATATTTTTATCGATAGGCGACATTTCCCCGGGAGGGCCGTCGGCCGTTCTCAACACATCATATCTGAATGCTGCGACATCGATATTCGTGCTGTCCATCAAGGGTAGAACGGTATCGACAGCTCCCGCGCCCAAGATGTCGTCGGCATCGTGAAACAGGCAATATTCGCTGTCGATCGTCGCCAGCGCCCTGTTGCGAGCAACGCCCGGCCCAGTGTTCATTGCGTTGCGCATCAGCCTTATATTGGCGTGGCGTGCAACATATTGCTCAACGATGTCGCAGGTATTGTCGGTGGAGGCATCGTCAACGACGACGATATCCATGTCGGTTTCATTGCGCAGAACACTGTCGAGTGTCTCGCCGATGAGATTGGCTATGTTGAAAGCCGGGATGATGACGGATATTTTTGCCACGACAGACACTCGATGTTTTCTGTTGCATTCTGCATTTAAAATGCATCCGCGCTATGACGCGGCCCTCTGCCGCGTCATAGATTTTCTGTTTTCTCCAAGTCTTATGCTGTCTTGTAGGCCTTGATGACAGCCTCGACCTGTCCATCGTTCATTGCCCCGACCTGTTTGGCAGAGAACGCCGCAGCGTTGGTGCCGCCGAGACCGGCAAGGGTCGCGGTCGAAAGGCTGGCGATGACTGTGGCGCTTAAGGCCTTGATCTCGTCGGTGGAGAAGAGCTTGAGTTCGTCGCTGCTCAGGGTCGCGACCTGGGCGGAACTGAGGCCGGCGATCTGATCAGAGGTGAGTGCTTTGATCTGTTCGCTGGACAGGGCCGCGAAATGCGACGAAGACATGGCGGCGATCTGCGCTTTGGTCAGTGCCGCAGTGCTTTCGGTGCTGAGACCGGCAAGGGCAGCTGTGGAGAGCTTGGCCATGGCGGTGACGCTGAGGGCCTTGATCTCGCTACTCGAGAAGGTCGCGAGGTCGCTGCTGTCCAGGGCTGCAATCTGGGCTGTGCCGAGGCCGGCGATCTGATCCGAGTTGAGGGCCTTGATCTGGTCGCTGGACAGTGCCGCGAACTGCGTCGTGGAGAGGCCTGCGACCTGGGCTCTGCTGAGAGCGGCGATGCTGGCAGTGCCCAGCTTTGTTGCATCGAGGCTGGCGAGGGCCTTGGCGCTGATGGCCTTGATCTCATCGGTTGAGAAGGTGGCGATGGCGCTGGAGGAAAGCGCGTTCAGCTGTTCCGAAGAGAGTGCTGCGATCTGCGTCTTGGTCAGTGCCGCAGCGTTTTCGGTGCCGAGACCGGCAAGGGCGGCTGTGGAGAGCTTGGCCATGGCGGTGACGCTGAGGGCCTTGATCTCGTCAGTCGAGAAGGTCGCGAGGTCGCTGCTGTCCAGGGCTGCAATCTGGGCTGTGCCGAGGCCGGCGATCTGATCCGAGTTGAGGGCCTTGATCTGGTCGCTCGACAGTGCCGCGAACTGCGTCGTGGAGAGGCCTGCGACCTGGGCTCTGCTAAGAGCGGCGATGCTGGCAGTGCCCAGCTTTGTTGCATCGAGGCTGGCGAGGGCCTTGGCGCTGATGGCCTTGATCTCATCGGTTGAGAAGGTGGCGATGGCGCTGGAGGAAAGCGCGTTCAGCTGTTCCGAAGAGAGTGCTGCGATCTGCGTCTTGGTCAGTGCCGCAGCGTTTTCGGTGCTGAGACCGGCAAGGGCAGCTGTGGAGAGCTTGGCCATGGCGGTGACGCTGAGGGCCTTGATCTCGTCAGTCGAGAAGGTCGCGAGGTCGCTGCTGTCCAAGGCTGCAATCTGGGCTGTGCCGAGGCCGGCGATCTGATCCGAGTTGAGGGCCTTGATCTGGTCGCTCGACAGTGCCGCGAACTGCGTCGTGGAGAGGCCTGCGACCTGGGCTCTGCTGAGAGCGGCGATGCTGGCAGTGCCCAGCTTTGTTGCATCGAGGCTGGCGAGGGCCTTGGCGCTGATGGCCTTGATCTCATCGGTTGAGAAGGTGGCGATGGCGCTGGAGGAAAGCGCGTTCAGCTGTTCCGAAGAGAGTGCTGCGATCTGCGTCTTGGTCAGTGCCGCAGCGTTTTCGGTGCTGAGACCGGCAAGGGCAGCTGTGGAGAGCTTGGCCATGGCGGTGACGCTGAGGGCCTTGATCTCGTCAGTCGAGAAGGTCGCGAGGTCGCTGCTGTCCAGGGCTGCAATCTGGGCTGTGCCGAGGCCGGCGATCTGATCCGAGTTGAGGGCCTTGATTTGGTCGCTCGACAGTGCCGCGAACTGCGTCGTGGAGAGGCCTGCGACCTGGGCTCTGCTGAGAGCGGCGATGCTGGCAGTGCCCAGCTTTGTTGCATCGAGGCTGGCGAGGGCCTTGGCGCTGATGGCCTTGATCTCATCGGTTGAGAAGGTGGCGATGGCGCTGGAGGAAAGCGCGTTCAGCTGTTCCGAAGAGAGTGCTGCGATCTGCGTCTTGGTCAGTGCCGCAGCGTTTTCGGTGCCGAGACCGGCAAGGGCGGCTGTGGAGAGCTTGGCCATGGCGGTGACGCTGAGGGCCTTGATCTCGTCAGTCGAGAAGGTCGCGAGGTCGCTGCTGTCCAGGGCTGCAATCTGGGCTGTGCCGAGGCCGGCGATCTGGGCCGAATTAAGAGCCTTGATCTGGTCGCTCGACATCGCTTCGATCTGGCTGGCATAAAGCGCAGTGACCTGAGCCGATGACAGGCTGCTGACCTGAGCAGCGCTCAATTTTGCGATCTGGGATAGGGTTAGTGCCTTGAAGGAGGTCGCGGAAATTGCCCGGATGTCTTCAGAGCTGAAAAGAGCAAGGCTATCCGTGCTCAAAGAGGCGATCTGAGACGAGGTTAGCGCCTTGATCTTGGTGCTATCCAGGGCATTCACATCCTCCGACGTTAGACTGGCAATTGTGGACGTAGAAAGCTTGGAAATCTGCACAGCAGACAGTGAGGAGAGTATTGAAGTCATGAACGTGTCCTTTGAACCGAATGGCGACTGGTCACGCCTATCTGCCGCCAGACACCGTGCTTGATGACAACGGTCCGACATCCGCAAATAAAGCGAAATTGTGGAGAACATGGCTCATGTGAACCTGCGCTGGAAAAGCATCATGCAATTCGAGCCGGATGACGGGCCCGGATTTTCCACGCTAGCTTGTGCGAATGCGCTTAATAATTTTGTGCCGCTTAAGAGTTCTTGCGACGTGTGTTTCATATCAGACTAACATTTAAAGGTGAGTTAATATTTGCAGTATTCAATTTAATTCTTGATTTTTATGAATTACATATATTTATAAAGTATACGCTTCTAAAATAAACTAATTACAGCCGCTTCCATATAGCGGATATCTACATATTTTCCCACTAAATTAGGGGGAATTCATAATCAGTAAGATTCTATGTTTGATTTTATTGAAAAATGTTGAGTCGTTCTTCCTTGGGTCGCACAGAGGAATGAGGTGAAAAGATCGCGTCGCACGTCTTAATTCATTGCGGAAGATGAAAGTGATCGTTAATGCGGCGGCGGTCGCGCCGCGCATGGTGCCCGCCAACCGAAGCTTCACCTCGAAGAATTCGGTTGGTGGGAGCATGCCGTGACGATCGAACGGCACGAAGAAATTCGGCTGGCCGTGGCGCAGGATCGCCTTCACCTCATCAGTTCCCCTTGATGATCCTCGCTATCTCGAGCCACCGGCCGACAGCGGGACTTAAGCAGTTTTTTGCTCTGGCGGCACGCGCGATGATGGGATCGCGAGGGGCAGCGCTGTAACGATCACCGGCACGATCAGGGTTGACCATGCTGCGCCATAGCCAAAATGGTCGACCAGTAGCCCGAATATGTAGGGGCCAATTGCCATGACTCCCAGACAAATCGTGGAAGCGAAGGCGATCGTCGATGCTATCGAACCTTTCGGTGCACTTTCCGCGATTTCCAGGAGATAAAGGGGAAACCACCCAATCCCAAATATTCCCAGGATTATGAGCACGATAAGGGTTACTGGGGGCGGAGTGCCGATGGGCAGAACTGCGAGGGCCGCGGCGGCGGCTGCGGCGATGATGGATACCCTGCCGAAGGATTGACCGCGACGCCCGGGTCGGAAGTGATCGCTGATCCAGGGCAACAGGATACGGCCCGGAATGCCCGCAAGCTGTGTTGCGGCAAACATCGAGGATGCGACAAAAAGGCCAAGTCCCAATCCGTCCGCCATGAACCCGATGACATGCGCCGTGAGGGTAAACTGAAACGCGGACATGGCAATGCCAAGCCGCAATACGGGCCAGAAGCCAGGATTCTGCCCGACGATGCGGGAGAGTTTTGCCAGAGGAAGCGGCCGTTCGGTTTTGGCCGCTACATCGCTTCCCTCGCGATAGAGTCCCCAGAAGAGTGCAGCACCCGCTACGGAAACACCGGCACAGAGCCAGGCTGCGGCATGCCACCCGTAACGAACCGCCATGAAGGGAAGGAGAGCGGCTGCGATCATCGTTCCGAAGGGAACCGCGGCCTGTCGAAACCCCGTTGCGATGCCGCGTTTGGCGGGTGGGAACCAGCGCATGATCGCCCGCGTGCCGCCCGGTTGCACGGCTGCATAGGTGCCGCCCAGAAACGCGATGCAGACAAGCAGCGCGGGAAGGCTGTTTGCGAATGCCGCCGCGCATGCCATCGCGATCGCCATGCCGAGCATGGCAATGCCGACGATGCGGCGTTCACCATGAATGTCGATGGCGCGGCCAAGCGTGAACATGGTCACGATCTGGATAGCGTTCATGACGGTCACGGCGAGTGACGCGGATGCAAGAGAGACGCCAAAGGCTTCACGCCAGAAGGGCACGAGAATGTAGATGCCCTGCGACACGAACGAGCCGGCGGTCTGCGTGCCGACTGCCACGGCAAGCACGGCCCAGATCCTGGGATCGGTGGCGGCAACGGGTGCAGGCGAAGTCGAAGAAATCTGTGACGACATGGAAAAGCTCCTATCAAGAGTTTCCGTGCAATAGCCTTCCCGAAGAGCCGACAGAATTAAGGGCTTGCGCGTTTCAGTGATAACAGCTTGTTATGCTTCCCATGCGCTCATTGGATTCCGAGGCCGTCGAGGCTTTTCTTCTTGTTGCCGAATTGCAGTCGTTCACGCAGGTTGCCGGCGTCATGAATACGACGCAGGCCGCCATATCCCTGCGCCTGCGTCGGCTCGAAGAGATGTTGGGGCATCGCCTGGTCGAGAGGACACCGCGCCGGGTGCGGTTGACGGCTGCAGGCGAACGCTTCCTGGAGCCCGCGCGAGCCTATGTCGCTGCCGGCCGTCGCGCGCGTGACGTCTTTGGGCAGGAGCCGAGGCGCCTGGCGATCGGTGTGACGCATCACCTGATCGGGGCCGACCTGCCGCGGATCCTTCGGGTAATCAGCGAGCGCGAAACGAGTGTTACGCTTCATCTTCGCACCGCAGGCACCAGAACCCTGCTAGAGCTTTATGACGCCGGAGAGCTCGATGCGATCGTGGTGTTGCGGCATGACGATATTCGTCGAGACGGCGAGCTTTTGTTTCAGGAGAGCTTTGGCTGGTATTGCAGCGCGGACTTCGATCTGCCTTCGAATGGCCCGGTGCCGCTCGTGCTTCAGCCTGCGCCCTGTAATTTGCGTGCCATGGCCCTCCGGGCGCTGGATAGCGCGGGTATCACTTGGCGCGAGGTGTTCGTCGGAACAGGGGCAACGGCGGTCGGGGCAGCTGCCGAAGCCGGGATCGGCATCGCGCTCCTGGCGCGGAGCGCAGTTCCGGCTGGTGTGCGGGAGGTCAGGAGCCGTCTGCTGCCGGAGCTTCCAAAGCTGGATACCGTGATGATTTCGACGGTCACGGGCGACCATGCGAACGCCGTGCTCCGACGGATCACGAAAGCGTTTCGATCATCCTGATGTGGCTGGTCTGGAAGTGGCTCTCATCGTCCTGGGGCGCAACAAAAGCAGGAAAATCGGCGCGCCGATGACCGCGGTAACAATGCCCGCCGGTAGTTCTAGGGGGCGATGACGCTGCGTCCTGCAAGGTCTGCGAAGACCATCAGCAAGGCACCGATCGCCATTGCCACCGGCAGGCTGCGTGCGTGTCGTGATCCGACCAGAAGCCGTGCGGCGTGCGGGGAGAGGAGGCCGACAAAACTGACGGCTCCGATGGACGAGACGGCAACGGCGACGGCGCAGGCGGAATAGAGGATGGCCCATGTTCGGGCCCTGTCCGTTACCAGGCCGAGCGATCGCGCTTTTTCGTCTCCCAGCGAAAGCGTGTCCAGGTGGCGGCTACACAGGATGCCGATTGTTACCAAAATGACGGCCCACGGCAAAAGCACGAGAACATCTGCGTAACCGCGTCCATGCGTTGAGCCCGTCAGCCAGGAAAGTGCCTGTGCCGTCTGCAATCGCGCTTCGACAACGACGATGGTTCCGGCTGCGCCAAAACTTGCCGCGATGGCAACGCCTGCCAGAATAAGTCTTTCCGGTGCATTTTTAGGCCCGAAAAACCGCAGGAGGAGAACGGCGGAAAGGGCGCCGATGAGCGTCGCCATCTGGAAAATCAGCGTTCCGGGCACCAAGCCGGACAAAAGACCGATCAAGCTGAATAATGCGGCTCCCTGCGTGAGACCGAGCGTTTCAGGGCTGCAAAGCGGATTGCGCGTCACGGCCTGCAAGACAGTGCCGGCTGCTGCCAGCAGGGCACCGCAGCCAAGCGCCACAAGTAAACGCGGAGCCCGGATATCGAGGTTCGCAGCAATGTCCGTCATTGACAGGGAGACACCATCGCCAATCGCCAGCGCTGCGCCGATACCTGCCAGCGAAGTTACCGTCAAAATCGTGATCAGCAGGGGAAGGGAAGGGAGCCTAAGCGCCGAAGGCGAGCCGATGCGCCGCTCTGCCCCCAATCTCGAGGTCCGCAGCAGAAGCAGCATGACCGGCGCTCCAAAGCAGGCGACGATGATGCCGGTGGGGACAATGGTACCGTTGGTGCCGAAAAGCTGTGCGATGACATCGGCAAGAAGCAGCGTATTTGCTCCCCAGATCAGTGAGAGAGGCAAATGAAAGCGGTGCCTGATGATGCCAAGCGCCCGAAGAATGTTCGGGATTGCGAGCCCTATGAAACCAATCGGGCCTGCAAGCGTAACCGCAGCGCCGGACAGTACAACGCCGGCAAAGATGCCCGATAACGTAACGCTTCGTGTCAGCCCGAGGCTCGCTGATGCCTGATCGCCGAGGCCGAGCAGGTCGAGCGGCCGCGCAAGCGCCATCAGCACCAGAAAAGACAAAAGAATGGCCGGGCCGGCAACCATGACTTTCGACCATCCGGTCTGGTCAAGAATACCGGAAGACCAGAGCACCAGACCGGAAGCCCTGTCGTCGGCGAGAAGGACGATTGCGGAAGAGATTGCGGCAAAGCAGAGGGAAATCGCAACGCCCGCGAGAGCCAGCCGTCCCGGCGGAGCGCGGAACCCGCCGGCCAGCGCGATGCAGGCCGCGGCTCCTGCCAGGCCGCCCAATGTCGTTGCCATGATCGGCGGCATGGCTATCGGCAGCAACAATGTGGATATGACCAAAACGAGCTGTGCGCCGCTGGTGACGGACAGAATATCCGGCGCAGCCAGGGGATTTCTGAGCACGCTTTGGAAAACCGAGCCTGCCAGGGCCAGGGCGACTCCGGTCAGGATCGCCGCAACCACGCGTGGAGCACGGCTCGTTTCCAGAATGGCCTGGGCCAGCGTGGCGGGGCGTGTCGTGAAGGCAAATATGTCGTGCCAGCCGATCAGCTTGCTTCCCAGACGCATGTCGAGTGCCGCCAGGACGAACAGAAGCAATATGCCAGCAGGCAAGAGAAGCGCCGAGGTGAGACGGTGCGAGCCGGCAGACGGGAGCGACATTTTCATTCGGATGCCTGATGATCGCGCGGACTGCCGGCAGCGCCGATCCAGTCGATCAGGCAATAGGCACGGTCGGCACCGCCGGGATGCGCAACCAGATCAACCTTGCAGCCAAACGCCAGTTGCAGCAGGTCGGCTGTCAGCACCTGCCTTGCAGGACCGGTGGTGAGCACTTCCCCCTTGCGCATCAATATTACATCATCAGCGATATCCATGACCTGATTGAGATCGTGAAGCACGGCGATGATCGTCAGGCCTTCCGTCCGGTTGAGCTGTCTCAGCAATGTCAGCAGTTCAGCCTGATGGCGGATGTCGAGAAAACTGGTCGGCTCATCCAGAAACAGCACGCTCGGTTGCTGCGCCAGTGCCATGGCAACCCAGGCACGCTGCCTTTCGCCCCCGGACAGTGTCGCAAGCTGGCGCGCGCGCAGGTGCTGCAGATCGACCCTCCTGATGGCGCTGTCGATGATGTCGCGGTCAGTGGCTGAAAGGCGTCCAAGCCAGGGACGGTGTGGGTAACGACCCTGCTCGACCAGCTCTTCGACCGTAAGACCGACCGGAATTTCAGGCGACTGCGCCATGACGGCAACCTGTCGGGCAATATCGCGGCGGCGCAATTCCGATAGCTCTCGCCCCAGGAGCTGCACCTTGCCGGCCGTCGGTATTTCCAGCCCTGCCAGGCATTTGAGAAGCGTGCTCTTTCCAGACCCGTTCGCCCCGCAGATGACGGTAACGCGCCCCATCTGCGCCTGAATGTCGACGTCGCGTAAAGCATGGGCCCGATCGTAGGCGACGCTCAAACCGCTCGCCTGCGCAGCGGGCATATCAATCTGGGTGCTGTTCAAACTGCAACCTCGCGCATCGCCTTTCGCAGCGATGACAGGCTGCGATAACCGACATCCGCTGCCGCCTCTTCAAGGCGCGCTCCTTCCGCCTGCCTGCGCATCACATGCGCCATGCGCAGGCGGCGTCGCCACTCGGCAAAACTCATGCCGGTCTGAGTGCGGAACTTTCGCGTCATGGTCCTGCGGCTCATGCCGAGATTGTCGGCCCAGTGGTCGATATCAAGGTCGATCGCCGGTGTTTCGGACAGGTCCCGGCACAAGCGCTGAAGGCGTTTGTCGCTTGGCATCGGAAGCGCGAAAGGACCCTCCTGCGCATTGGCGATCTCTTCAAGGATCAGGGCTGCCAGATGTCCACCGCGGCCATCTTCATCATAAAGCGTCGGCTGTTCTAGAAAGGATCCAACCGCCGCCGACAGGAGCACGGATGTGGAGATGACGCGCGTCGGCTCCCAGCGCAATGTCAGGCCGGGTTCGGGCTCGATATAAAGCGACTGCATGGAGACACGTCCATGGGACCTCACCGCATGGGGAATGTCGGGGGTGATGAGCAGGCCATATCCACTCGGAATGATGAATGAGGTGTCGGGCGTGCGAGCGGTCATGAAACCGTCGACAATTTGCAGCAGCTGGCCGCGCCGATGGCTGTGCCAGCCGAAATCGACGCTCTTTTCATATATGCGCGCCATTGCCGCGACGGGCCTTGGCACATTTTGAAGGTCCACGGCCTTTTGCGGCTGTTTCATCGTATCTCCCAACGCAGCCGGACCAAAAACCTGGTGGGCATTGTCATGAATGGGAGCAATAGCGGCACGCATCTGTTTTTTCAAAAGGAAAAGATGGCCCGATTATTGGTTATTTCGCTATTTTGGTTCATTCAGGCCATTTAATGGCCCGTCTGCGATCAAGTTTGACCTGACAATGATGATAAAAAAAGTCTACTTAAGCGGCCGAATGCGGCGGGATATGGCTTTGTGGCGGAAAACTCCGAGGTCTTTACCCGCTCCGGCAGCAATCACATCACAGGTTCCGCATAATGCAACACACCGGCCTCACAACACGCAAGCCATCTGCTTTTTCCTCCAGACGCGCGCGGCTTTTCATTCTGACGTCCGGCGTCGCATTGGGCGTGATTGCCGGACAGGCAGTGGCGTTTGCGCAGGATGCCAACGGCTCCACGCAGCTCGAGCCTATCGTGGTACAGGGAAAGGCTGCGGCCAAGGGCGCGCGCGTTGAACAGCGCGGCTACGTGGCGCGGGATTCCGCTTCTGCAACGAAAACATCCACGCCCGTTGCGGAAACGCCGCAGTCGGTTTCCGTCATTACGCGGGGTGCCATGACCGATCGTGCCGTGCAGACCGTAGCGGACAGTCTGCTCTATAGCTCGAACGTCAACGGCCAGCGTTATGGCAACGACCCGCGCTCTGACTACTTTACCATTCGCGGCTTTGCCGCAGACCTTTATCTCGATGGGCTGAGGGTGCCGCAGATCGCCAACCAGACCGGCGGTTATGCGGGCTTTCGTGTGGAGCCGTATTTCCTGAACCGCGTGGAGGTCCTGCGTGGACCGAGTTCGGCACTGTTCGGTCAGACGAATGTCGGCGGTGTCGTCAACATGATCAGCAAGGACCCGAAAGATGTTGCCGGCGGCGAACTCTATACGCGTTTCGGCAGCTATAATCAGAAGGAGATCGGTTTCGATGCGACCGGTCCCATCGGTACCGATTCTGGCCTGAGCTACCGGCTGGAAGGTGTTCTTCGTGACAGCGACGCGATGAACGATTTCGGCAAGAACGACCGTGTCGCCATCAGCCCCACGGTAAAGTGGTCGCCGGACGAGGATACCAGCCTGACGGTATATGGCGCCTATATGAAGGATGATGCGGGCCAGGTGCCGTCGCTCATTCCGGCCGCTGGCAGTGTCTATGCGAACAGACTTGGACTGACGATCCCCCGCAATTTCTCCGATGGCGATCCGTCGCTTGCGATCTACGACAAGGAAACGGCCTATGTCGGATATCGTTTCGAGCACGCCTTCAGCGACGATCTCGTGCTGCGGCAGAATTTCCGCTATTCCTATCTCGACGTTAACTACCAGAACCTGTTCGGCAACGGCCTTGCCGCCAATCAGCGCACGCTTTCCCGTCTGGTCTACAATGCGCAGCCGACGCTCAACGCTGCCGCACTCGATACCAATCTCGAATATAAGTTCGATACGGGTCCCGTCAGCCACACCCTGCTTGGCGGTGTCGACCTGCAATGGCAGAACCTCGTCAACGATACCGGCTCGCGTGCTGGCCCGACACTCGATCTTTTCAATCCGGTCTACAACATCGGCGTGACCCCGGCGACATTGACGACACGTCTCGACCAGACGCAGCGTCAGGTGGGCATCTATCTTCAGGATCAGATCGAGATCGGCGGCTTCAGACTGACGGCCGGCGGACGTCAGGATTATGTGGACAACGATTCCGACAGCACGGCCCTGTCCAGCGGTATCACCACACAATACAGGCGAAATCACAGTGCCTTCACCGGCAGGGTAGGGGCCGCCTATGTCTTCGACAACGGCATCATTCCTTACGCCGTCTATTCCACCTCGTTTGCCCCGGTCCTGACGCTTGCGGCAGATCCGCTGAAGCCCACGACGGGCGAATTGAAGGAAGTGGGCGTCAAATACGCGCCTGAGGGAGAGGACTTCAGCCTCACGCTTTCCGGTTTCGAGGCGACCCAGCAAAACGTGGTAAACCGCATCGCGGGCATCTATTATCAGACCGACGAAGTGCGTGTCCGCGGTATTGAACTCGAGGCAAACGCGACGCTCTGGGATCGCGTCAATCTGACGGCTGCGGCCAGCTGGCAGGACCCGGAAGTCACGCGGAGCGAAACGGCAACGCAGGTCGGCAAGATGCCCTATACGGTTCCAAAGCAGCAGCAGTCGCTGTTCGTCAGCTATGACGTTCCGATGCCGGATGCCTGGGATGGGAAGTTGACCCTGGGCGTCGGTGCGCGTCACGTCGGCAAGACGGCAGGGGATACGGCGAATTCATTCTTCGTGCCGGGTTACACATTGGTGGATGCCTTCGCCCGTTATGAACATGATCGCTACTCTTTCCAGCTCAATGGTTATAATCTTGGCGACAAGACCTATGTCGCCGGCTGCAACACGACCACACAGTGCTATTACGGTCAGGGATTGACCGTGGTCGGCACGGTGAGCGTCAAATGGTAACAGCAATTCGCAGACGATCGTTCATAACCGGCGTGGTGGCTCTGGCCACCACGCCGAAATCGTTTGCGGCGCCTGTGCCGAGGCGTATCGTTACCCTCGAATGGACCGCCACTGAAATTGCGCTCTCCCTTGGAATTCCGCCGGTTGGATGTGCGGAGCCTTCCGGTTACCGCGCCTGGGTGAATGTCGAGAACGACCGGCTTGGTGATGTTGTCGATGTCGGGCGGCGGCAGCAACCGAGCCTTGAAGCCATTCGCAGGCTGCAGCCAGATCTCATCCTGTCTTCCCGTTTCCGCCACGCATCACTCGCTTCAGCACTCGGCGATATCGCCCCGACCCATCTGATTGACGATCAGGCTGCCGACGGCGACATGCTGGCGGCCGTCTATCGCAGCGTCACTCAGGCCGGGGCGGCACTTGCCCGGGCGGATGAAGCCGCCGCACTGCTGGCCCGGTTTGATGAGAGCATGGAGATTTTGAAGAGCCGGCTCGGCAGCACGGTTTCGGGGCGGGAGCTGATCGTGGCCCAGCCCCTGCCGGGTGTGCCGCGTCTGCGGATATTCGCTCCCAACTCGGCCATCGCCGGATTGTTGCAGAGGATAGGGTTTACGGCCGCCATGGACCTGCCGCCGCAACCATTCGGCTTTACGACAATCGACCTCGAAGGGCTCGCCGCGCTGGATGGTCAGTGCACCCTGTTCATCCTGTCGGAGTCGATACCGGACGACCTCCGCAACGCCGCACTTTGGCCGGTACTCCCGATCGTCGCGCAAGGCAATGTCATGGTGGCAGGCGCCACGACCTGGCCATTCGGCTCGACGGCGTCATTGCAGAAGCTGGTCGGCGAGATTACCAGTCAGTTCGATTGAAGTTGCTGGACGGCTGATGCTGCGGACAGAAATATTACGCTGCCTTTTTGAACAATCGACCCCTGTCGGTTCCCGTTCGCTGTTTCAGCGAAAACGGCGTGGCGATCTTCTCCTTGCCGAGCTTCTGGAGCCGCGTCGCTTCGAGAGGCTACTCAGGAACTATGGTCGCCGACATGGGCGCGACCCCGTTTACGAAGCAGTCGCGAGTGAATGGTCCAAACGGTATTTTGCCTCCATTGTGAAGCCAGCGGTTGCTGCAGCGATCCTTGCCGATTGGCGTGTCCCGCTCACGCCCGAGAAGATAAGCCTTGAGGTGAATGATGATGGTGACATCGTTTCGGTGCGCCTCTCGTCCTTTGGTGGTCCTGTTGCTGCAGCTTCGCCGGAAGAGCGCTTCGACTTTCTGGTCAGGGACAATCTGGCCGTGGTCGTGAGCGCGATTGCGGATGCGAGTGGCCTTTCACGCAACGTCCTGTGGAGCAATGCCGGCAACATGTTCGAGGGAACTGCGCGCAGTTGCGAAGCGCTTCTGCAATCCAGAACAAGCGGTCTGGACCATGCGTTCGGGCTTCTTGAGACAAGCCGTCTTTCTGACGGGACTCGCAACCCACTTCATCGGCCTATTGTCTATCCCATAAAAGATGATGGGCCCAAACGTCTGCGCCGCGTATGCTGTATCCGCTATCTCTTGGAGACACTCGATTATTGTGCGACTTGCCCTTGTCCTGGAAGCGAGTAGGCTTAAATCGATCCGAGGGCAGGTTACGATCGGCTCAATGCTGACAGGGTTTAGACTTGTCATGATTGGTTACTCTCGCTGTCCGCGCATTTGGCAGGGGATTACGCATCGATATATCGCGCAAAATATATCGATGCCAGAGAGTGCATCG
Source organism: Rhizobium oryzihabitans (assembly GCF_010669145.1). Taxonomy (NCBI): domain Bacteria; kingdom Pseudomonadati; phylum Pseudomonadota; class Alphaproteobacteria; order Hyphomicrobiales; family Rhizobiaceae; genus Rhizobium; species Rhizobium oryzihabitans. The sequence goes on from NZ_CP048635.1 coordinate 1,432,833, forward strand.
GCGGCTATATGCTGCATCAACACAGGGTCGTGATGGCGGACGACAAACAGCGTGAGCAACGGCTAGTCCAGAGGGGCGGAAATATGCGGGCCTTACGATCACGAACATGTGCTCTGAGGGCTGTAACTTCCTCGGCTTCGCCCTCGTAAATACTCTGAGAACTGGTTCAACGGGAGGATCGAGCAATGGTGAATAGACGAGAGCTTCTCAAAGGCGCAGCATTCGTAGCGATTGGACTTCAGCTCGGTGGTGGGCGGGCGTTTGCCGCGACGGGTTCTTTTCCCATGACGTTGACCGATGAGGAATGGCGTAAACGCCTCACCCCGGATCAATATGAGGTTTTGCGGAAAGAGGGCACGGAATATCCGGGATCCAGCCCATTGCTGCATGAAAAGCGCCGCGGCAACTTCGCCTGTGCGGGTTGCGATCAGGAGGCGTTTTCCTCGACCACCAAATTCGAAAGCGGAACCGGGTGGCCAAGCTTCTGGGCCCCACTGGAAAACGCGGTCGGCACCACGCAGGACGCCTCTCTTGGAATGGTGCGAACGGAGGTCCATTGCGCGCGTTGCGGCGGCCATCTCGGTCACGTTTTCGATGATGGTCCCAAGCCCACGGGCCTTCGCTATTGCCTGAACGGCGTGGCGCTGAATTTCCATCCGGCGTCGGCCTGACCGACAGGGAATATTGCGATGTTACTCTTTCTTCTCGCCTATGTCGGCGGTGTGCTGACGATCGTCAGCCCCTGCATCCTGCCGGTTTTGCCGTTTGTTTTCGCGCGCGCCGGCCGACCGTTCATGACCAGCATTCTTCCCATGCTGGTTGGCATGGCAGCGACCTTTGCCGGTGTGGCGACGCTCGCCGCAGTTGGGGGTGGCTGGGCGGTCGAAGCCAATGAGTATGGACGGATGGCCGCCATCACGCTGCTGGCGGTCTTTGGCCTATTCCTGCTGTTCCCGTCATTGTCGGAGCGTCTGACGCGGCCGCTGGTGGCGCTGGGCGCGAGGCTTTCGCAATCAGCAGACCGGGAAACAAGTCGCGGCTCGGCGATTGTCGGATCGTTGATCCTCGGTGTTGCCACCGGCCTCCTGTGGGCCCCTGCGCAGGACCGGTCCTTGGCCTCATTCTCACCGGAGCGGCACTGCAGGGCGCCAATGTCGGAACCTCGGTTCTGCTGCTTGCCTACGCGCTTGGCGCGGCGACATCTTTGATGCTTGCGCTTTTGATCGGCGGACGGGTTTTCCAGGCAATGAAACGTTCGATCGGGGCGGGGGAATGGATCCGGCGTGGTCTTGGCATTGCCGTGCTTGTCGCGGTCGCCGCAATCGGGCTCGGCCTTGATACCGGCTTCCTGACGCAGGCGTCGCTTGCCAGCACATCGGTGCTCGAACAGAAGCTGATTGACGGATTGGGCGGCAGGCCCGGCCAGAATATGGCCGAAGGCGGCGCGATGAAGCCGTCGACCGTGATGCCGAAGGATGCCGCGCAGAGTGGCACGATGCAAGGCGGCGCGATGCAGGGCAATCCTGCCATGCAGGCAAACAGCCCGGCAATGATGTCCGGCAATCCTGCCGCGATGAGCGGCTCGAACGCGATGATGCTGGGCAAGCCGTCGACATCCACCGCAGAACAGCTTCCGGTAGAAGAAACCGTTCCGTCGCTTGCGGGCGCAGTTGAATGGCTGAACTCGCAACCTCTCAGCATGGAGCAGTTGAAGGGCAAGGTCGTGCTTGTCGACTTCTGGACCTATTCCTGCATCAACTGCCTGCGGGCCATCCCCTATGTCCGCGCCTGGGCCGAGAAATACAGGGATCAGGGACTTGTCGTGATCGGCGTGCATGCGCCGGAATTCGCTTTTGAAAAGCGCATCGACAATGTCAAAAAGGCAATTGCCGATCTCGACATCGGTTACCCCGTGGCCGTCGATAATGATTATGCGATCTGGCGGGCATTCAATAATCAATATTGGCCGGCGCATTACTTCATCGACGCAAAGGGGCAGGTCCGTTACCATCATTTCGGTGAGGGAGACTATGACCGGTCGGAGCGCGTCATCCAGCAGCTTCTCGCAGAAGCGGGAAAGACGGATGTCGGCTCGGATATCGTTGCGGTCAATGCGGGCGGTGCGCAGGCGGCCTCCGACACGGCCGACGTGCAATCGCCGGAAACCTATGTCGGTTACGAACGGGCGCAGAACTTCATCGGTGCAGGCGGTATCGTCAACGACGAGGCCCATGCCTATATCGAGGAAAAGCCCCGGCGCAATGAATGGGGCCTGACAGGCAACTGGACCGTCGGCGCCGAACATGCGGCGCTGAATACCAGCGGTGGCGGCATCTATTATCGGTTTCGGGCGCGGGACCTGCATCTGGTTCTTGGTCCGGGTGCAGACGGCAAGCCGGTTCGCTTCCAGGTCACGATTGATGGTAAACCGCCGCGTGGCGATCATGGCATGGATATCGACGCTGAAGGAAACGGCACCATTACCGAACAGCGCCTTTATCAACTCGTCCGCCAGAACGGTCCGGTCGAGGATCACACATTCGAAATCCGCTTTCTGGACGCTGGTCCGGAAGCCTATGCATTCACCTTCGGTTGAAAGGAAAAGGTCATGAGACGCATGTTTGCCTGGAAAGCGGTAACGGCCAGGCTGGCCATCGGATCCGCGATAATACTGGCAGGTCTGAATGTCGCATCGGCACAGGAAGGCATAGCCCTTCCGGCGCCTGCGGCAGATGTTTCCCCAGGTACTGCAGCCACCGAAACGGCGGTCTTTGCAGGCGGCTGTTTCTGGGGCGTGCAGGGCGTCTTCCAGCATGTGAGCGGCGTTAAAAACGCTGTCTCCGGTTATGCGGGTGGCGCAAAGCAGACGGCAAACTACGAGTCGGTCGGTAGCGGCAAGACCGGCCATGCGGAGGCGGTGAAGGTAACCTACGATCCGAAGCAGGTGACCTATGGCCATCTGCTGCAGATCTATTTTTCCGTCGCACACGATCCAACCGAACTGAACCGGCAGGGGCCCGATATCGGCACGCAATATCGCTCCGCCATCTTTCCCGAAAACGAGGATCAGGGCCGTGTCGCGAAAGCTTACATCGCCCAGCTCAACAAAGCACGTCTTTACGACGCGGCGATCGTGACGACCATCGAGCCCGGCCATGCATTTTATCCCGCCGAGGCCTACCACCAGGATTTCCTGACGAACAATCCGACCTATCCTTACATCGTCTATAACGACCTGCCAAAGCTCGAAAACCTGCGCAAGCTGTTTGCAAAGGACTTTCGCGAGAAACCCGTGCTGGTCGCCAAGAACGGTATTTGATATCAGCCGTCAGCCGGGACGATTTGAGGAAGGTGGCAGACATGTTTGAAGCGGCGCCGATCGTCATTGCCGACAAGACCCGGTTTTACCGCGAGCTCGCCCAGCAGCTGCAAGGTTTGTTCGCGGGAGAGACGGACATGATCGCCAATGCCGCCAACATGTCGGCGCTGATCTATCAGACGATGCCTGACCTCAATTGGACGGGCGTCTACCTGTTGAAGGGCGAGCAACTGGTTCTTGGACCGTTCCAGGGCAAACCTGCTTGTGTTCGCATCCCCGTCGGCCGTGGCGTTTGCGGCGCCGCCGTTGAGCGGAAGTCATCAATCCTGGTTGACGATGTCCACGCCTTCCCTGGCCACATCGCTTGTGACGCAGCCTCGCGCTCGGAACTGGTCGTCCCGATTTTTCGAGGTAGTGAGACGATAGGCGTCATCGATCTCGATAGCCCGCTGCCTTCACGGTTTGATGCTGACGATCAGGCCGGCATGGAACGACTGGCGGAAATCTTCGCAGGCTCATTCTAGGTTTGCGGTTGCAGCCGGTGCTTTTTGGTCGGCTGCAAGGAGTGGGGGTGGCGGATTGGAATGGCTGGCGGTGGTATAGGCGGCGTTGCCAGGCTTGCCGGAGAGCTAAGCTTTATCTGTTGAATAAGGCGTATACGCTTGTGCTATCCAACCTCCGCGTGACTGGTGTTTAGATGATTCGCTGGCTCGTCCGCGATCATGAACAGGCCCGGTCTAAAGAGAGATTTCAGTTCGGCCCGGCGTTTTGAGAACAAGGGAAAGTTGCCCTTCACGTCTTCCATCTGGTTCGTGACTTGCACCAGATAGCCATTGCCGATTTTTGAAACCGGAAAGCCTGCGGCAGATATTGCCCGCTCATCGACTTCATTGGCGAATTCTTCTCCGAACCAAGATGCCCATCCCAGATTGGTCAGGCCGGACCTCAAACTGTTCAACTCCCCAAATCGAAACTGGGTATAAAGCCAACCGCTCAAAAAATGCGACCATGCCTGTCGCAGGAAGTCTTCCTCATTGCTGTATTCCATAACGCTCTTCACGTTGCCTTTCAGCCCATCCTCGAGAATGAAAGGGTGCAAAATTGCCGCAAATGGCGAAGCTATCTCACACCAGTTGCGAAATAATCCAAGCCAATCTAACCCTTTTTTGTACTTGGCATAAAAGGAAATTGCGGAATAATTTCTTAGTAAATTATCATTTGAATTTGAGAAATCAATGTCGCCATAGGATTTTGCGGCATTTTTTCTTTTCCAGTTGAAGGGCACCATAAAGTCACGCGGCGCATCTTCGAAGCGAAATGTACCCTTAAGGCCCCAATGGGGTTCGCATTCCTCAATGCTCTCAACATTATGGCCGTGTCTTGACGTTACTTCGCCGAGCGTCGCCACTCTTTGCGGTGCCAATTCGGCTTTCGAGAAGGGAACCGACAATATTGCATGTCCGGTCTCCCACGACGAAATATCTTTCCGTGTGTGAATTTCTATCTTTAAATCATATGTCATGGATTTATCCACGGTATCATATCATTGGTTGCGGGGTTGTAGACATAAACCTCGCCGCCTGTTTTTTGATGTCATCAACAAGCTTTTGGGAAACGGTCCGCGTTCTCGGGCTTAAGACAAGGTTTAGTGGCTGTCGAGTCTTCAATGCCTCTCGGATTTGGGCGCGCAACTGGTTTGAGTTTGAGAGCGCTTCAACATTTTTGACTTCAATAAGGCCGCCGACGTTTCTTCCCCACAGGTCGGGGATTGTGGTCACCTTTACGCCATTCGACAAAGGAACAGTCATAAGTGTGGTATTTTTCGTTCCGCCGACCACCCGTCGGGATACTTATTACACTCTCAAACGGGATTAGCTTCATGGGGTCACCGAAAATGACATTGGGAGCGTCGTTGGGCAAAAGGTTGATTTGTTTAATTGTTTTTGTTTAACGTAACGTAGACGCAGTCGATTTTACAATCCAAGTCGTCTTGGATATCGTTGCAATAATAGTTTAGTCCAAGTTCTGGAACGAAAATTCCGTAATCTTCAATGGACGTTTTTATTCCTATTGACTTCAAGCCATTTGCGACATCTTTCATTGTGGATTGAAATAAATCAAAACTATTCCAAATAAAGTTGAATTCATTATTTCCATTAAGATTTGTAAATATTTCTGCTCCAATTACTTTTCCTTCAGCGTTATAGTAAACATGAACGGAATTATTTGATATTATACTCGTCGGAAAATCATCCGATTTTGCAAAAACGTTGTGGTTGTGAAAATCTCTAGCGACTTCGAGGAATTTTTCGCCGGCACAAATGTCAACGTATCCTTGTGTGCCTTTGTAGATATTTCCAGTGTAGATGTGTGAAATTTTCTCAAACGGATGAAGATTCATGCTGCTTTACCTCGGGATAAAATCTTGCGGATTGAGCGTTTTAGCATATTCGATCATTTCCGCGATAGCACTGTCATACTTATTGCCTGAGATGCTCCGTATGTCATCAATATCCATCTGTATTGCTTCCATAAGCTTTCCTTGTTCAAGGAGGACTTTTTGTTTTTGGCGATATTCCTGCGCCTTTAAACTGCTGCCATAGCTCTTTGTCAGGGCATGATCTTCTGGTTTCATTTTGATTGCAGGGCCATCGGCTGAGCTAAGCGGAGCCCCTGCATAGCATTTTTTCGCCGGGCAGTGGTGGCTATCTAATTTGTCACCAGCAGGTTGCGAAGTATCTTTATGAGTGCCGCCTTTAAATTCGGTGTCGTTGCCTTTCGCTGGCCCGCGCGCAGCGTCAACGGCTTCGTCGACCGCCTTGACGATCTTTTCATTGCCGCTCTTGCGCAGGGCGGCAATGATTTTCATGCCGACCTTGGAGCCGGGGACGATCGCGCCCGCCGTTGCCTCCACAGTGGTTTCGATGGCGAATTGCTGCGCCATCTCACCCACGCGATCGCACGCGGCCTGGTCGCCCGCATCGCAGGCCAGCCCCTCCTTGGTCAGGTCATAGGCGTCGTTGACGGTGAGCGCGATATCTGCAGCCGTCAGAAGCCCGATCAGAACAGGGATAATCAGCAGCAGCGGCGCGGCATTGTTATCGTAGTCCAGCACTGCCGCATTTACGGCAGCATTGACGTTCTGTGCCTTGCCGCCTGAGGTGAAGTAGCCGGCGATGGCGCTCACCAGCTTGATGCGGTTGCGCAGGTCCTTGACATCGACCTTCGAAGGATCGATGCCCGACACCATGAGTTCGGTGACGAGCGAGCCGATCGCGCCGGCGGCGCAATCCGCGCCGGTGACCTCAGCGGCGATGCAGTTGACGGTGGCCTTGGCGACGAGCTTTTCGAGTGAGGGTCGGCCGTGGCCGAGCTTGTCGGATATCTCGCTGATGGCCGCGCCTGCCACGCCGTTGGCGATATAGGTGACGACGGAGTTGAGCACGCCGGAGCCGAAATCCGTGCCGTAGACGGCCGAGGACAAGCCCGACGAGATGACGCCGTCGAGACCCGCATCCAGAATGCCGGCCATCGTCAACTGTTTGTTGCCGAAGCCGGGGATGAGATTGTTGGTCATGCTCTTGGGGAGCCTGACGAAATCGGAAATGTTGACGGCGCTGGTCAGCCCGGCGGTCGCGCCGGCGAAGGCTGCATCCTTGAGGATGGCGCCGATGTCGAATCTGCCGGAGACGGCGCCGTCGAGGGTTCCGACGAGCAGCGAGGAGGTGAAGCCTTCCGCTGCCGTCAGCATCGCGCCGCTGAGGTTCGGAGCGATCGCGCCGACGATGCCGGGTGCGATGAAGGTGCTGACGACGAGCGCCAGCACCGCCTTGAAGGCCGGTGAGAGCGCCACCTTCTTGTCGTAGAAATATTCGTCGGCCAGCGGCTTTTTGATCAGCTCCAGCCCGGCGATCTTCAGCAGTTCGTCGGGATAGAGCGTGCGCAGTTCCTTGCTGTCGACGCCGGCATAATCATAAAGGGTGAGGCTGGCCTTGCCCCTGATGTCGAAGCCGATGCCGCCGCCGGCGATCAGGGTGGCGGGGGTGGCGATCTCCTTGAAGCTGTTCTCGGTGATCGTCGTCATGGTGATGGCGCCGACCCTGTGGGAGAAGTATTCCTTCCTCATGCTGCTGATGGCGGCGGTGATGGAGAAATCGCCGCCGGTTTCGACGGACAGCCGGCCACCGGCCTTCAGCTGCGTGCCGACCAGCGTCGTGTCGCCGCCGGAGACCAGCGTCAGGTCGAGACCGGCAAGGGCCGCCGTGCCTGTCGCGAAGCGGTTGTCGGTGAGCGAGCGGCTGTTTGAGCTGAACAGGCCGCCGAGGTAGCTTTTGCGGCTTTCATGGGTCTTGCGGAAGATATCGATATAGGTGCCGGCAAAGATGTCGCCCTTGACGGCTTTGAGCGCCACGTTGCCCTCGGTGGAGGCGAAACGTGAGCCGGCGGTCACGAGGTTGCCGGCGGCGGATACTACCTCGATATCGCCGCTGGCGGAGATATCGGTGCCTGTATTGGTGACGCGGGTCTCGCTCTCGCGGGTCTGCTTCTTGCGGAACCAGTTGCCGGATTTCGTCTCGCGCTCGTAAGAGTAGATATCCTGGGCGGCGGCGAGCACGACATCGTTTTCGGCGGCGATGCGCACCTTGCCGCCGCTGTCGATATCGGTGCCGATGAGCGTCGCGCCGCCGCCGGCGGTGATGGAGACATCGGAGCCGCCGGCAAGCGAAGTGACGATGCTGTCGAGCTCGTAAATATCGAGGCGCGATTTCTTCGCGTGGTCTTTCAGTTCGAGGCTGTTTTCGACCGGGGCGAGGGTGACGTCGCCCATCGCGGTGAGGCTGAGGCTGCTGCCGGCTTTGGCCTCGACGCCGGCAAGGGTGAGATCGCCGAGGCTGACGATGGAAAGATCGCCGCCGGCCTTGAGCGAGGAGGTGGAATGGCTGATGGTGGTGTAAGTGGCGTTGCCGCGCTTACCGGAAAGCCGCTGTTCGAGCGCGGTGATGGTGACGCCGGCGGCCGCGAGGATTGAGCGTCAGCGGTTCCTAATCAGCAAAACCAAATAGCCGCTGCCGACGCGATCGATCACGCCACGGTTCGCATATCGCCGTTCACCGATTCAAAAACAGCGCCCGTTACTCCGACCGCCTCAAAGCGTCGCTTAACCTCTTCGCTCACGATGATTGAGCCAAGGTGCTTTTTTAAACGAAAGATATGGTGATCCCCGATCTTCGAAGGGTCAACGACCAAATTGAAAAACGACCGGTATTCGCCTGCCCGGTCCGGCCGGACGGGATCATTGACCTCGTATTTTTGAAATTCTGATCTTTCCTCATCAACGGCATCGACCTGCGTTTCGATAATCATAACAAAGTATGCATTATCAATTTCAACATTGTCGATCTTAGGCAGGTGTAATCGGGGCGATGCCCTGTGTCGAGCTTTGCAACTGACCGAACACATACTGCTGATACGCGTGAGGATGGGGTCCCCGATGCCCCAATACTGCAATTTTGTTAATTTCGTTATCGATATTTAGTCCTGCATCATCAAAGAATCGCTGAAACTGTGGCGTCCAAGCAGGATTGCCGTTTGAGCCAACATTACACTTATTAGTACAGATATGATGGATTGGAACGCTGGTGTAGTCTGGCGGCGCGGACGTTCTAACTCGGCCACCCCCTTGCACATCGGCTATGGCGAGGCTGAATCGGTGCGGTCATCAGATGCTGGCCTCCATCCAGCCAACATCAATGAATCAGAACAAAACCGATTTGGGAATCGCACACGATTCAGAAAAATACATAAACGCTCTAGCGGAAAAAAAGAGGCCAGCCATTTTACAACGCGCGGCAATACTAAAGCCACTGCATCAAAAACTCTTTTCCTTCAAAAAATAGCGAAACTGCTTGTGAGGCTTGCTCATAATTAACACAAAGCGCTTTGGGGTATTCACCGTACTGCCCTCCAGCACACAATTCGATCATTTCCGTTTCAAGACCATCTGGGTTTTGAAGTGTTAGATTTTGTTTGTTGTTATCCAGAGTAACAACATACCATAGAGGCCCCCCACCTACCATCAAACAGCTGCCATCTAATCTGCTAACGTTTAAAAGGGTATGCTGCATCCCATCAAGCTTTTTGAGCCAAGAAAGCGTGACTTGAGGATCTGCATTGGCGATTTCAACGTCGCTGTTATGTACGCCAGTACGGTAGTCCACGATCAACTTCATTTTTCACCTTGGAGTTATTATCATCGGCCCTCCCGGACCGATAATTGTCAACTGATTAAGCCCTAGCTGTTCAACTATTGATCGAATTCCACCATTTGGTCCGCAAGCGGCGCACGGCGCTCTATCTACATATAAGGTGAGATTTTTACCGGTTACATTAATGCCGCTCTGTTTGAGCTGATTGAGTGCATCGATTTCAGCATGAGTTCTTGAAATGGCATTTACACCTGTTATGGGCTGGCCATGAGCGTTTATGCCGTAGATTTTCTGACCGTTTACCTCAACAACTGCCAATGTACTTTTATCAGCAGCAGAACCTGCCGGCGGCAAGCCAAGCTCCTCACGAAATCTGGCAAGGTCATCAAATCCCGTCCTATTGGCCGCCTTACCACCCCCGGCAACAATATCGGCAACTCCGCCAGCCTTACCCAGCTTTGGAACAAAGGCGCAGCTGATCGCATCGCCCTCGGCGCAGCCTTGCAGTGCGGTGATCGTGCCGGCGGTGTCGAGCACGGTAATGGCGCGCATGCACAGCGGGCTTGCAAAGCAGGCGGCTGCGATTTCGGGAGCGAGCGCCGCCCCGGCCGTGCCCGCCAGCAGCAGCAGACCGAGATTTCGGAGACTCTCCTCGTTCCTCAGATCACCAATATCGTTGAGGCTGGCCTTGCATTCCGCCGTCGTTACGCCGCCGCAGATGCGGTCGCGGAACAGCAGCGCGTCATTGACGGGAACGCCGTAATAGGCCTCGATCTGCAGCAGCGCATAGGCGTTCGGATCGCTGACCGTGCCGGCCGGCATCCGGTTGACCATATGTTGGCGCAGTTCCAACGCTTTGGTCCGGGCCTCGGTAACGCTGTTGACGTGTCTGTCGACGCAGGCATAGTCGTTGGCCGCCATGCAGGCGATGAAGCTCTGCTGGTTCGCCACATAGATTTCGGCGAAGCCGCCATTCTGCCAGACGCTATTCGCGCAAGCCTTGTAGTCGGCGGCGCTTTCGCAGGTGGCCAAAGCTTTTTTGTAGGCCTCGATATCATGCAGCCCAAGATAATTGTTCTCGAACCCCGATCTGGCTATGGCTGCGGCGGCGGAGACGTTGCTGCCCTTGCCCTCCGAGAAGAAGTAGCCTGCGGCAGCACCCACGACCGAGGCGTGCTTGGCCTGCCGTTGGCTCCATTCGGCCTGGGCTTTTTGATAGGCCTGCGGCGTGGCGTAATCGGCAAGCTTCGGCGCATTGGCCTTTGATTTGACGTAGCCGGCAAAAAGCGATTGCGCCATGGCCCCGGCCGCTCCGGCCGCGCAGGCATCGCCGGTGGCGGATGCTGCGGCGCAGCCCACAGCGCCATGCAGCAGCATCGAGGGCAGCGAGCCGTCCTCGAAGCCGAGCCTGAGCCCGAGATCGCCGATCGCCCCCTGCACATCGGCCATGGCGAGGCTGACGACGGTGTTGAGCAGTTCCTTGGTGAAGCCGGTTCCGAAGTCGGTGCCGTAGAAGGCGGAGGACAGGCCGGATCTGATGACGCCGTCGAGCGCGCCGTTGAGGATGTTGCCCATCGTCAGCTGGCCGTTGCCGAAGCCGCCAAGCAGGCTCTGGTTCAGCAGGCTGCCTTCGGGGATTTTGAGGCTGATGGCGCTGGTCAGCCCGGCCGTCAGACCGGCGAAGGCTGTGTCCTTGAGGATGGCGCCGATATCGAACTTGCCGGAGACGGCGCCGTCGATGCTGCCGACGACGAATGTGGTAGCGGCGGCGACCTGCCAGGTGGCGGCGGACATGGCCAGCGCCGGGCCGATGATGTAGTTGCTGAGCACGATGGCCAGCACCGCCTTGAAGGCCGGTGAGAGCGCCACCTTCTTGTCGTAGAAATACTCGTCGGCGAGCGGCTTCCTGATCAGCTCCAGCCCGGCGATCTTCAGCAGTTCGTCGGGATAGAGCGTGCGCAGTTCCTTGCTGTCGACGCCGGCGTAATCGTAAAGGGTGAGGCTGGCCTTGCCCCTGATGTCGAAGCCGATGCCGCCGCCGGCGATCAGGGTGGCGGGGGTGGCGATCTCCTTGAAGCTGTTCTCGGTGATCGTCGTCATGGTGATGGCGCCGACCCTGTGGGAGAAGTATTCCTTCCTCATGCTGCTGATGGCGGCGGTGATGGAGAAATCGCCGCCGGTTTCGACGGACAGCCGGCCGCCGGCCTTCAGCTGCGTGCCGACCAGCGTCGTGTCGCCGCCGGAGACCAGTGTCAGGTCGAGACCGGCAAGGGCCGCCGTGCCTGTCGCGAAGCGGTTGTCGGTGAGCGAGCGGCTGTTTGAGCTGAACAGGCCGCCGAAGTAGCTTTTGCGGCTTTCATGGGTCTTGCGGAAGATATCGGTATAGGTGCCGGCATAGATGTCGCCCCTGACGGCTTTGAGCGCAACGTTGCCCTCGGTGGAGGCGAAGCGTGAGCCGGCGGTCACGAGGTTGCCGGCGGCGGACACCACCTCGATATCGCCGCTGGCGGAGATATCGGTGCCAGCATTGGTGACGCGGGTCTCGCTCTCGCGGGTCTGCTTCTTGCGGAACCAGTTGCCGGATTTCGTCTCGCGCTCGTAAGAGTAGATATCCTGGGCGGCGGCGAGCACGACATCGTTTTCGGCGGCGATGCGCACCTTGCCGCCGCTGTCGATATCGGTGCCGATGAGCGTCGCGCCGCCGCCGGCGGTGATGGAGACATCGGAGCCGCCGGCAAGCGAAGTGACGATGCTGTCGAGCTCGTAAATATCGAGGCGCGATTTCTTCGCGTGGTCTTTCAGTTCGAGGCTGTTTTCGACCGGGGCGAGGGTGACGTCGCCCATCGCGGTGAGGCTGAGGCTGCCGCCGGCTTTCGCCTCGACGCCGGCAAGGGTGAGATCGCCGAGGCTGACGATGGACAGATCGCCGCCGGCTTTGAGCGAGGAGGTGGAATGGCTGACGGTGGTGTAAGTGGCGTTGCCGCGCTTGCCGGAGAGCCGCTGCTCGAGCGCGGTGATGGTGACGCCAGCGGCTGCAAGGATTGAGGCGTTTTCGCGGGCCGAGATCGAGGTGGCTTTGCCGGTGAAATCGCGGCCGGCGACGATATCGACGGCGCGGGCGTCAATGACGGTTTGATCGAGCAGGGTGGAGCCACCGGAGGTGAGCGACACCTTGCCGTCGGCGGCTGTAATCGCGCCCCCTTGGCCTCGATGGTGTTGGCGGAGAGGGAGACGCCGCGGTGGCCCTCGATCCGGCCGCTGGTCTCGATCCGGTCGCCGGCGGCGGTGACCTCGCTTGCGCGGATCAGCGCGCCGCCGGGGTTGAGCGTCAGCGGTTCGGAGGCGGGATAGACCGTACGCATGCCAGAACCGTCGGGCGCGGGCACCTGAACGGCCTTATCCCGCCAGGCAGTATCGGGAACAGCGGGGGTGCGCTGTTCCGCTTTGGAGCGCGCAGTGCGGATCGTCTCCTGCGTGTTGTTGACGATGTCGTCGCGATAGGCCAGCCGGCCCTGTTTCATCATGTAGTTGGAGGTGATGAAGTTGGCGTATTCGGTATATTCGGGGTTGGTTTCCGCAAGCGTGTTAAGACCGGCGGAAAGCAGCATGTCGACGGTGGCGGTGGGATCGAGCCTCGGATCGATGGGGCCGAGCGGTTTCAGCGAGTTGGCGATTTCAGCGATATCGACCGCGGTGATGGCCGGATCCGTGCCGGTATCGACGGTGGTGCTGGAGCCGGTATCAGCGCTTTTGACAGTGCGGATATCGTTTCCGTCGCCCTGAACCGGGCCCGAGAAATCGTCCTTCCGGTTTTCATGAAACTCGAAGTTCTTGCGCGTGGCCGGAGGAACCCCGGCAAGATCGGCATCGCCTTCGGCCTTCTTCTGCGCGATATAGTCGTTGAGCTTCTGCAGCACGTCTGCTGTCGAAAGCTCGGAGGATTTGCTCGTGATGTTCTGCAGGTTTCCCTGGATCGAGAGCTTTCCGTTGGCCTCGATACGTCCGCCGAATGTGTCGTAGAATTCCGTTTTGCCTGAATGGCAGGTGAAGCAGCTCGGCTTCTTGTGAACCTCGACAAGGAACTGCGATGCGCCCAGCGCCTCGTTCCGGATCTCGTTCGCCACGATGCGGATATCCTTGCCGGCCGAAACGGTGCCGTGGATATTGTCGATTTTGCCGGCTTCGATATCGATATTGCGCCCGGCAACGAATTCGGCGGTGCGCCCGTCCTTGGCGAAGCGGTCCTGATAGAGGATTTTGACGATATCGTAGGATGCGCCCGCTTCGGCCATCATGGCGGCCCACATGCCGGCAGGGCCGTTGACCAGCGTGTTGGAATAGATCGTCGTGACCACGCGTGTCACGGGGTCCGTCCTCTGTTCCAGAACCACCAGCGAGGATGGTTTCAAGATCGCTTTCACCGCATTGGAAACGGTGCTGCCGCCGCTGGCAAGCGTTTCCCAAAGCGCCGCATAGGCGCTTGCATGGGTGGGCAGGACCACCCCATTTGCATCGAATATCGCCGGATTGACGAGCGCGCGCATGGCTTGTGCCGGGTCTGGCGTGCCCGCGGCGTTGGCCCTGGCGAACATGCCGGACCAGAGCGTTTGGAAATTGTCAGCCAGGCTTGCGCCGCTTTCAGTCGTGACGCTTTGTTTGAGGATCAACCGGCTTTGACCGGACAGCGTCTTGCCACCCCTGACGACATCGGCCCACAAGGCGGCATAGGCGCCGGCATATTGTGGAAGCACCTTGCCATCGGCACCGAGAAAAGTCGGCTCGATCAACTTGACGATCTGTTCCAGGGGGTTGATTTTTTCGGACTCGCCCTTCTCGGTCCATTTGATGATCTGGCCTGTCGAAAGCGAAGGCGCCTTGCCGAGGTTCAGCACCTCGTCGGCCCTGATCACGAGATCGCCCTGGAAGGCTTCGATCCGCCCGGTTTCGTTTCTGACGAGCTGGGCCTTGGCGAGACCCGCATTGGCTGCGAGCGTGACGGAATTGTTTGCCCAGATGACGCCGCCATTGTTGAATATCTGCCGTGCGAAAAGACGCATGTCCTTGCCGGAGATCAGGACGGCGGCGTTGGTGATTGCAGACTGCGTCTCGGCAGTCAGCAGGGTGCCGGCGGAGATGATCCCGCTATTGGCAATCGTTCCTTGGGTGGAGGTGATCGCCACGACCCCGCCGCTCAGCGTGCCCCTCTGATCGAGGCCGCCAGAGCCGGCGACGATATCGATCCGATCCACTCCGGCGATGGTAGCGGCTGTCGAGACCGTATCGGCGGAGATGACGAGCGATCCGCCACGCAGCACCGAGCCTGCGAGGGCGTCAAAGCGGGTGGCGGCCTTGATCGTTGTTTTGCCGTCCGTCGCTATCGTAGCGCCATTGGTAATCGCGGCGGCACTTTCGATAAGCGCCGATTGCGCCTTGATGGTGCCGCGATTGTCGAGCCCTGCCGGGCCGGCAATGAGGGATGCGCTTTCGCGTGCCACAAGGGTGCCGGTATGGTCGATACGGTCACCCGACAGGTCAACGTCCTGTCCCGAAATATCCGATCCGATGAGGGTGCTGAGTGCTCCGGCCGATTTGAGATTGATGGCGCCATCTGCCGCCAGCACGCCGGAATTTTCGATATCGCCACGTGCGTCGCCGGTCAGGGTTGTACCGGTAATCTTGCCGGAATTGCGCAGTGTTCCAACATCGAGCTTGGCGATATCGCGTGCAACGATGGTACCGCGATTGGTGAAATTGGTTCCGGAAATGACCGACACGCCGGAGGCGGAAAGCTCGCCGGTATTGGTCGCCTCTTTCACCGAACGGATGGTGAGATCGCCTTCCGGGTCGATACGGCCGCCGGTGTGGACGGTACCGCCTTCGATGTTGACGTTCTTTCCGCCTATCTGCGCGCCGTCCGCCGTCACGGCCTGATCGGTGGCGGCTATGCGCAATGTTTCATCCGCCTTGACGGAACCGTAAACCGTAGCAGAATTTCCGGCGGCGATTTCGATCTTCGCTGCGGTGAGTGACGCATCGGCGGCGATTGTCGTGTTGCCGGCTACCGATCGAACGTCAAGGGATTCGCGGCCTTTGACGACCGCCCCGATAAAGGTGTCGCCGGCGCCTTCTAGAATGACTGCGCCGCCACTGACCTGTTTTCTGACTGTAAGCGTGTCCCTGCTTTCGACCCTGACAAGATCGTTGTTTTCGGAGATGATGGAGCCTTCGAGCAGTATTGGACCCTTGGCCCGGGCTATGACTCGCTGCTTTACTTGGATCCCCTGGCCGACGACGTTGAGACGTCCGGAGGCATCGAGCACGATGTCCGAGCCGGACGCCCTGGTGCCGTCGAGCCGCACGCCGACGCCACGTTCGGTTGCGATCATCTGGATCGCATTGGCATACATGCCGCCGAGCGCTGAAACGTCGACGGCAAGGGCCGGTGCGTCGCCTTTGCCTAGGAGCGGCCTGACACCGTTCACCTGGCCGGTGGCGGCATCATAGCTCCAGTTGTAATCGACGGCGTTGGAGCCCGCGACGATATTGAGATTCTGCGCCCGCAGCTTGCCGTAGACGGCGGCGGCGCGCGCAATGACA
The DNA here is from genome assembly GCF_010669145.1 of Rhizobium oryzihabitans. Taxonomy (NCBI): domain Bacteria; kingdom Pseudomonadati; phylum Pseudomonadota; class Alphaproteobacteria; order Hyphomicrobiales; family Rhizobiaceae; genus Rhizobium; species Rhizobium oryzihabitans. The sequence continues at coordinate 1,448,955 of NZ_CP048635.1, forward strand.
TCGACGCGGGAGACGTCGGAGAGAGAGACGCGCGTCTCCGGGTTCAGGCCCGCCTCACCGATCGTTACCGTGCCTTGTCTGACGTCAAGTCCTTCGAAGGCGCCGGACGCAGAAAACCGGGGGACGCCGGTTGAGAGCGTCACACGATCTGTGTTGACGAAGCCACAGCCGTTGCACGTTATGCCGTATTCGTTGGCGAGGACTATATCGAGCTTGCTGCCGGCGGCCTCGAGAACGCCGTTCAATTGAGAGGCGGATCCGCCGATAACTTCGCCGATCCACAATTTCGCCGCGTCACCGCGCTGGAAGTTGGGATTGCCCTCAATCCAGCCGCCAAGCTGCGTCTTGGAATTGACGGGCGAGTTGTTGAGGATCAGGTCGCCGGCGGAGAACCGGTTATAGACGTCGTGGGAGACGCCGCTGTCATTCGGACGGGCAATGTTGAGAACGTCCGAACCATTGTAGGACTGGTCGAGGTGGGGGCGGGGGCCGGTGTCCGGCCGAACGTTGCTGATGTCGCTGGCGCGCACGAGAACGGGCTGAAAAGCGATAAGCCCAGCCATGAAGCTGGAAATGAAACGTTTGATCAGGCTGTTCATGGCCAAAGTCTCTCCGTCCCGTTCGGATCATCCGAGCAGGCTGTTTTATTCTGGTTGTGCTTGCGAACAGTCTCAGATCCGAGGACCCGGCATGCTGTCCGGTGTGTCCCGGCTTATCGAAGGGCGGCTGTCCGGCCCCTTTTACCGAGTGTTATCAGAACTTTGCCACCAGCCCGACGTATCCGATCGTCCTGCCGGCTTTGAAATCGGACGGGCGGTCGAGCGCGTGGGCGACATCGACAGTCAGCTTGAGGCCGCCGGCGAATTCCAGCTCAGCCCCAAGGCTCGCGCCAACGATGTGCTTCTGGTCCCAGATGCGGAGCGCCAGCGGCTCGACGTAGCCGACATCCACGCCGGAACGGAAGGTGAGGCTGACGTCCGGGGTCTGCCATGCCTGCCATTCCAACGTGTTGCGTAGATAGATGCCGCTCGGGCCGTACATATTGTCGTCGTGGAAGCCGCGAACATTACCCCATCCTCCAACAGAGAAAAATTCGCTGCCAGGAGGGCTGTCGTCGCTCCATTGACCTGAAAGCGTGCCCTTGTAGGTGAAGGGACTGTCGCCAAGCGGAGCCTTCACTCCCAGACGGGCAAAAAATAGATCGAATTGCGGGTCAATCGCGCTCTTCGGCGGAACATTGGCGCCAAAAGCATCGATGCCGAAACGGGAACCGATGTCGAAATCGATGCGCCCGAAATCGAAGGTGCTTTCGGCACGAAAGCCGAGCGTGGCGGTCGTCAGATCGCGTCTCTGGCTCTCGATTTCGTATCCCTCGACGAAGCTGCGAGAGTGGCTTAATTTGAGAGCGCCATAGGCAAAAAGCTTGCTGTTCTCATCCCGCATCAACAACCGTTCGGCGGTCAGCGACACGTGCGATGTGCGCCCGCTCACAGGATAAGACTGATTGATGCCGTCCAGCATGAAGTGATATCGGCTGGCCCCCACATCGAGGCCGAAGAGCCAGTTGCCGTAGGGAACATTGGCGCTGACCGCGACCGCATCCGCAAATCGTATGTCGCGATCATCGAACGGTGTGCTCGTGAGCGCGAGACTGATCTGATCGTTGAGGCCGAACAGATTGTCCACGCCGAGGGTGCCGGTGGTCTTGACAATGCCCGTGCTGCGGAAGCCGTCATTGACCGTTGCGAGCCGCCCATAAAACTGTCTGCCGTCTTCGGCCAGAACCTGGACGAAGGAGCCGCCGGGCTGTTCGCCAGGAATGAGCCGAAACTTGGCGTGTGCCGACTGGGGCGCGTTATAGTTGTCCAGCCCCTGTTCCAGATCGCGCAGGTTCAGCAAATCTCCCCGCGCGTTCGGAAACGCCGCATCGATGCGGCTGTCGGCCTGACGTCCGTCGCCATAAACGAAACCCTCGACGCGGCCGGGAACGATTGTGATTTCGAGCACGCCTTTCGAGATGTCCTGAACCGGTAGATAAGCCCGCGTCGTTATGAAGCCTCGCGCCCGATAATATTCGTTGATCTGGCCGACTGCCGCCGCGATATCCGTAGCGGTGGCGCATTTTCCGATCAGGCCTGAATAGCCTCCCGGCTTCTTGCCGAATGGCTCATGGCCGCTGATGCGCAACGACCGGATAGAAAAGCACGGTCCGCCCGGTTTTGGCCCTGGCAGTGCGGTTTCGGCAGCAAGATCGGACTCCCGGTCCCGTGCAGCGCGGGCGCGATCCAGCCGCCGGCGTTCCGCTTCGGTTTCCGCATTGCTCTGGTTTTGCAGCCTGTCGCCGAGGTTTTGTCCGAGCCGCTCGGTATCTTGCGACCATGCGGGCCCGGCCAAGCCGAGCAGCAGGCTGGCAACCGGTGAAAAAGACATAAGCGAGAGACGGGTCATCGTTATTCCCCTGTCTTGGGATCTTGCGCGCGAAAGTCACGCGCCTGCGACTGGGCGATCAGGCGATCCTCTTCGGAAAGCTGTGCGGTGATTTCGGTGAGCACGCGTCGCGCCTCGGGATGACCCCGCGCTGATGCGAGGTTGAAATAGCGATGGGCCAGACGTAGATTTTCCCGTGTGCCACCGTCGTGCAGCGCATAAAGGCCCGTCTGGAACAAACCGACAGCGTTACCAAGCGCTGCCGATCGCAAGAAATACGCGCGCGCGTGTTTGCGGTCGCGTGTATCCGGCCTACCGGCCAGAATGGCGCCGAGCGTGTTGAGCGCCAGCACGTGATCCTTGTCAGCCGCCTGCCGCATAAGCCTCAGCGCCTCGGCCTCGTTTTTGGTAACCCCCGTTCCCAAAAGATGAAAACGGGAGAGGTTGAAAAGGGCGTTGGCGTTGCCGGCGCGGGCTGCTCGCTCGAAATATCCGAGCGCCTGTCTGTCGTTGCGGGCGATCCCCAGATCGCCCCGGAAATACATCAGGCCGACCCGATTCATCGAAGGGGCGTGCCCTTGGGCTGCGCCGCGCAGATAAATCGCGCCAGCGGACTGAGGGGACGCACTGTTGCCTGAAAGTCCAAGCTCGATCATGCGTGCCTTCAAATAAGCGCTTTCCGTGTCGCCTTCAGCTTCTCCTTTTGAGAAGAGTTCGTAGGCTTCGGCATATTGGCTGTTCTGAAAGGCGAGGCGGGCGCGTTCAAGCTCCGCACCGGCAACGGGCGTGGTAATCATAAGGGCAAGCAGGCCGAAACAAGGCGGGACGGGAAATCGGAGGCGCAAGGTCATGGCCGCTGTTCCTCAAGCTTTTTCAGCCCTTCGGAAAACCCGTTGAGCGATAAGGACACGTCGATGGCCTTTGTCTTGCTGATGGCGATACGCAACCGCGCGGAATTGCCTTTTCGGAATGCCTCGAGCACGGTTCCGGAAAACTTGAAGCCGGCATGGCAACCCAGATTGTCGCAGATTTCGTACAGCGCCTTGAACGGCCGGCGTTGATCGACCTGGAACTCGATCCCCGGAACGAGGTAAACCGACAGCGGTGCGGTGACCACGCCGTAAAGCTGACCGGTATCGGCTTTTGAAACCGCCATCAGAAAATGTGGAACGCCCCCATCGGGGGCAACCGGAGCCTGCGTAAGCTGACAGCGCTCCGCCGTCGGGCACGTAACTTGCCAATCGTCTGCTGCAGGTTGCGCGGCGGCGTATGTGTGCCAACTAACAGAGGCGGCGAGGCAGCAGGCTGCGACCCGCAGGGAAAAGACGAGACCCCGGCCCATGCTTATTTGTTCGCGTTTTCGATGGGAACCGGTTTCCAATCCCGCGCCATCGCCTGGGCCTCCGCAATATCGGCGGCGACAAGCGTTGCCGCAATCCGGTCACGCAACGTGGCAGCCTCCGTCAGACCGCGTGCCGCCGCGAGATTGGCATAGGCATAGGCTTTGACGGGATCGGCGGCGATGCCGCTACCCTGTTCGTAGGATTTTGCGATTTCGAAGAGGCCGAGCGGATTGCCGGCCGAGGCTGTCTTCTGGAAATATCCGAATGCCTTACCCGGATCGGCCGGGCCGCCCTGAGCTTTCTGGGCCGCCTGTCCGAGATAGTTGATGGCGGCCACATGGTGTTGCCCTGCGGCCCTGTTCCAATAGGCGAGGGCTTTTGCCCAATCCTGACTGACGCCCTTGCCGTCCGAGTAAAGAAGCCCGCAATTGAATTGCCCGTTGGCGTCACCGGCATCGGCGGCCTTGCAGATCAAGTCCGATGCCTTGCTGTAGTCCTGAAGCACGCCCTCGCCAGATAGATACAGCATGCCGAGCCGGTTTTGTGCCTTGGCGCTGCCTTGCGCTGCCGCTGCGGCATAAAGTTCGGTCGCACGCATCGGATCGCGATCCGTGCCGAGGCCGAGCTCGAAGAGCCGGCCGATATAGAAAGCGCCATCAGCATCGCCCGCCTCGAAAGCGGTTTGAAACTCCTTCACGGACCCTGCGACATCACCGCTCTCGAGCTTGCCGATTCCTTCGGCAACGCCGGAAAATGCGGGCATGGGTAAGAGCAATATCGATGAGATCAACAGGCTGCCTGCAAATACGCGCATAGAATTTCTCTCTTCAGTATATTAGTCCAATATTCTGGGTCAGGCAATATTACATGAACTAATTCTAAAACATTAAACTAAGAATTGCACCGATACTGGCCGATATTCATTGGCGACTTCTTTATTCAATTCTGTGGATACGTCAATAATACTTGTAGTATTATTTTGGGCGGCATTGCGAAATAACGTGGTCTTCCGTTAAATTGCTCGGCTTGAAACTGGAATTTTCCACTTGCGATTCCCTTGGGAGAAGGGAAAAATTCGATGGAGATGCGGTAATCTTCGGAAACGCAGATCGCATCTCTATTTGAGCGAGGAGAGCACGGAACCTGCCAGAAGGGAGGGACTTTGGCCGCTCCCTGCTACAAATGGCGCAACAATACGCTGGTCTGACGCGCTGGGAGATCAAGCGTCTACTTCTTGAGATAGTTGTTGTGCCTTTACCCGGAAAGACCAGTTCCCGTTCGTCCGAATTCGGGGAGCACGTTAAAAAATCCGCCGGAGCGAGCTCAAAACCGGATAGAGCTTCGCCTTGAATTCATAAGGAAATTTTCTTCGCTTCCACCCTAGCGCGCTGTGCCGCATGAGGCAGGTAACTATTGAGCATAGGAGGCCCAGCCTCTGAAACCGAATGCCGCATAGAAATTCGTGACGCCATCAAAACCGCTCTCGCGGAGCAATTCCTGTTCCTTCTCCGGCTCCAGAATGGTTAGTCGTTCGTGCATTGCGGCCCTTGCCGCCCGGAGTTTCGCAGGATCCGCTCCGTCCACCGCGCCATAGCTTATGTGCCTATCGATCCAGAGCGAACGTTCCGGCTCGGTCTGCGGAAAGCTGACATGGGCAAGCACGAACGGTGCGCCGGGCAAGAGGCGTTGCCGCACGCCGTTCAGGGTTTTGATGCGTTCTTCCAATGGGAGGTGATGAAACACGAGAAGGCAGACTGCGCCGTCAAACGGCCCGTCCGGTGCCGCTGAGATATCGCCCTCATGGAGATTTATGCGCGTTGCGTAGTCTCTGGTCGTATCCCGAGCGAGGGCCAGCATGTCGGGTGAGGGGTCGACGCCGTCGAAAGTCCAGCCATTGTTAGCGTTGGCAAGAGCTTTGAGCTCAAGCCCGCCGCCAGCACCGATTACCAGGATCCTGCCGTTATGGGGAGCTTTCTCGCCAAGCAACATCGACGTCATTCGGTGTAGACTTTCAAGGCCGGGGACTTGGCGGATTGCACCTTCGATATAACCAACGTGCCGTCCTTTGAAGTCAGTCATGGGATTTCCTTCGCTTCACGTGGAAAAATTGATCTGCTCATCAGATTCCAACTTTTGACTGCCAACTGCGGCGACTTTATTGAGGAATGACAGGATGAGGGTTGTTACCTCGCTTGTTCGCTCCTGCTGGAGCCAGTGTCCCGCGTCGGAAATGATGTGTGACCCAATCAGATGCGGGACGAGATCTTGCATCGAAGCGATGATCTGCTCCATGCCGGGCATAGTGAGGCCGGGGTCACGTTCGCCGATGATGAACAGCGCCGGGACATTGATCGTCTGACCGTTTGTCGCTTGCTGCAATTCCCAGTTTCGATCGAGGTTTCGATAATAGTTCAGGCCGCCCGTGAAACCCGAGGTTTCGAAATCATTGACGAGCCTGGCGAAGTCCTGTGGAGGTAACCAGTCGGGCATTTCCACAGGGAGGGGCAAATCTTCGAGAAGGCCCTTGTCGCGGCTGACCATACCGAAAGGGTTAGGAGTGCCGTCGCCCGGCTGCCGCGGTCCCGCTTCCCCGCTTGCTGCGTAAATAATCTTGCTGAGTGTTTGGCCAACATCCCGGCTGAACTCTTTTTCCGCCAGGCCGGGCTGCTGGAAAAAGAGCGTGTAGAACAGCGCTTGGTCATTTTGCGGAAATATCCTTGAGGGCGGAACCGGAGGTTGGCCCATCATCGGCACGCATAGTGCGGCGACGGCCCTGAATCTGTCGGGACGTAGAAGAGCAGCTTGCCAGGCAATGGTTGCACCCCAGTCATGGCCGATGATCACTGCTTCGTTTTCACCAAGGGCATCCATGAGAGCGATGAGGTCACCAATGCAATGAAAGACCGTGTATTGATCCGCTTGTTCAGGAGCCTCCGTTTTGCCATAGCCGCGCATGTCAGGCGCAACGGCGCGAAAACCGGCGTCAGCCAGCGCTGCCACCTGATGCCGCCACGCATGCTTGGTTTCTGGAAATCCATGGCAGAGCAGCACCAGGGGACCAGTGCCCTGATCAAGGATGCTCATGTCGATCGTTCGTGTCTTGATGATTGTCTCGATCATTTTCCTAACCCTGGAATTTTCCCATCATTTCACCGAAGGCCTTGGGTCGGAATGTCCGAGGGGCCGATGCGGCGAAGAAAAACTGGCTGAGCGATGCATTGCGCTCCTTCTTTCGTGTAACTATAAATGTTGCGGAAAGATGCTGACGTCAAGATAGCGTAACAAATTTTGTTGCGGAAAGGATCACGATGAAAACCGACGGCAGGCTTGCTCGAATGCTGCATGTTCTTGTCCATATGGGGCTGCTTGGCGGCAGGGAGACATCCGAACGGATCGCGCAGATGCTCAACACCAATCCGGTGGTCGTTCGGCGCACGCTTGGAGATTTACGTGACCACGGTATCGTGGCATCCGAAGGCGGTCGAGGCGGTGGCTGGAAACTGATCAAGCCACTGGAAGAGGTGACGGTTCTGGACGTTCAGCGAGCCCTGAATGCCGGTCTTATCCTGCCTGCGCCCGTATCACACGACCATCCATCCTGTCCTGTGGAGAAAGCCTCCAACGCGATTATCCAGGCGGCTCATGCCGCTGCCGAACAACAGCTTGTGACGCGATATGCAGAGACGACACTGGCGCAGATAGCCGACATGGCATTGGGGGAAAGCAGGACCTTGTCTCCGGTCACATCCGTGTGACTTTTACTTCCGTTAACCCGTGTGGGGACGTGAGCTGTGGGCGGCAGATCATATCTGTCCGCCGTTGGCTTCGATTTTGGCCAGAATCGTCTGTTTTGAATCTTCGAGATGGTGCTGGATGACGATTTGAGCTTTTGGTAGTCCCGCTCCTGAAAAGACGCGGCTGTTGCAGGATACGTCGAGATTGGCAAATCTGAGTGGGCAGCTTCTTGACCTCCAAAGGCTCAACCATGCTCCGATACAGCATCTGCTTGTCGATCTCGTTGACATTGCCGGTCGGGTGGTACTCGTAGGTAAGCCTGAAAAGACGCCCGGCGTATGGGGACGACTTTTTCTGAAGGGGAGGCCGTATTAGTTTTCTACTGACAAAGAGGCACCAAGACCGATTGGCAGCGGCCCAAAGCGGGAGTTTCCATCGTTCCAATTCGAAAGGCACGCGCCCGGTCATTTTTAACCCATCGATGCTCAATCCGGTCTACCACTTTTTTACTGAAATGCGGTATCTTGTCATCCGGCCTCGGTTGGCGTACTCGAAAACCCATAAAAGACCCTGGGCCTATCAACAATACGGTTTGGTGGCGCTGCGTTTCGGCGCCATACACCTCATGACATTGGGATTGCGATGAACCTTTACTTGGATTACCTGGCTGAGATCAAAAGCAGAGAAAATCAAGGGCTCGCTCCCAAACCGATTGACGATGGCGGACTGACCGGCGAAATCATTACACTGATCAAGGATGCCGGCAGCGAACACCGGGCAGATGCCCTCAAGTTCTTCATTTATAACACCTTGCCTGGCACCACGAGCGCTGCGGGTGTGAAGGCTGCCTTCCTGAAGCAGATTATTCTGGGCGAAACGGTGGTCCCGGAGATCACGCCGACTTTTGCACTCGAACTGCTGTCGCATATGAAGGGCGGCCCGTCCGTCGAAGTGCTGCTCGATGTAGCGCTTGGCAATGACGCGACACTGGCCGCGCAGGCGGGTGACGTGCTGAAGACGCAGGTCTTCCTTTATGACGCCGACATGTTCCGGCTGCGCGATGCCTTCAAGGCCGGTAATGCCGTCGCCAGGGGCGTTCTGGAGAGCTATGCCAAGGCCGAGTTCTTCACCAAGCTTCCGGATGTCGAAGATGAAATCAAGGTCGTGACCTTCATCGCCGCCGAAGGCGATATCTCGACCGACCTTCTGTCCCCCGGCAACCAGGCGCATTCGCGTTCGGACCGCGAATTGCACGGCCAGTGTATGATCACGCCGGAAGCGCAGGCGGAAATCGTCGCGCTGCAAAAGCAGTACCCGGACAAGCGGGTGATGATGATCGCCGAAAAGGGCACGATGGGCGTGGGCTCGTCGCGCATGTCGGGCGTGAACAACGTGGCGCTGTGGACCGGCAAGCAGGCCAGCCCTTACGTGCCTTTCGTCAACTTCGCCCCTGTTGTTGCTGGCACCAACGGCATCTCGCCGATCTTCGCGACCACCGTCGACGTTACCGGCGGCATCGGCATCAATCTGAAGAACTGGGTGAAGAAGACCGGTGAAGACGGCAAGCCGATCCTCAACAATGACGGCAACCCGATCCTCGAGCAGAAATATTCGGTCGAGACCGGCACTGTCCTGAAGATTGATGCCAAGAACAAGAAGCTCTGTGACGAGAACGGCAAGGAACTGGTTGATATTGCCGCCGCCTTCACGCCCCAGAAAATGGAGTTCATGAAGGCCGGCAGCTCCTACGCCATCGTCTTCGGCAAGAAGCTCCAGACATTTGCCGCCCAGACCCTCGGCGTCGAGCCGACCCCGGTCTTTGCTCCGAACAAGGAAATTTCGATCGAAGGTCAGGGCCTGACCGCTGTCGAGAAGATCTTCAACCGCAACGCCGTCGGCGTGACCCCGGGCAAGGTACTGCATGCGGGCTCCGACGTGCGCGTGACGGTCAACATCGTCGGTTCGCAGGACACGACCGGCCTGATGACCGCGCAGGAACTTGAGGCGATGGCGGCCACCGTCATCTCGCCGCTCGTGGACGGCGCCTACCAGTCGGGTTGCCACACGGCATCCGTCTGGGACAAGAAGGCCCAGGTGAACATTCCGAAACTCATGTCCTTCATGAACAATTTCGGCGTCATCACCGCCCGCGACCCGAAGGGCGTCTATCATTCGATGACCGACGTGATCCATAAGGTGCTGAACGACATCACCGTGGATGACTGGGCAATCATCATCGGCGGCGACAGCCATACCCGCATGTCCAAGGGTGTGGCCTTCGGTGCAGACTCCGGCACCGTGGCCCTGGCGCTCGCCACCGGCGAGGCAACGATGCCGATCCCGCAATCGGTCAAGGTGACCTTCAAGGGCACGATGCGTCCTCACATGGATTTCCGCGACGTGGTCCATGCGACCCAGGCGCAGATGCTCCAGCAATGTGGCGACAACGTCTTCCAGGGACGCATCATCGAAGTCCATATCGGCACGCTGCTCGCCGACCAGGCCTTCACCTTCACCGACTGGACAGCCGAGATGAAGGCCAAGGCCTCGATCTGTATTTCGCAGGACGATACGCTGATCGAATCGCTGGAAATCGCCAAGTCGCGCATCCAGATCATGATCGACAAGGGCATGGACAATGCCGTCGGCACGCTGAAGGGCCTGATTGCCAAGGCGGATGCACGCATCGCCGAAATCCGCTCGGGCGAAAAGCCCGCACTGACCCCCGATGCCAACGCGAAATATTTCGCCGAGGTCGTCGTGGATCTGGACGTCATCAATGAGCCGATGATCGCGGACCCCGATGTGAACAATGCCGATGTGTCCCGGCGCTACACTCACGACACGATCCGCCCGGTTTCCTATTATGGCGGCACCAAGAAGGTGGACCTCGGTTTCGTGGGCTCGTGCATGGTGCATAAGGGCGACATGAAGATTGTCGCGCAAATGCTCAAGAACATCGAAAAAACCGAAGGCAAGGTCGAGTTCAAGGCGCCGCTGGTCGTCGCCGCGCCGACCTACAACATCATCGATGAGCTGAAGGCCGAAGGCGATTGGGAAATCCTGCAGAAATATTCGGGCTTCGAGTTCGATGATCTGAAGCCGAAGACCACCAACCGCACCGAGTATGAGAATATCCTCTATCTCGAGCGTCCGGGCTGCAACCTGTGCATGGGCAACCAGGAAAAGGCGGAGAAGGGCGATACCGTTCTCGCCACCTCGACCCGCCTGTTCCAGGGCCGCGTCGTTGAAGACACCGCCGAGAAGAAGGGTGAATCGCTGCTGGCGTCGACCCCGGTCGTGGTGCTTTCGGCGATCCTTGGCCGCACCCCCAGCATGGACGAGTACTTGAACGCCGTCGACGGAATAGACCTGACAAAGTTCGCTCCGCCGAAAACTACTCCGATCGATTCCCTGTCTGTCCACTACTAAGGGCCAGATCCTCGAATATTGTGCATCGCGAAGACGCCGCCTTCGCGGTGCACTGTAAAGTCATCTGAATCCTTCAGACTCGATCGCCTTGAAGGGTTCGGGTTACTGTCAAATAGTTGCGAAACGCACTTATCAACGAGAAATTGCGCCGACACATAACTTCTGATTAATACGCCTGCGGCAGAATAGCAGTGATATTACTATTCTCGATTAAACGCCTGTGCGGCAAGAAGCGGCGATTATGCCTCAGATACGTTCATTTATTGCGGATGATCTTGTGTCCGTGGCCGACATGTTTCACCGTGTCCTGCGGAAGAAAGATGGCGCCGCGACGGATGACCTGACTTCATATTTGCGCGCGCTTTTCCTCGATACTTCAAACACAAACCCGGATATTTGCTCCAAGGTCTATGTGCTCGACGACGGGCGCGTATCCGGTTTTATGGGCGTATTGCCCATGGCGATGGAGCTTAATGGCAGGATCATAAACGCCGCGGTCTGCTCTTCCTTTGTCGCTGAAGACCGCGAAACCGATCCGTTTGCCGGAGCCCGTCTCTTGCGCGAGGTTCTTGCGGGTCCCCAGGACCTGACATTCGGTGAGACGATCAACGATGTTTCCACCGAAATGTGGAAGACGATGCGCGGCCACCTGCTGTCCACCTACAGTCTGGACTGGCTGCGGATTTTGCGCCCGGCGTCCTTGGGAGCCGAGCTCGCCGCTACGCGCTTTTCCAGCGCTTTCCGCGCGCTGACGCCGTTGAGTATGATGATCGACCGGGCCATTTCGGCAAGAGGCCACGGGCGGGCCTTGTCCTATTATGCATCGCATCCGGACAAGGTGGACAGCTTTACCGACGAAGAGGCAAGCGATGCCGAATTCGCGCATCTGGCGCGTGAACTTGTCGGGCAGTTTTCGCTCCGCCCGGTGTGGAGCGAGGAAAGCCTGCTGACCATGCTCCAGCATGCCAGACGCAAGCGTCTGCATGGTGAGCCGGTGCAGCGGATCGTGAGAGCCCGCGGCGGCAGGGCGGTGGGGCTGTTTCTCTACCACGGCAATCCGAAGGGCATAGGCCGCACGTTGCAGGTCATGTCTCTGCCGGGGCAGGAGCAGATCGTCATCGACCGTTTGATCCGCAACGCCTATGAGCGCGGTCTCGTTGCTATAAGGGGCCGCACCCAGCCGGCAATTCTTCAGGCGATGATCGGCAAGAAATGTTCGTTTCTCCATGCGGCGTCCACCATCGTGCATTCCCGCGACGCGGAACTCATCAAGTCCGCGACGGATGGAAAAGCATTCTTCAACGGTTTCTCCGGCGAAAGCTGGACGCGCCTCATCGGCGATAGTTTCGATCAGGCGGGCGAGTAAATGTGCGGAATTGCCGGATTTTACAGACATGACATGCCGGCCGATCGTGCAAATGAGCGCCTCGCGCTGATGGCTTCGTGCCTCAAGCATCGTGGTCCGGATGCGCATGGCAGCCTGCTGCGCGGTGATGTCGGGCTTGCCCATGCCCGGTTGGCCATTGTTGGCATTGCCGATGGCGCGCAACCGATGTGCACGGTGGAGGACGATCTCGCCGTTTCCTTTAACGGCGAGATCTTCAATCACGTCGAACTGCGCGAAACACTGTCCGCGCGTGGTCACAAGTTCCGTACGCATTCCGACACCGAAGTCATCCTGCATCTCTATCGCGACAAGGGGCTGGATTGCCTAAGCGAGTTCAACGGCGATTTCGCCTTTGCCCTGCACGATGCCCGAAACGACACATTGCTGCTGGCCCGCGACCGGATGGGTGTGCGGCCGCTTTATTATACCTGGCATGAAGGCACGTTTTATTTCGCATCCGAGATGGCAGCGCTTCTGGCCTTGCCGGGAATGACCGCCGAAATCGATCCGGTTGCGCTGGATCAGATTTTCACATTCTGGTTCCCGCTGCCGCCGCGCACCGCCTTTCGCGGCATCCACGAGTTGCCGCCCGGCCATATGATGATCCTGCGCGACGGCGCATCCACCGTGCGGCGCTGGTGGCAGCTTTCCTATCCGGACGGCAAGGACGCTGCACCGTCGGCAGGCTTCGATGACCAGGTGGAGGAACTGACGGCGCTTCTGGCCGACGCAACGCGCATCCGGCTTCGCGCCGACGTGCCGGTCGGCTCCTATCTGTCGGGTGGGCTGGACTCCTCACTCGTTTCCGCCCTTGCTGCGCAAAACGTCCGCCAGGGTCTGCGCACCTTCTCGCTGGCGTTCGAAAGTGCTGAGCACGACGAACGTATCTGGCAGAAGGCGATGAGCGAGTATCTTGGCGTCGCATCCGAAACCACCGAGTGCTCGACTGAAGACATTGCGCAATACCTGCCTCAGGTCATGGAGCATGTGCAGACGCCCATCCTTCGCACCGCGCCCGTTCCGCTTTATCTGCTTTCCCGGCACGTACGCGACAGGGGCATGAAGGTGGTGCTGACCGGCGAAGGTGCTGACGAGCTGTTTGCCGGCTATGACATTTTTCGCGAGGCGCGGGTAAGGCGGTTTTGCAGCCGCCAGCCGCAATCTTCTCGCCGTCCCAAACTGTTCCAGCGGCTTTACCCCTATCTGCCGGGGCTGAAACAGCAGACGCCGGATTATCTGGCCCGGTTTTTCTCCTTCGGCGCGGAAGCGACCGACGAGCCGCTGTTTTCCCACCGGCCCCGCCTGCGCTCAACGGCGGCGGCGAAAATCTTCTTTTCCGCCGGTTTGAGGGATGAGCTGGGTGACTATGACGCGGCGGCCGATCTCGCGGCGCAGCTGCCGGAGGATTTCCGTCGCTGGCACCCGCTGCACCAAGCCCAATATCTCGAAACCGCATTCCTTTTGCCCGGCTATATTCTTTCCAGCCAAGGCGACCGGGTGATGATGGCCAACGGGGTGGAAGGCCGATTTCCGTTCCTTGATCCCCGCGTTGTGGACTTTGCCGCCGCGCTCCCGCCCGAGGCGAAACTGCGCGGTCTCAAGGAAAAATATATCCTAAAGCAGGCAGCAACCGAGCTGGTGCCGGATGTTATCCTCAGCCGGCCCAAACAGCCCTATCGGGCACCGGATGCGGAAGCGTTTGCGGATGCCGGCTATCTCGACACCGTGCTTTCTGCCGATAAACTCAAGACCGCCGGCCTGTTCAACGCCCAGGCGGTCGAAAAGCTGAAAACCAAGGTGCGTCAAAAGCAGGCGACTGGCTTTCGCGACAACGCCGCCTTCGTCGGAATATTGTCGACGCAGCTTATACATGCCGCCACGACTTCGAATGCCTCAACACCATCGCAAAACATTGAAGGAAGCTCCATATGACGACTGAAAGTACCGGAACGAAAGCCGAAATTCGCGGTTTCATTATCGAAAACTTTCTGTTCGGCGACGAAAGCCGGCCGTTTGGTGACGATCTTTCGTTGATCGACAATGACATGGTCGATTCCACCGGAATTCTCGAATTGGTAAGCTTCATCGAGGAACGCTACGGCGTCCGCGTTGCCGATGCCGATATCGTGCCGGCCAATCTCGATACGATCGACAACATCGCGGCCTTCATCGGCCGCATGAAGACCGCCTGACAATTTCGGGAAGCGCCAATTGCGTATCGACCACTACCTGCATCGAAGTGCGGAGCGCCATGCCGGCAAGACGGCGCTGGTGGCTGGTGAGACGCGCCTGAATTACGCTGAGTTGAAGACGATGAGCGAGGCTTTCGCCGCCGCTCTGATCGTCCGCGGTGCAACTCCGGGCGACCGTGTCGTCCTTCTGATGGACAATGGCTGGCGCATGGCGGTGGCGATTTTCGGTTGCTGGATGGCGGGCGCCGTCGTCTGCCCGGTCAATCCGTCGACAAAGGAAGCCCGTCTTTCTCAAATTCTGGACAGCTCCACGCCCTTTGCCGTGGTTGCGGAGGCACGTCTTGAGAAGATGGTTTCGGATACCGCCGGTTCATCCGAACTGTTGCGCATCGTGTCCGGCGTTTCGAACCCCTCTGGCGATGGCATCGATTTTGACGCGTTGCTGGAACAAGCTCATGTCGCGCTGCCGCAGAATTTGCCCGAAACCGATCTGGCGGTGATCATCTACACATCGGGTTCCACCGGCGAGCCGAAGGGTGTGATGCTGGCGCATGACAATCTCGACGCGGCCGTCCGTTCGATCACCTCCTATCTCGGCAATACCTCGGAAGATATCCTTCTTGGCGTCTTGCCTCTTTCATTCGGATATGGCCTCAACCAGTTGCTTTCCAGCGTCTTTGTCGGCGGTACGCTGGTGATCGAAAAATCATTCGCCTATCCGCATCTGATTTTCGAGCGTATCCGCGAAGAACGGATTACCGGTTTCGCGCTGGTGCCGACCATGCTCTCCATCATGATGCAGACGCGGGATCTGTCGCAAAATCTGTTTGAGAGCCTGCGCTACGTCACCGC
Source organism: Rhizobium oryzihabitans (assembly GCF_010669145.1). Taxonomy (NCBI): domain Bacteria; kingdom Pseudomonadati; phylum Pseudomonadota; class Alphaproteobacteria; order Hyphomicrobiales; family Rhizobiaceae; genus Rhizobium; species Rhizobium oryzihabitans. The sequence continues at coordinate 1,464,323 of NZ_CP048635.1, forward strand.
CGCCGCCGCACCCCTGCCGACCGTCCATGGCGACTGGCTGCGGACGTTCCTGCCGCATGTCGGGCTGTTCCGCATGTATGGTCAGACCGAGTGCACGCGCATCAGTTTTCTGCCACCAGAAGACCTCGACAGGAAACGTGACTCGGTCGGCATCGCCATACCCGGTACTTCGACCGAGGTGGTGGACGAGATGGGCGACAGCGTAGCGCCCGGCACCACCGGAGAACTCGTCGTCAGCGGACCGCATGTGATGCGCGGCTATTGGAGAAACGAGGTGGCAACGGCCCGTGCGCTTCGCACTGACGCGGCAACGGGCAGGATGCGCCTTCATACCGGCGATCTCTTTACCTGCGATGCCGAGGGCTATCTGACCTTCGTTGCCCGCAAGGACGATATCATCAAGTCCCGCGGTGAAAAGGTTGCGCCGCAGGCGGTCGAGGCCGTGCTGCAAACCATGCCGGGCGTATCCGACGCTCTGGTCATCGGCGTTGCGCATGAGGTTTTCGGCCAGGCGATCAAGGCAATCGTCATCGCTCCCGGCGCGGCGATCACCGAAAAAGACGTCATGCGTCACTGTGCCCGGCATCTGGAAGTCCATATGGTGCCGACAATAGTCGAATTTCGCGATTTCCTGCCGACGACGGATACCGGCAAGGTCAGCCGTCGCCTTGCTGCTCAAGATACGGAGAACAATCGATGACGAACAACGCACACAGCATGCCTTTCTCGCCGCTTGAACTCGATGCGGCGGCGGAGGTCGAACGCATCGCCGAAAAAATCCGCCGATCGCTTCGTTTCGACCTGCGCAAGCGCGGGCTGGTGCTCGGCCTTTCCGGCGGCATCGATTCCAGCGTCAGCGCAGCACTCGCGGTTCATGCGCTTGGAGCCGCAAATGTTTTTGGCCTGTTCATGCCGGAAAACGATTCCGACCCGGAAAGCCTGCGGCTGGGGCAGGCGGTAGCGACCATGCTCGGCATGGATTGTGTGCTGGAAGATATCGGCCCTTCGCTTGCCGCCATGGGGTGTTATGAAAGGCGCGACGGTTTCATCCGCGAGGTCGTCCCAGAATATGGTCCGGGCTGGACTTCCAAGATCGTCTTCGACAATGCCATGAGCACCGGCGCCTATAATATTTCCTCGCTGGTCGTGCGTTCGCCATCAGGTGAAACACGCAAGATTCGTCTCACGGCGAAAGCCTATCTGGGCATCGTCGCGGCGACGAATATGAAGCAGCGCACCCGCAAGCAATTCGAGTATTATCACGCCGACCGCCTGAACTTCGCGGTGCTCGGAACCCCGAACCGGCTTGAATACGACCAAGGGTTTTTCGTGAAGAATGGCGACGGCGCAGCTGACATCAAGCCGATCGCCCATCTTTACAAATCGCAGGTCTACCAGCTCGCGGCCCATCTCGGCATTCCGCAGGAAATTCGCTCCCGCCCGCCGACGACAGATACCTATTCCATGCCGCAGACGCAGGAAGAGTTCTATTTCGCTCTGCCTTACGACAAGATGGATATCTGCCTCTATGGCCTGGAAAACGACAGGCCGCCGGCCGAGATCGCCAAAGCTGCCGGCCTCAGCGAGGACAATGTCCGGTTCGTCTGGACCGATATCGCCGCCAAGCGAAAGGTGGCGCATTATCTGCACCATGCGCCCATCCACCTGCATGAGGGTATTCAGGGGAAATCCTGAGACGCTTCATCTGGTCGGGCACCGAGGCGCGCCCTCAATAACTCACCGTCACGACAACGGTATCCGAGTAAGTTCCCGGCGCCGGCGTATTCTGCGCCGGCACGCGTCCATAGACGGTCAGCGTCTGCGGGCTGCCCGTTCCGGTACCGGTGACTATCTGCCCGGCCGCACTTCCCCAGACATTGGTGCGGCCTGTGTCACGGTAAAGGCCATAGATGATCGAGGCTCCCCCAAGCACCATTCGCCGCGAAGCCGGCGGGCTGTTGCTCAGCCCGCCGTTGAGAGCAACGCTATAGGCGAGATTTGCCGTGCAGGTCAGCGAAATCGCACCGGTCGCATCGACTGCGGTACTGAGAACGCCGTGATTGCCGAAATTGATGGGTTGAGCTGTGACAAGACAGGTCGGCTCCACCACAGCCGTGACGTTGAACGGTACTTGCGTGGGGTTTTGGGTTACAGTGGAGCAACTCGGCGCAAGTAGAAGATACGATGTATAGGTGAAGCTGGTCTCGGCGCCAGCAAAGCTGGAGAGATATGGGCCCCGCGCCGCAGATGCCTGATTGGCGGCAATCCTGCCATAAACGGTACGGCTTGTATTATTCACCAGGAGGGGTAGCGCCAGATCGATCGGCGGCGGCGATCCGAGCGCAGGTTGAGCGAGGGAGCCCCAGGACGTCGTTCGCCCGGAATTTTGATATAATTGATAATTGAGCACGTTGCTGCCCTGTAACATCCTGCGAATTCCGCCGGACTGGCCTCCACTGCCCGCATTGATGTTCGGGCAGATGCGAATGGAAAGGCCCAGCGTCAACAATGGGTTGGAACAGGTTATGTTCAGTGTCGCGGTACTGTCCACCGCACTCCCGCCTGTAAGGTTGACGAAGCCGAAATTCATATCCGACATACCGAAACTACAGCTCTGCGCCAGCACGGGAGAGGCAAAAAGAAAAGCGGAGAGGGCAAGGCCGGCACGGGTCAGCATCGTCATTGAACGCTCCTGCAAATGGCTTCGAGGGTCGTGCGGGTTTCGGCGGCATCGCCAAGAACGATCTGCGCCTCGCACTCGCCACCGGTCGGCTGCGTGATGAGAAGCCGGTGTTTTTCAGAGACATTGTCGAGATAGGCCTGTCCGTCATAACCAACCACGAAATCGCGGCTGTCATCGATCGTGCCTGTCGATCCCGCTTCGATGAAGTCGCCGCTTTCGTTCTTCAGCGTTATGAGCGCCACGCGCCCCCCGGTTTCCACCTTGAAATCGACAACCGCCCCGCTTCCCTCCGAAGGAATGACGGTCTGCTTCGTCCGGTCGATACGCGCATCGACGGGAAGATTGCCGGGGTCGAGCGTGATCGTGTTGACATCGTAAGAATGCAGATTTGGCAGCAATATCTTGCCACGGCGGTTGGTCTGTCCGATGGGGCGGTTTTCCAGCAAGATTTCGACGCCGGGGGCACCCGCATCCACAACGGCAAAGGCATCATCGATCCGGTTGCCAAGGAAAACATCTCCCCCTGCAATCGCGATCGATCCATCCACCTGCGCATAGGCCTGTGTGGTGCCATTGAATTGATCGACACCCGCCGCCACGCGGGCCACGCTGCCGCGATAGCTGCCCGAAGCGGAGACGATATCGCTGTTGCCCATGGAGCCACGCAAACGCCAGCCATAACTTCCCTCGGTCTGCTGCTCGGATTTTGCGATATCCGCCGTCACGGAATAGCCATCGGCATTGGATGACAAACCGACGGAGCTGGAAATACCGCCCCCGAAGGTCCAGGAAAGACCGGCGTAAACGCCATAGGACCCATCGTCTTCAAGGTCCTTGTAGGCAGTGATGAAGATATTGCCGTTTTCGCCAAACCGTCGTGTTGCGGAAAGACCGAGCAGCCGGGATTTCCTTTCATCGAAGGTTTCAAGCTGCGTGTAGGAGAAATTCAGGCTCGTCTCGTCGAAAGCCAGCTGGGTGGAAGCGGAAATCTGATCGAGGGAACGCGGGGCACGCGCGCTGAGAAGACCCGATATCCTCCTGTTTTCTGACGTGTTTGCGGAGACGGATGCGATATCGTGGTAGTCACCGAAGGTGCGTTGTGAGCGGGCGACGAACTGAATGCCGAGCAATTCCGCCTCGACGCTTGCCGACAACTGATAACCGCTTTCATCCTTGAAATGGCTGGTTGCGCCGGAGACCGTACCCAATCCGAAATTGCCGAGTGTGAAGACCCCGCCAAACCCGACATTGTAGAAGTCTACGCCGCCTTCCGCGTGGCCTTCCAGTGTCAGCTTGTCTGAAAAGCCGTAGCGGACCGTGGCCGATCCCAACAGTCTTTCATCGTAATCAAAGGACGAGGTGCCGTAGTCGCGTCGGGCAAAGCCAAGCTCGGCGGAAAAATCGACCAGCCCTTTTGCAAGCAAATCCGCCGAGGCAAAAAACGGTGTTTCCGACACGGTCTCGCGGCCAAGCGCATCACGCACCACCAGCCGCGCATTGCCCGCACCGCTGACGACGGGGAGATTGGTGATGGAAAACGGACCTTCCGGAACATCCTGCGAGATGCGGCGAATATTATCCACATAGACATCGACAGTGGATGGTACGGCTGCGGAACCGGCAAAGGCCGGCATCGGCATCGTCACGATATCTGGCCTCAGATCGAAATTTCTTCGTATTTGCAGTCCACCCAGCCGCGTCGGGCGTGTCCATGCAAGCCCGCCCGTGATCAGATCACCGGCGCGATAGGTCGTCAGCGTGTCTTCATCGGAATAGCTCCAGGTGGTGTCGAGCCGTCTTGTATCGAACTGGTCGAGCTGCGAAGTGCTCAGCACCTGAGACGAGGACAATACGCCGAGTGGACCAAAGACGCGGCCTTCCAGCAAGGCGGAAACGCCGTTGAAGTCGGCAATATCCGACCATCTTTCGCCACCGGATGATCCGTAAATCGTGTAATTCACCAGACCTCCCAGATCGCTTGTGGCCCTGGTCTCCGCCTCTTCGTCCTTATCCCGGTCATTTTTACCGGATGCGTCGATGAGCTTGCTGGCCCGTGCCGCCATCGGCAGCGTGAAATAAACGGACTGGCTGCTCTCGTCGTAATGTGCCGTCACATCCGGCAGTCTGGAAATATCGACCCAGCCGTCGCCGCGAACGGCACTGTCAACGGGCGTAATTCCGACATTTCTCAGCTGGACCGGCTCTATGAAAAGCGCGCCGGTGTCGTCTTGACGAAATGTGGCGATCAGTTCTGTCGAAACATCGTTGATGTAGACTTCGAGCTGCAATTGTCTCGGCTCTTCTGCGGCAAAAAGGGCCGGTGATGCCGCAGGGGGTAAATCCTGCGCCATGGAAAAACTGCTCGATGAAATGATCGTCAAACCTGCAATCGCCAAAACGGCAAGGCTATCCGCCGGTGACGCGCGCCGTCGCATTGACAGGGCCGCCTTCGCTGTCCGCCGAAATCTTCATTGTGCCGCCGGCTCGTTTTCCACCCGATGCCGGCACCACCCAGCTTGTGCCGGACTGGCCGAGCACATAGCCCACCAGTCCCTGCTGCTGGGCGACTGCCTGCCCGTTACCACCGAGCAGTTTGAGGTTGGCGATCCGCAGCCGCTTCAGACCCTTGTTGGAAACCGTCACGCGATAACCATTGGCCTGCGGCGTCACCGACCACGTTGCCTCCGCATCACCGGCGGCCGCATTCGAGAAGAAAACGGGTATGGAGTGACGAACGACCAGCGTGATCGTGCCGGACGGGGATTTGCTCCTTGATGGCAATTCGTCGACGATGACGCGGTAACTTTCCTCGGCCCTGATGGGCCTTTTGGAGAGCCGGACGATGCGGATAAGGTTTTCCGCTCCCGGCTTCAGCTGCGTCATGGGCGGGCTGGCAACGACGTCCTCTGCTGCCGTTAAGACATCCTCTCCGTTTTGCTGGGTCCAGCGGAAAATTCTGACCTGAACGTTGATGGGCGTTTTTGCATCATTCCATATTCGAAGACTGGATGCCGCTGCCGGTGCCTTGAGATCAAGAATAACGGGCGAGACCCGCAAAGATGTGGCGTATGAAGGTGAAACAGACAAACCGGCAATAAACGCAGCCGCTAAGGTAAAAAGACGCATGTGCGATCCTCCCTCTGGCGATCAATAGGTAAGCGTGGCCCTTACTGTGTCCGTATAAACGCCCGGTACGGGTGTCGTCTGGGCAGGCACGCGCCCATAAACGGTATATGTCTGTGCCGAGCCCGTTCCCGTTCCCGTCTGCCTGTCCGTGCCGATGGTATTTCCCCACAGCTGCGTGTGGCCGGAATCCCGGTACAGGGAATAGGAAACGGTCGCGCCGCTGGGGCCGGTCATCAAGCGGTTTGCAACCGTGGCGCCAGTCCCTGCTCCGGCGCTCAGCCCCAGCGAGTATGGTGTGCTTGAGGTGCATTGCACGACAATCTGGCTGGTCGCATCCACTTCAGCCGCGATGAAGCCACTATTGCCGAAATTAAGCAAAGTCGTGGAATTGATCTGGCATGCCGCCTGAATGGTGATCTGCACTGTAAAGTCTGACGTGGTGGACGTCTGCGCGACGCTTGATGCGGGCGCAGAGATCAATGCTGCAAGCAATGCGATGTGGCGTGATTTCACGAACCTCATGCTCTCTCCCCATGCCTTCGCACCGCCGATTTTCCTGGCGATCCGCAGCAAATCATCACCCGAATAGCGGGTAATAAGAATATGCTAATATTCTCTTCGATTGAGTTAACAAATCCTTAACGTCGAGACCTGAAAAACTACCGGGCGAAATGCAGTAGGAAGCACAACCATATGTGGTTTGCTTCATAGTTCATTTGTTTTGAAAAATTCTTTACAATCAATCGCTTGGTTATGGACACACGATGTGATCAGTAGCGTGCGGAACTCTCGGATAGACGATGAGTGAAAACGCATATCCGAGAGCAAGCGTCTTGCAATCAGCCTGCGAGCATCTCCGTCAGGCAGAGTGTAACCAGCTTGTGGTCTTCCACGTCAGGCAGTCCGCTGACACCCAACGACCCGATCAGCGTGCCTCCACGGATGGTGAGCGGAAACGCGCCGCCGCTCGCGACGTAATCGCTCGTCGGCAGGCCAAACCGGGTGTTGAAGTCATACCCCTTCAGTTCGGATTCGAGCCGGACCTGAAGCGAGCTGCGATGAAAGCGATGAACGACGGCACATTTGCGCCGTGTCCACCCAAAATTGTCGATGGTTGCGCCGGGCAGGAGAGTGGCAAAGACCACGTCTGTGCCGTGCCGTATCTCGATTGCTACAGGGAGCTCCTGTGATGCCGCTCGCTGTCTTATCAGACTGCCCAGTCTCCATGCGAAATCGTAATTGAACGTGTCGAGCTGAAGTGTTGCGAGCTCTGCTCGCAGGGCGTCAAGTGAAGGCGTTTCTATTGTCATTCATTGCTCCGGAATGAGGGTCGATCGCTCATCAGCCTGAGCGTTTGACGGTAAACTACTGTCCATAGTGACTGAAGGGCAAGCGTTGCCGCTCGGGCCTGGTTGTGCGCTGCTGAACGTCGCATTCGTCCGGCATTGCACGCCTGATAAACATGGCTCCTGTTGGGAAGAAACATTAGCGTATTTTGGAACGTTCCATTTTTCAAGCGCGTACCGCCGCAAATCTCGAAGAATTTACGGAAATTACAAGAATCAAAAATATCCAATAATACATTGAAATAAATAAATTATTGGAGGTTTTGTATTCTCTTTCCCGCTGTTTTCATTTTTGGTTCGGCAATGTCGCTTGACAAAATTGGAACGTTCCAATTAATTAGCCTCAATTTCGAGGAAAGGCATTGGAGGGGTTCTATGACTGGCGGACGGGTAACCGTTATAGATATCGCGCAGGCTGCAGGCGTGTCGAAATCGACCGTCTCGCTGGTGCTGCGGGGGTCTCCGCTCGTCAATGAGGGAACGCGGGCCAAGGTGAATGCGGCAATGCGCGAGCTTGGTTATGTCTATAACCGTGGCGCCGCGAACCTGCGCCAGACCAGTGCGAAATCGAAAATCATCGGTGTCGTCGTCAACGATCTGACGAACAGCTTCTTTGCGGAGCTTGCCGTTGGCGTTGATACCGTCGTGCAATCGGCCGGCTATGTTCAGTTTCTTGCCAATACCAGCGAAAGCATCGACCGGCAGCGCGAGGTGATTGCCTCCATGCGGGAACACGGCATCTCGGGGCTGATCGTGTCGCCCGCCCGTGCGACCGATCCGCTCGACTTCAAGCCGCTGATTGCCGCCGGCATTCCTGTCGTGGTCGTTGTTCGCAGCCTGCCCGGTGCGAAAGTCTCGTCGGTGGCATCCGACAATCAGGCCGGCATGGCGCAGGCGGTTGCCCATCTTGCCTCGCTCGGTCACACCCGCATCGCCTTCATGGGCGGTTTTCCCGATACGGCGGTTTTTCACGAGCGGGTCAGCGGCTTTCGGGATGCCCTGGCTGTCGCCGGTCTGCCTTTTCAGGAGGCGGCGGTTGTTCCCTGCGCGCCCTCGCGTGCCGGCGGCGTCGAGGCGATCGGACGTGTGCTCGAAGCAGGCGATCCGGTCACGGCCGCCGTCTGCTTTAACGATGCCGTGGCTTTTGGTGTTTGCGACGGGCTGCGCGCCCGGCAGATGGAGGCGGGGCGGGATTTTGCGGTTGTCGGCTTTGACGATGTAATTGAAGCCAAGACGACGGTGCCGGCCCTGACAACCATCGCCGTCGACCCCCAGGGGATTGGCAGGCGTGCAGCGCAGCTGCTTCTCAAGCAGATCAATTCGGAGAAGGCCGATGCGGAGGCCGTGACAACGGCGGTTCGGCTGGTTGTGCGGGAGAGTTGCGGGGCAGGGCGGAATGAAGTCGGGAGGGCATCGATATGACAGTAGGTTGGGGACTGATAGGGGCAAGCACGATCGCGCGCGAATGGGTGATCGACGCGATTAGAAAAACAGGCGGCGAGGTTGTTTCCGTTCTGAGTTCCAACCCTGTTCGCGGGGCGGAATATGCGGCGGCAAACGGCATCCCGAATGTCGCTGCCGATCTGGCATCGCTGCTTGCCGATCCGGCCATCGGCGCGGTCTACATTTCGACGACGAATGATCTGCATTGCGAGCAGGCGCTTGCTGCTGCCCGGGCGGGAAAACACATTCTTTGCGAAAAACCTCTGGCCCTGTCGCTCGAAGAGGCCCACGCGATGACAAACGCGGCCCGTAAGGCAAACGTCGTTCTGGCGACAAATCACCATCTCCGGAATGCGCCCACTCACCGTGCGATGCGCGATGCAATCGCTGCCGGCAGGATCGGAACGCCGCTGAGCGCGCGCGTCTTTCATGCGGTTTACCTGCCGCCGCACTTACAGGGCTGGCGGCTGGACAAGCCGTCTGCTGGCGGCGGTGTCATCCTCGACATTACCGTGCACGACGTGGACACGCTCCGCTTTGTGCTGGGCGCTGATCCGGTCGAAGTCATCGCATTTTCTCAAGCCGGCGGCATGAGCCGGGAGGGACTTGAAGACGCCGTCATGGGTGTCATTCGTTTCGAAAACGGTCTTATCGCGCAGTTCCACGATGGCTTCACGACCAGATATGCCGAAACCGGTTTCGAGGTTCATGGCACCGAAGGCTCCCTGATCGCCAGAAATGTGATGACCCAGAAGTCGGTCGGCACCGTGGTGCTTCGAACCGAGGCTGGCGAGGAGGAAATCCAGGCGGGTTCCGACAATCTCTATGAGGTCGCGCTCAAAGCTTTCCACGCGGCCATCACCGGCGGCAAACCTTCCGCGACTGCTGAAGACGGCATCTGGTCGCTGGCGACCGGGCTTGCCGTCGTCGAAGCGTCAAAAAGCGGGGCCGCTGTTCGGGTCAAAACGGGAATCGAGAGCCGGTCATGAAAAAACACATTACTCCAGCGCAGGCAGCGGATCTCATTCCAGATGGCGCAATCGTGTCCGTTTCGTCGTCAAGCGGTCTGGGTTGCCCCGATCTGATGTTGAAGGCGATTGGTGACCGCTTCGATGCGACCGGACATCCAAAGGATATCACGACACTTCATCCGATTGCCGCCGGTGACATGAGCGGCATCAAGGGTGTCGATCACATCGCAAAAAAGGGCCTGCTGAAGCGGATCATTGGCGGTTCATATCCGTCCGGTCCATCCAGTGCCGAACCGCCCTTGATCTGGCAGATGATCACTGCCGATGAAATTCCGGCCTATAATATTCCGTCCGGCATCATGTTCGACATGCATCGCGAGGCGGCTGCAAAGCGCCCCGGTGTGCTTACCAAAATTGGCCTCGATACCTTTGTCGATCCGGCCCGTCAGGGCTGTGCGATGAATGCTTCGGCTGCGGCCGAGCCTGTCGTCAAACGGGTGACTTTCGAGGGCGAGGACTGGCTCTATTTTCCGTCGATCATTCCGCAGGTGACGATCATCCGCGCGACGACCGCCGATGAGCGCGGCAATCTCTCCTACGAACATGAGGGCGCTTATCTCGGGGGTCTCGATCAGGCGCTTGCCGCCCGCAACAATGGCGGCATCATCATTGCGCAGGTGAAGCGCATCACCAAGGAAGGCTCGCTCAAGCCGCACGATGTGCGGGTTCCCGGCATGCTGGTGGATTATGTGGTGGTCGATCCCGATCAGAAGCAGACGACCCAGACGGTCTATGATCCGGCGATTTCGGGAGAGGTTTTCCATCCGCTCGATTCATTCGAGGTGCCGGAATTCAACATCCAGAAAGTGATCGCCCGCCGTGTGGCGCAGGAACTAGAGGCTGGCAGTTGCGTCAATCTCGGTTTCGGCATCTCTGCGAATGTGCCGAGAATTCTGCTGGAAGAAGGGCTGCATGGCGCGGTGACCTGGGTGATCGAGCAGGGAGCAGTCGGCGGGGTTCCCCTCCTGGATTTCGCATTCGGCTGTGCCTCCAACGCCGACGCCTATATGCCGTCACCCTATCAGTTCACCTATTTTCAGGGGGCGGGCTTCGATGCATCGCTGCTGTCCTTCCTCGAAATCGGCAGGGACGGTTCCGTCAATGTTTCGAAGCTTTCCTTCCGTCCGCATGTGACCGCCGGGGCCGGAGGCTTTGTAGACATCACGGCGAGGGCGAGAAAAATCGTCTTTTCCGGCATGTTCAATGCGGGGGCAAAGCTGTCGATCAATGACGGCAGGCTGATTGTCGAAAAGGAAGGAAAGCTGAAGAAGCTCGTCAATGAGGTCGAGCACGTTACCTTCTCCGGCCGCAGGGCAATCGAACAGGGTCAGGACATCACCTATGTCACCGAGCGCTGCGTCATGAAACTGACGCCGCAAGGCATCGTGTTGACGGAGATCGCGCCGGGGATCGATTTGCAGACCCAGATCCTCGATCAGTCCGAGTTCGAGCTTATCGTCGCCGACAATCTCAAGGTGATGGACGCCTCGCTTTTTGCCGAAGCCAATATCCGGCTTGCGTTGCCTAAAAAAAGCGCTCGTGTGCTGGAGGGAACCTTCCATGGCTAACGGCACGGTTCGCGTCGAGATCGACGGCCATATCGCGGTCATGACGGTGTCGCGGCCGGAAAAGCGCAATGCGCTCGATCTGGACATGCTCGGCTCTCTGATGGCGTCCGCCGACGAGGTCGAGGCAGACAATGCGGTCCGTGTGGTGATCCTGACGGGCGAGGGGCAGGGCTTCTCGGCCGGTGGCGATATCAAGGCATGGGGCGGCATGCAGCCCCAGGAATTTGGCCACGCTTGGGTTCGCCATGGTCACCGGGTCTTCGAACGGCTTGCGACCTTGCGGGTGCCGTTGATCGCCGCGCTGAACGGCCATGCGCTTGGCGGCGGCCTCGAACTGGCGGGTATCGCCGACATTCGTATTGCCGAGGAGCAGATCAAGATCGGTCTGCCGGAAACCAGCCTCGGCATGGTGCCGGGCTGGTCGGGCACGCAGCGGCTGGTCAGGCGGTTTGGCGCGCAGCCCGTGCGACGGATGGCGCTCGGCGGCGAAACATTCAGCGCGCAGGAAGCGCTCGCGCTTGGGATTGTCGATGCCGTCACCCCGACTGGCAATGCTCTGACCGCCGCGAAAGATTATGCGCAGCGTGTTGCCGCGCGTGGCCCTGCTGCGTCCGAGATCGTCAAACTGATGATCGCTTCGGCAAGTGGTGAAGACAATGGCACGGCGGTCGAGGCATTGGGTTCCATCCTGGCTGCCAAGACCGGCGACCTGAAGGAAGGCGTGGCGGCATTTAGCGCAAAGCGTCCGGCAATATTTAACGGAGAATGGTGATGACGGTTCTGATCAATCCGAAAATGCTGAGCGACCAGTCCGCCAGGGATTTCAAGATGTTCATCGACGGCCAATGGGTCGAAGGCAATGTCGATCCTATCGAGCGGATAGCGCCTGGCCATGGCTCCATCGTCAGCCGCTTTCAATACGGAACCAAGGCTGATGCGGAACGGGCGATAGCGGCGGCACGGACGGCTTTTGATACCGGGCCATGGCCGCGCATGACTGCCTCCGAACGCTCGGCAATTCTGTTGAAAGCCGCCGACCTCATTGCCGCACGATCCGAAGAACTTGCCTATCTCGATGCGGTCGAGGCCGGAAAGCCGATTACGCAGGTGCGTGGTGAAATAGCCGGTTCCGTCGATATCTGGCGTTATGCCGCCGCACTTGCCAGAGATCTGCATGGCGAAAGCTATAATACGCTTGGTGACGGCACGCTCGGTGTTGTTCTGCGTGAGGCAATCGGTGTCGTGTCGATCATCACGCCCTGGAATTTCCCTTTCCTGATTGTCGGTCAGAAGTTGCCTTTCGCGCTGGCGGCCGGCTGTACCACGGTTGTAAAGCCCTCGGAACTCAGCTCTGGCTCGACGCTCGTTCTCGGTGAAATCCTGCAGGAAGCCGGCGTGCCTAAGGGTGTCGTCAACATCGTGACCGGAACCGGCGCCGAGGTCGGTTCGATCATGACCTCGCATCCTTCAGTCGATATGGTCTCTTTCACGGGTTCAACGGGCGTCGGCAAGCTGACCATGGTCAATGCTGCGCACAGCCTGAAAAAGGTTTCGCTCGAACTGGGCGGCAAGAACCCGCAGATCGTTTTCCCTGATGCCGATCTCGATGCATTCATCGATGCGGCGGTCTTCGGGGCCTATTTTAATGCCGGCGAGTGCTGCAATGCCGGGTCACGCCTCATTCTTCACAAAAGCATCGCGGCGGATGTGGTCAAGCGTGTCGGCGAGCTTGCCAGGAATGTTAAGGTAGGCGATCCTCTGGACCCGACGACACAGGTCGGCGCGATCATTACGCCTCAGCATCTTGAAAAAATCTCCGGTTACGTTTCAGATGCGAAAAGCAGCGGCGCACAGATCGCTCATGGGGGAGAAAAGCTGGACTTGGGAATGGGTCAGTTCATGGCGCCTACCATTCTATCGGATGTCACGCCGGCCATGGCCGTTGCGCGTGAGGAAGTTTTCGGACCGGTCCTTTCGGTTCTGACATTTGAGACAACCGCAGAAGCTATCGAGATCGCCAATTCCGTCGATTACGGCCTTTCCGCAGGCGTCTGGAGCCGCGATTTCGATACATGCCTGACAATCGGACGCCGCGTGCGGGCCGGTACTGTGTGGATGAATACCTTCATGGATGGCGCGAGCGAGCTGCCGTTCGGAGGCTACAAGCAGTCCGGTCTCGGCCGGGAACTCGGTCGCCATGCGGTCGAGGACTATACGGAAACCAAGACCCTGAACATGCATATCGGCGGCCGAACCAGCTGGTGGATGCCGCAGACTGAAAAACCGGCCTAGCCGGTTAGACTGACTGCGTCTGAGGAGGACGGGTGACGGGGCGGGGATCTCCTCGCTTTAATTTGCGACAATGGGAGGAACATATGCGCAAATTTCTGACAACCACTGCATTGGCAGTGTCAATGATGGCCGGCGCTGCACAGGCGGCGGAAAATGTCGAAGTCCTGCATTGGTGGACATCCGGCGGCGAGGCTGCCGCACTCGACGTCCTGAAGAAGGACCTTGAGGCGAAGAACATTACCTGGACCGATATGCCTGTCGCTGGCGGCGGCGGCACGGAAGCCATGACGGTGCTGCGCGCCCGCGTTACCGCCGGCAATGCGCCGACCGCCGTTCAGATGCTCGGTTTCGACATTCAGGACTGGGCGAAAGAAGGGGCTCTCGGCAACCTCGATGAATTGGCCGCCAAAGACGGCTGGGACAAGGTCATTCCGAAAGCCCTGCAGCGCTTCTCGAAATATGACGGCCACTGGATCGCCGCGCCTGTGAATGTGCATTCCACCAACTGGATGTGGATCAACAAGGCGGCGCTCGACAAGGCTGGCGGCAAGGAGCCGAAGAACTGGGACGAGCTGGTCGCCATGCTCGACAATTTCAAGGCGCAGGGCATCACCCCGATCGCTGCCGGCGGACAGCCATGGCAGGATGCGACGATTTTCGACGCGGTCGTGCTGTCGCTCGGCACCGATTTCTACAAGCAGGCATTCATCGACCTCGACCCTGCGGCCCTTGGCGGCGAGAAGATGAAGACCGCTTTCGAGCGCATGACGAAACTTCGTACCTATGTGGATGACAATTTCTCCGGTCGCGACTGGAACCTTGCTTCCGCCATGGTCATCGAAGGCAAGGCCGGTGTCCAGTTCATGGGTGACTGGGCGAAGGGTGAATTCGTCAAGGCGAAGAAGGTGCCGGGCACGGACTTCGTCTGCGTGCGTTATCCTGAAACGCAAGGGGCGGTGACGTTCAACTCCGACCAGTTCGCCATGTTCAAGGTGGCCGCCGACAAGGTGCCGGCGCAGATGGAAATGGCGGCGGCAATCGAAAGCCCGACCTTCCAGTCGGCATTCAATGTCGTGAAGGGTTCGGCTCCGGCCCGGTCCGACGTGTCCAACGAGGCCTTTGATGCCTGCGGCAAGAAGGCGATCGCCGATCTTGCCGAGGCGGACAAGAGCGGCAAGCTCTTCGGCTCGATGGCCCACGGTCACGCCAACCCAGCTGCCGTCAAAAACGCGATCTACGACGTCGTTACCCGTGAGTTCAACGGTGAACTGACACCGGATGAAGCAATCGTCGAACTGCCTGCTGCCGTCGCAGCCGCAAAGTAAACGCGCAAAAATGCGGTGGGGGCATGCCCCCCGCCGCACCAATGCTCGCATGAAATCGCAGTCGAACCGTCCGGGCGCCTTGCAGGCAGCCTGTCGCCTTCGGCTACCTAAACTCTTTGTTTTGTCGCATTTCCGAACGGAAAACCGGGGTCCACTTTTCCTGGAAATGCTCTCATTGACGGAAACGGCAAGCGTCGGGCGCTGTTTCAAGGATCAAGGATATCTGCGCGATGACTGGTCGTAGTCGACTTCAGGAGCTGTTACCGAAGCTTGTTCTGGCTCCAAGCTTCGTCGTCATTATCATTTTCGTCTATGGCTTCATCGCCTATACGGGCTTCCTGTCGTTGACGGACAGTAAGATGCTGCCCTCCTATAATTTCGTCGGGCTGATGAATTACCAGCGGCTCTGGGCGCTGCCGCACTGGTGGCGGGCGATCAGCAACCTCGCGATCTTCGCGTCCCTTTACATCATCATCTGCTCGGTTCTCGGCCTGTTCCTGGCGATCCTGCTCGACCAGAAAATCCGTGGCGAAGGCTTCCTGAGGCCGATCTATCTTTATCCCATGGCGCTTTCCTTCATCGTCACGGGCACGGCCTGGAAATGGTTTCTGGACCCCGGCATCGGCCTGCAGAACACCATGCATCTGTGGGGATGGGAAAGCTTCCAGTTTGCGTGGATCAAGGACCGCAACTACGCCATCTACTGCGTGGTGATCGCCGCCGTTTGGCAGTCCTCGGGCTTTGTCATGGCGATGTTTCTGGCCGGCCTTCGCGGTGTCGACAATGAAATCATCAAGGCGGCGCAGATCGATGGCGCCTCGACCGTCATGACCTATCGCCGCATCATCATTCCCCTGATGCGGCCGGTCTTCCTGTCCGCATTCGTCGTTCTCGCTCACCTCGCCATCAAGGCCTACGACCTTGTGGTTGCGTTGACCGGCGGCGGGCCGGGGCAGGCGACCGAGCTGCCGGCGACATTCATGTATTCCTACACGTTCACGCGCAATTCCATGGGCATCGGTGCATCGTCGGCGATCATCATGCTCATCATGATCTTCTCGATCATCGTGCCTTATCTCTATTCGGAAATTCGCGGAGGGAAACGCTGATGAGCGGCGCTCCAAACCAACAAAATGCAATCAGCCACGGCCATCTGACGCGCGGACTGATCTATCTGGCGCTGATACTCTTCGCCCTCTACTACATGCTGCCGCTCTACGTGATGGTGGTCAATTCGCTCAAACCCCTGGACGAGATCCGACAGGGGGCATGTTGAACCTGCCGCAGGTGTGGACGATTGAGCCGTGGCTCTCCGCCTGGTCCACGGCGCAGATCGGCGTTCAGCCGACGGGTCTCAAGCCGTTCTTCATCAATTCGATCCTGATGGTCGTTCCGGCTGTTGCGATCTCCACCATCGTCGGTGCGCTGAACGGTTATGTTTTGACCAAGTGGAGCTTTCGCGGTTCGAACGTCTTTTTCGGGCTGCTGCTGCTTTCATGCTTCATCCCGTTCCAGATCGTGCTGATCCCGATGGCGCGCATCCTCGGAACGCTGGGTCTCGCCGGTTCGATCTGGGGCCTGATCATGGTGCATGTGATCTATGGTCTGGGCTTCACCACGCTCTATTTCCGCAACTACTATGAGGCCTTTCCGACGGAGCTCGTCCGGGCGGCCCAGATCGACGGTGCGAGTTTCTTCCAGATTTTCCGCCGCATCCTTCTGCCGTCATCGGGACCGATCATCGTGGTCTCGGTCATCTGGCAGTTCACCAATATCTGGAATGACTTCCTGTTCGGCGCCTCGTTTTCGGGTGCGTCTTCGACCCCGATGACGGTGGCGCTCAACAATCTCGTGTCCTCATCCACGGGGGTCAAGGAATACAACGTCCATTTCGCGGGCGCGATCCTCGCCGCCCTCCCAACCCTCATCGTTTACATCGTCTCCGGCCGCTACTTCGTACGGGGTCTCATGTCCGGCGCTGTGAAAGGATAAACCATGTCGTTTCTCGAAATCTCGCATCTGCGCAAGTCCTACGGCGCGCTGGAAATTCTAAAGGACATTAATATCGAAATTGAGGAGGGCGGGTTTCTGGTGCTCGTCGGGCCTTCCGGCTGCGGCAAGTCCACCCTGCTCAACACGATTGCCGGACTGGAACCCATCACATCAGGCACGATCTCGATCAATGGCCGCAACGTCGCCGGTCTGCCGCCCTCCCAGCGCGATATCGCCATGGTGTTTCAGTCCTACGCGCTCTATCCCAACATGACCGTTGCCGGGAACATCGCCTTTGGCATGGAAATCCGCAAGGTTCCGAAGGAAGAGCGCGAGAAGGCGATCAGACAGGTTGCCGATATCCTCCAGATCGGCCATCTCCTCGACCGCAAGCCGAGCCAATTGTCGGGCGGCCAACGGCAGCGCGTCGCCATGGGGCGTGCACTGGTGCGCAATCCCCAGGTGTTTCTTTTCGATGAGCCGCTGTCCAACCTCGACGCCAAGCTGCGTGTGGATATGCGCACCGAGATCAAGCGGCTTCACCAGCGCATGAAGACCACGATCGTCTACGTGACCCACGACCAGATCGAGGCGATGACGCTGGCGACGAAGATCGCGGTTCTGAAGGACGGTGTTCTGCAACAGTTCGGCTCGCCCGCCGAGATTTACAATAATCCGGCAAACATGTTCGTCGCCGATTTCATGGGCTCGCCCGCCATGAACCTTTTGACCGGCACCATCGAGCAGGATGCCTCCGGACATTCCGTTTCTCTTGCCAGACCGGATGGAGCGCCGATGCGTCTTCCCGTTGCGGCCGGCAAGGAGGCGCTGGCGTCCCATGCGGGCCGGCAGGTCATTTTCGGCATTCGTCCAGAAGCTCTGACCGACCCGGAAGGGGCGGACAGGAACGCCCGCACACTTGCCGAGGGCGAGTGCCACATCGAGGTCGTGGAACCGGCCGGATCGGATACATTCGCCGTCACCAAGCTCGGCGGCAAGGAGGTCGTTGCCCGCCTGCGCGCCGATGCCCGCATTCACGCCGGCCAGAACGCCCGTCTTGCCTTCAATCTCGACAAGGCCGTGTTCTTCGACCCGACGAGCCAGGCGCGTATCGCCTGAAGTACCTGGTAACAGCATGATGAAGAGCCCAGACATTATCATTATCGGCTCCGGTATCGGTGGCGCGACGGTTGCCGCAGGTCTTGCGGCGACAGGCGCGGACATCCTGATCCTCGAAGCCGGTGATTATATCGCCGACAGCCCGGTCAATCGCGACCAGCGCGCCATCTTTCAGAAGGGCCATTTTCGCCCCAAGGAGAGCTGGTACGAGGCCAATGGCGCTGCGTTCAATCCCGGCAATTATTACAATGTCGGCGGAAATTCGAAATTCTACGGCGCGGTGCTGTCGCGCTATCGCAAGGAAGATTTCAGCGAAATCCGGCACAGGGAAGGTGTTTCGCCCGCTTGGCCGTTCCCCTATGAGGAACTGGAGCCCTGGTACAGCAAGGCGGAGGCGATATATCAGGTGCGCGGCGAGCTGGGCGGGGACCCGACTGAACCCGAGCATTCCTCGGCATATTCATTCTCGGCCGTTGCGGATGAGCCACCGGTGGCGGATGTCCGTGCACGCCTGAAGGCGAAAGGCCTGCATCCTTTCTCGCTGCCTCTGGCCGTCGATATTGAAAAATGGCTCTCGAAAGGCCGAACCCCATGGGATGCCCATCCGAATTCCCGGGATGGCAAGATGGATGCGGAAACTGCGGCGCTCCTCAAGGCCCTCGAATATCCGAACGTCAGAATCGAAACCTCCGCCAGGGTAACCAGACTTGAGGCGGGACAGAGCGGCAACATCGAGCGCGTCCATTATCGGCAAAATGGCGAAAACCGCTCGGTGACGGCAAAACTGGTGATCCTGTCTGCGGGGGCCGTACAGTCAGCCGCGCTTCTGCTGCGCTCGGCGGATGAGCGACATCCGAACGGTCTGGCGAATTCGTCCGATCAGGTCGGGCGAAACTTCATGAACCACAATTCCTCGGCTGTGATCGCCGTATCGCCGAGTTTCCGTAACACGGCCGTTTATCAAAAGACATTCGGTTTCAATGACTTCTATCTGTCTGACGGCGAGGGCGGGCCGCCTCTTGGCAATGTTCAGCTGCTCGGCAAGATTTCGCCGGCGATCCTGAAGGGGCAATGCCCCGCGTGCCGGAATGGCTGCTTCAGCGGCTGACCGCACATGCGATCGATTTCTACGCGATGAGCGAAGATATTCCCCATCCCGACAGCCGGATAATGATCGACGGAAACCGCATCGTCCTCCATTGGCGGCGAACCAACTGGGATGCTCATCTGGCGCTGGTTGCAAAGCTGAAAGGCATTCTCAAATCTGTCGGTTTTCCGATCGTCCTGTCGAAACCTTTCGACAAGCGTACGCCCTCGCATCAGTGCGGCACGATCCGCATGGGCAACGACCCGGCGGCCGCACCGCTCGATCCCTTCTGCCGCTCCTATGACCACCGCAACCTTTTCGTTGTCGACGCCAGCTTTCTGCCGACCTCCGCCGCCGTCAATCCGGCGCTCACCATTGCGAGCCAGGCGCTGAGAGTTGCCCACCATATATCGACGGAGGATCTCGCTCCATGAGGCTGAAGCCCCCGACACCCTCGCATGTCATGACCGCGATGTCGCTTTATGCCGGCGGCGGCCATCAGATCCCTCTAGTGTAACAGGATAGTTCGATGCGTTTCGACTATATCATCACCGGTGCCGGCCCCGCTGGATGTGTGCTCGCCAACCGTTTGAGCGAAGACCCCGATGTCAACGTCCTGCTGCTCGAAGCCGGCGGGGAGACTGGAACCCGCTTTTCCACATGCCGGCCGGTTTTGCCAAGATGACAAAAGGCGTGGCGAGCTGGGGCTGGGAGACGGTGCCGCAAAAGCACATGAAGGGCAGGGTGTTGCGTTACACCCAGGCCAAGGTTCTGGGCGGCGGCTCATCGATCAATGCCCAGCTCTATACGCGCGGCAATGCGGCCGATTACGACACATGGGTCTCCGAGGATGGCTGCGATGGCTGGAGCTATCGCGATATCCTGCCTTATTACAAACGGGCGGAAGACAATCAGCGTTTTGCCGACGACTATCATTCCTATGGTGGGCCGCTTGGGGTCTCCATGCCGGTTTCGGCCCTACCCATCTGCGATGCCTATATCAGGGCGGGCCAGGAACTCGGCATTCCCTATAATCACGATTTCAACGGACGGCAGCAGGCCGGTGTCGGCTTCTATCAGCTCACGCAGCGCAATCGCCGCCGGTCGTCGGCATCACTCGCCTATCTCAACCCGATCCGGCATCGCAAGAACCTTACGGTCAAACTTGGTGCCCGCGTTTCCCGCATCGTGCTGGAAGGAAAACGCGCCACGGGCGTTGAGGTGGTCGGAAAGTCCGGCGTGGAGATCATCCACGCCGAACGGGAAGTCCTCGTCTCTTCCGGCGCCATCGGTTCGCCCAAGCTTCTGCAGCAATCGGGTATCGGCCCGGCGGATCATCTGACATCCGTAGGCGTAAAGGTGCTGCATGACCTGCCCGGCGTCGGTTCGAATCTTCAGGATCATCTCGATCTTTTCGTGATTGCCGAGTGCACCGGCGACCATACCTATGATGGCGTCGCCAGGCTTCACCGGACGATATGGGCGGGGCTTGAATATGTTCTGTTCCGCACCGGCCCGGTCGCCTCCTCGCTGTTTGAAACAGGCGGTTTCTGGTATGCGGACCCGGATGCGCGCTCGCCGGATATCCAGTTCCATCTGGGATTGGGGTCGGGTATCGAGGCGGGTGTGGAGCGGCTGAAAAATGCCGGGGTCACGCTGAACTCCGCCTATCTTCACCCCAGATCGCGTGGAACCGTGCGGCTTTCATCCTCCGATCCGGCCGCCGCGCCGTTGATCGACCCCAATTACTGGTCCGATCCCCATGACCGGAAGATGTCGCTGGAAGGCCTCAAGATCGCCCGCGAGATATTCCAGCAGGCGGCGTTGAAGCCCTATATTCTGGCGGAACGTCTTCCGGGTCCCAAGGTCATGACGGATGACGAGCTTTTCGATTACGGCTGCGCGAATGCCAAGACCGATCACCATCCCGTCGGCACCTGCAAGATGGGCAACGGGCCGGAATCCGTCGTTGGCCTCGATCTCAAGGTACATGGTCTCGAAGGGCTGCGGGTCTGCGATTCCTCCGTCATGCCACGCGTTCCCTCATGCAACACCAATGCGCCGACGATCATGGTCGGGGAGAAGGGGGCGGACCTGATAAGAGGACTTGGCCCCCTTGCGCCCGCGATTTTCTCGCACGAACGCAATGAAACGCGTCCAAGGGCGCGCGCGCAGGTTCGGTAGTCATTTCGCGGATCAGGCGAATTCGCGACGAAGCCTGCAAGGCAATTTACGAGGAGTACAACGCTCATGGACGCGACCGTCCCGCAGCATATTCTTGACGCGCTCACGGATGTGAATATGCCGCGTTTGCCGAATGCGCCCGGCCCCATGGAGATGATCGCGCTCGGCGGCATCGATATTCCGGTTCATCGGGCCGGCTGCGTCGTTGTCGGCTCCGGTGCCGCCGGGCTGCGGGCCGCAGTGGAAATGAAGCGGCGCGGCGATGATGTCGTCATCCTCAGCCAGAGCGCGTGGGGCGGGACATCCGCCTGTTCCGGATCGGACAAACAAACCCTCCACACCGCGAACACGGCCGATCAGGGCGACAACTTCAAGGCAATGGCGCGCGCCATCCGCAGCGGCGGTGCGATGGACGAGGACACCGCCTATGTCGAGGCGGTCGGATCTACGCGCATGATGGCCTCCCTGCAATTCCTCGGGCTGCCCCTGCCGCAGGACCCGCTGGGCGGGACGCTGCGATATCAGACCGACCACGACGAAGTCGGCCGCGCGACCAGCTGCGGTCCGAGGACATCGCGACTGATGGTCAAGGTTCTCGCGGATGAAGCGATCCGCCTGGACATCCCATTTCACAATCATACAACCGTCGTTAAAATACTGACGGAAGGTCTGAGCGACGAACGGCGGGTCGTCGGCGTCCTCGCCATGCAGCCCCATGAGCGCAGCGACACCAATCCGTTCGGGATTGCTCTCTTCGTTTGTCCGGTGATTGTGCTTGCAGCCGGAGGACCGGGCGAGCTTTATCGCGACAGCGTCTATCCGAATGGCTGTTTCGGCTCGCTGGGGCTTGCGCTGGAAGCAGGAATAGACCTCGTCAACTTGACGGAAAGCCAGTTCGGCATTGGTACGCGGCGGGAGGGATTTCCCTGGAACCTGTCGGGAACCTATGTTCAGGCCATTCCCCACATATATTCACTGGATGCCGAAGGCAGCGAGCATCATTTTCTGGCGAACTATTATCGCAATACGCAGGAAATGGCCTCCAACATTTTCCGAAAAGGCTATCAATGGCCCTTCCATTCGACCCGCATGCTCGATTTCGGTTCAAGTCTGGTTGATCTCGCGATCTTCCGTGAGTCGGCGGCCGGACGACGGGTCTTCATGGACTTCAATCGCAATCCGCTGGCAGTTACCGGCGATCTTCCTTTCAGCCTTAATCGCCTCGACCCCGATGTCAGCGGCTACATCGAAAATGCCGGCGCGATGAAGGAACAGCCGATCGACCGGCTGCGGCATATGAATCCGCTCGCGATCGAACTCTACCGGCGTTACAAGATCGACATCGCCAGCGAGCCGCTGGAATTTGCGGTGAACAACCAGCACATGAACGGCGGCATCATGGTCGATACCTGGGGGCGGACCAATCTGGCGGGGTGCTACTCCGTCGGCGAGGCCGCAGGTACGCATGGCGTGACACGACCGGGCGGAGCAGCACTGAATGCCGGGCAGGTGTTCGGCACACGCGTGGCCGAACACATCGGCGCAAGCCGTCGTGCGAAATCCTCGTCATCGGCACATATTGAAGCGGTGGCGTTAGCGGGGCTAAACGACCTTCTCGCCATTCTGAAGGAGGATAGTCGCCTGTCCGCCAGGGACATCCGCACCGAAATCCAGTCCCGCATGAGCGATAGAGCGGGGATGATATGCGATGCCGAAAGCGTTTCGCAGGCGCTTGCCGAGGCGCGTTCGCTCAATGTGACGATCCGTTCGAACGGGATCGCTTACGGACGGGCAGCAGAGGCCGTTCGCGCCGTTCAGTGGCAACAAATGGCGGTTGCTTCCGAGGCAGTGCTTGCGGCGTTGGATCACTTCATTCGCAACGGCGGCGGCAGCCGGGGCGCACGCGCGATCTGCGATGCTGACGGTGAGCTGGTTCCGAACGTTACCACAGGCCCGCTGCAGGAATTCCGCTTTCGCAGGGAGAAAGACGACCATCGTAACGAGCAGATCATCGTCAGGCTCAAAGATGAGGGCATGGTGATATCGACGCGCCCCAACCGCGTCTTTGATGAAAGCCGGAAATCCTTCTTTGAACGGGACTGGCCCGCCTGGCTCACCGGACGCATCTATGACCTCGGCGAAAGAGAAGGGTGCACCAGGGACTGAATTCGTTTTGAATTATGTCCGGGCGAGACCCATTCACGCCTTTGACACGGCCGATCAGCACTCTATCCTCGCGCTCGCAAACTGAAGCGTCTTTCGGGAGAGAAGAATGAAGAAGCTGATCAACGATCCGTCCGCTGTCGTCCGCCACATACTGGAGGGCGTCGTGGCTCTCAGCCCGGCCAGCATCCTTCTTGCCGACGAGAATGTGGTGATACGGTCGGGACTTCCGGAAGCGGATCAGCGAAAGGTCGCGGTGCTTTCGGGTGGCGGCAGCGGCCATGAACCGGCGCATGCGGGTTACGTCGGGGCCGGCATGTTGACGGCTGCCGTGGCCGGAGACGTCTTCACCTCCCCGAGCACCGATGCCGTGCTGGCGGGAATCAGGGCTTCTGCGGGGCCGGCGGGTGCGCTGGTCATCGTCAAGAACTACACGGGTGACCGGCTTAATTTCGGCCTTGCGGCAGAGCTTGCCCGGGCGGAAGGAATTCCCGTCGAGATCGTTGTCGTCGCCGACGATGTGGCGTTGAAAGACACCGTGCCCGTCGACCGCCGCCGTGGCATTGCCGGAACGGTGCTGGTGCACAAGTTGGCCGGTGCTGCAGCCGAGCTTGGGTTGCCTCTAAGCGAAGTTGCGCAGGTGGCGCGAGGGGCTGCGGCCGGGCTCTCGTCGATGGGAATTTCGCTCGGTTCATGCACCCTGCCGGCTGTCGGGAAACCCGGTTTTACGCTTGGCGAGCGGGAGATCGAGGTCGGTCTCGGCATTCACGGCGAACAGGGTGTCCGCAGAATGGAGATCGCTTCTGCGGATGATCTGACATCGCTTGTGCTGAACACGATCGAGGCCGACGGAAAGCTGAAGAGCGGAGATCGCGTCGTGCTGCTGGTCAATGGTTTGGGCTCGACGCCGCCAATGGAGCTGTCGATTGTTGCCCGTTCGGCGCTCAGCACTCTCGAGGCGAAAGGGGTAAGCGTCGAGCGTGCGTGGGCGGGCACATTCCTGTCGGCGCTGGACATGCCGGGCTTTTCGCTTTCCATCATGCAGGTTGATGACCGGGCTCTCGAACTCATCGACGCGACAACGGATGCGACCGCCTGGCCACGCGGTGGTGCTGTAAACAGACATAGCATGCTTGCCTCGTCCATACTCCCGGTTGAAGCCCAGCCAGACCGGGAAATGACCGCCGCAGGCGCGCGTCTTCGGCAGGTGGCGGAAGATGTCGCAAAGGCCCTGATTGCCGCTGAACAGCAGCTGACGGACCTCGACAGCGTTACAGGCGACGGCGATCTCGGCACCAGCATGAAGCGTGGCGCCGAAGCGGTCCTCGCGCTTCCGGCTCAGGCCTTCGCGGATGTCTCGAGCGGGCTGTCGGCGATGGGTGATGCCATGAGGAAGGCGATCGGCGGTAGCTCAGGCCCATTCTACGCAACGGGCCTCATGCGGGCCGCCCGGCATCTTGCGGGCTCAGATGCACCGACGGCAAAAGAGCTGGCGGAGGCGTTTGTCGCTGCGGTTGAAGCTGTTTCCGAGCTTGGCGGCGCAAAACCCGGTGACAGAACGATGGTGGATGCCCTTCATCCCGCCGCCACCACTTTCCGTGACAGGCTGGCCGAGGGGCAGTCCGTCGAGGTTGCGTGGGGCGAAGCGGTCGCAGCCGGTGAGGCTGGAGCGGAAGCGACGAAGGATATGACGCCGCGCCTCGGGCGCGCCAGCTATCTCGGCGAACGCGCGAAGGGGCATGCAGATGGCGGCGCGGTGGCTGTCATGGTCTGGATGAGGCGGATAACCGTCCAATGAAACACCGGCAGGCTCGGCTTGAGACGAGCTGCCGCGAGGATCGCGGCAGTCCATGATTGAGGGCATTACTCGGCAGGCTGCGCCACGGATATCGTGTCGGCGTGCCTGCCCTCTGCGGAGAGGCTGCGCTGACCGAGGGCGATGATGGTGACTGTCGACAGGCTTGCGGCAACCGACACCCAGAAGCCATTGCCCGGGCCGAAATTGTCGATCACCCAGCCGGAGATGAAGGCGCCGAGCGCCATGCCGATACCGATGCCGGTCATCACCCAGGTCACGCCTTCCGTCAGCATCGATTCCGGCACGCGGCGTTCGATCAGGCCGAATGCGGTGATGAAGATGGGGGAGATTGCAACACCGCTGAGGAACACGGCGAAGGCCAGCAGGGCTACTGCCGTGGTTGCAAAGAGCAGCGGTAGAGCCGTCAGCGCAAGGACGCTGACGGCAATCAGCAACTGGCGATGCAGCGGTATTTTGGGGTTGATCGCGCCAAGTAGCAGGCCGACGACGAACGAACCAATGGCATAGACGCCGATGACGAGGCTCGCAGCTTCAGGCTGGCCGAGTGCCTTGGTGATGGCAACGGCGCTCACCTCGGCCGTGGCAAAGGTCGAACCGACGAAGATCAGGGCAAGTGTAATGATCTGGACGGGACGCAGGAAGATCGCGGAACGCTGCCTGCCTCCGCTTTCAATCGGGCGCACCTTGGGTTCCGTTGATCTTTGCAGAAGGAAGGCAAAGGTGCCGAGCGCAAGGAAGGTGGTGCTGATCATCATGCCGGCTTCCGGAAAGAGCGAGACCGCAAGGCCGACGGAAAGCGATGCGCCGGAAATGTAGACCAGCTCGTCTGCGGCGGATTCAAAGGCGAAGGCCGTGTTAAGCTCTGGCCTGTCACGGAAAATCTCCGTCCAGCGGGCGCGCATCATCGCCGGAATGCTCGGCATGGCGGCGGCGAGGAAGGCCGAAAGAAACAGTGTCCAGACGGGCCACTTCTGGTTCGTGGCAATGATCAAGATCGCAAAGGCGATCACCGATAGGATGGTGGCCGGGATGAGGACGCGGCTCTGGCCCCTGCGATCCACCAGACGGGAAATCTGCGGCGCAACGGCCGCATTGGTCAGCGCGAAGGTCGCCGAAACGGCACCGGCAAGCCAGTATTCGCCATGGGTCTGGGACAGCATGGCGACGATGCCGATCGGGGCCATCGCAATCGGAAGGCGGGCGAAGAAACCTGCGGCGGAAAAGCCTCTGGCGCCGGGAGCCCGGAAAATTTCTCTGTATGGATTAGACATCGGGATGGACCTTGTTTAGGGAGTATCCACCACACACATACGTGGCGTATGTAAATTAGATAATTGCATACGCGACGTATGTCAACTAATATACGTGGCGTATGTCGAGCAAGGAGAAAAAATGCGCAAGCCCGCAGCGAAATGATTGCCGAGACGCGGGCGAAGCTTCTGGCCGCCGGCCGCAAGGCGTTTGGCAGCATCGGATATGCCGACGCGTCCATGGACGACTTCACGGCCGAAGCGGGACTGACCCGCGGTGCGCTTTATCACCACTTCGGCGATAAAAAAGGCCTGTTGCTGGCGGTCGTGGGTGAAATCGATGCCGAAATGACGAAGAGGCTCTGTGACATCTCTTCAAGGGCCGAGACGCGATGGGAGGGCTTCATCGAGGAGAATGTCGGCTATGTCCGCATGGCTCTGGAGCCTGAAATCCAGCGTATCATGTTCCGCGACGGACCGGCCGTGCTGGGTGACCCCTCCCGCTGGCCAAATGCCAATGGCTGTATCTCAGCCGTTGCACGAAGCCTCGATGCGCTGAAACAGGAGGGGACTATCGGCGACATTGATCCTGAAGCATGCGCCCGTTTCATCAATGCGGCGAGCAGCAGTGCCGCCCAGTGGATCGCGAACTCCGACGACCCCGAAACGACGTCCAGACGAGCCGTGCAAAGCTTCCGGGCCTTTCTGGAAGGATTGCGGATCAGGAAAGGCTGAGCAGCCGCGGCATCATTTGAGCGGAGCAAATGCCGGAGGGCATGGGCCGATGACCGTGCGGTCTGCGGTTTCATTCATTCCGCTCGCAGCATCTCCTGCATTCGCCCGACGATTTCGTCGAGAATGGCAATCCTCTGGCCGCCGCTCGGGCGGATCGCGAAATAGGAGACTTCGATCCTCGGCTCGAACGGAATTGCAACAACCTCGGCCCCGGCGGAGCGGAGGCTGGTATTGTCAACGATGCCGATCCCCATGCCGGCTGCTGCGAAATGGCAGCAGTTCAGCATGGATGTTTCCATCGTGCTGACAGGCTGGTGATCTTCACGCGAAAAGGCCCTGTCGAGGGAAAGCCTCAATGGTGAGTTTCTGCCCGGAATAAGCACCCGTTCATCCATGAGGTCGGCCGGCGTTATGACGCTGCGTCCGGCCAGCTCATGGCCCGGCGCCATGGCGGCGACCGCGCCGGCGCTGTGGAGGCGGACGGCATTCTTTTCGACCATCCGTGGAGAACTAAAGACGAGGCCGAGATCATAACGGTTCTGCTCGACCATGTCCCAGATGTAGCGGCTATTCTCAACGTCGATCACCAGTGGAATATCCGGCCGGTCGCCGATCGTGTCGATGATCGCCTGATGCAGATATGGCCGCACCAGCGATGTGACGCTGGCGATGCGCAGGACTGTATTCTTGTGCAGCCGGATGTCGGCGGCGGCCTGCCCGATCTGGTCAAGCCCGAGATAGAGGCGCTCCACCTCGCGATAGAGTTTTGTCGCTTCGGCAGTCGGCATCAGCCGGGCGCCCGCTCTTTCGAACAGGGTCATCTGTACGATGTCTTCGAGATCGCGGATCAACCGGCTGACCGCCGGCTGCGTCACGTTCATGGCTTCCGCCGCAGCCGTGATGCCACCGGTCATCATGACGCTACGAAAAGCTTCGACCTGCCGTGGTTTTAATCGCAACCTTTGCTCCTCCCATAACATTCAGGCATGAACTCTGTACCAAATGCAATTTTTCTTTTCCATAAAGAAGCGTTAACTCCTCTTGATCGCGCGGGAGAGTGCGCGCTGGAACAACCCGGAGGAGTCCTCACCATGAAGTTTTCTGCTGTCGCAGCCGCATTGGCAGCGTCTGTTTTCGCCATGCCGCTCGCAGGTCAGGCAAAGGACCTCACCGTTGGTCTTTCCGCTTCGACAACGTCCATGGATCCGCAATTTTACGTCGTCGGCCCGAACAGCGCGATGGCGCGCAATATTTTCGATGGCCTCGTCAACCAGGACGAGAAGCAGCAGATACAGCCCGCACTCGCCACTTCCTGGAAAGTCGTCGATGACAAGACTTGGGAATTCAAGCTGCGCGAAGGCGTGAAATTCCACGACGGCAGCGATTTTACCGCCGAGGACGTGGTCGCCAGCATCAAGCGCATTCCGCTGGCCTCGACCAACAGCCCAAGCTCGTTTGCGGCCTATGTGAAGGCGATCACCGAGGTGACCGCCGTCGATCCCCTCACCGTACGCATCACCACGGCCGGCCCGACGCCGCTGCTGCTCAACAACCTCAGCCGTATCGCCATTCTGCCGGCCGAAATGGAAAAGGTGACGACGGGCGAGATGAACTCCGGCAAGGGCGTCATCGGCACCGGTCCGTTCAAGTTCGTTTCCTGGTCGCCGGACGATAATGTGGTGGTGGCGAAAAACGACGAATACTGGGGCGAAAAGGCCGCCTGGGACAAGGTGACGTTCCGCGTCTTCAAGAACCCGAGCGCGCGCGTTGCCGCCATGCTTTCGGGCGATGTCGATATGATCGAAAGCATTCCGACGGCCGATACCCGCCGGCTTGAGGCATCCGACAAGCTGAAGGTTGTCAATATTGCCGGCAACCGCATCATGTATCTCCACATGGATCAGGCCCGAGAGGAATCGCCTTTCGCCAAGGGGTCGGATGGCAAGAACCCGCTTCTGAAGCCGGAAGTACGCCGTGCCCTGTCCCTGTCGATCAACCGTGAAGCACTTGTTGACCGCATCATGGATGGACAGGGCGTTCCGGCCGGTCAGGTCGTTCCCGAAGGTTATTTCGGTTACGATCCGGCAATCAAGGTCGATGCTTATGACCCGAACAAGGCCAAGGAACTGTTGGCAAAGGCCGGTTATCCCGACGGTTTCCAGCTAACCTTCCACGCCTCGAACGACCGTTATCCGAACGATAGCAAGGTCGCGCAGGCAATCGGCCAGTTCTTCAGCCGCGTCGGTGTCAAAACCGAAGTCGCGACCCTGCCGGGCAGCGTTTATTTCACCCGTGCCTCGAACCTCGAATTCAGCTTCATCATGGGTGGCGCCGCTGTCGAAACCGGCGAAGCCTCCGGCG
Source organism: Rhizobium oryzihabitans (assembly GCF_010669145.1). Lineage (NCBI taxonomy): Bacteria > Pseudomonadati > Pseudomonadota > Alphaproteobacteria > Hyphomicrobiales > Rhizobiaceae > Rhizobium > Rhizobium oryzihabitans. The sequence continues at coordinate 1,493,847 of NZ_CP048635.1, forward strand.
TGCTTGGGCCTATCCTCGAAACCTATGGCGAGAAGGCGGGGCAGGGCAATCGCGGCCGTTATTCCAACCCGGAATTCGACAAGGATCTGAATGAGGCGCGCGCGACGCTTGACGATGCCAAGCGCGAGGAACTGCTGCGCAAGGCAACCGAAGTCGCCATGGGCGATCTCGGCGTCATCCCGGTCTTTTATCTGGCGAATACATGGGCGGTGAAGAGCGACATCAGCTATGCCGGCCGTTCGGACGGCTACACGCTTCCCTACTACGTGAAGCCGAACTGATCCGAAAAAAGGAGCGATCCGCCATGTCTTTCAGCGGTGTATTTCCCTATCTCGTCTCGCCGGTCGATGCATCCGGCAAGGTGATGCAAGGTGTGCTGACGGATCTGGTGGATCATCTGATCGGCGAGGGCGTTCACGGCCTCGCGCCGCTCGGTAGCACCGGCGAATTTGCCTATCTCTCCCAGGAGCAGAGACGCTGCGTCGTCGACACGGTGATTTCGGCCAATCGCGGCCGAGTCCCCGTTGTCGCCGGCGTGGCGTCGACCTCGACCGCCGATGCGGTGGCTCAGACCGAATATATGGTGGAAGCGGGGGCGGATGGCATTCTGGCCATTCTCGAAGCCTATTTCCCTGTCAGCGACGAGGGTGTGGAAGCTTACTTCACCGCAATTGCGAAAGCGGCCAAAGGGCGGCCGGTGGTGCTCTACACCAATCCGCAGTTCCAGCGTTCCGATCTCTCTCTCCCGGTGATCGAGCGGCTGAGCCATATCGATAATGTCAGCTACATCAAGGACGCCTCGACCAATACTGGCCGCCTGCTTTCCATCATCGAACGAACCCGTGGACGGATGCAGGTCTTTGCCGCCTCCGCGCATATTCCGGTCTGCGTGATGATGATCGGCGGGGTGGGCTGGATGGCGGGACCCGCCTGCATCGTACCCCGGCAGAGCATAGCGCTCTATGAAGCCGCAAGGGCTGGAAACTGGATGCTGGCGATGGAGATGCAGCGGCCGATGTGGAAGGTCAACGAGATCTTCGCGAAATATTCGATTGCCGCCTGTATCAAGACGGCGCTTGAGCTGCAGGGTTTCGCCGTTGGGGCGCCGATCCATCCGCAGTTGCCGCTCAGTGAAGCCGCGCGGGCGGAGATCGCCGACGTGCTGCGCGATGTCGGCGCGCTCTGAGTTTTTTCCCATCCCACACCACACATTGAAGGCATTTGAGAATGAAGCCGATTTCGATCATCGTCGATTGTGATCCCGGTATCGATGACACCATTGCGCTCCTCACCGCATTCGTGTCGCCGGAACTTAAGATCCTTGGCATCACGCCGGTCTGTGGCAACCAGCCGCTGGAGCGGACGGTGCGCAATGCCCTGCAGGTCTGCGAGCTTGGTGGACGAACCGATATCCCGGTCTATGCCGGCTGTTTCCGCCCGATGCTGCGTGAGCCGATCCATGGCCAGTTCCACGGCAAGACCGGGCTCGGAAACACCGTTCTGCCCGAGCCTGCCAAAAAGGTGGAAACCATGTCCGCCGTCGATTTCCTGATCGAAGCGCTGGGCGGGGCGGCTGAAAAGGGCGAGCGTATCACGCTCTGCTGCCTTGGCCCGATGACCAATGTCGCAGTCGCGTTGCGCATGAAGCCGCAGATCGCCGAGGGCATCGAGCGTATCGTGATGATGGGCGGCGCCTATCGCGAACCTGGCAATCGCACGATGACCTCGGAATACAATGTTCTGGCCGATCCGCACGCCGTGCATGTTGTGTTTTCAAGCGGCATCCCGATTGTGGCGCTGGCGCTTGATGCCACCCATCAGGTGATGCTGAAGCCGGAACATGTCACCGAGTTTTCACGCGTCAGCGGTCGCATTTCGCAGACGCTTGCCGAGCTGATGGCCTTCTGGGACCGCAATGACGTTCCCCGCTACGGTTCGCGCGGCGGCCCGCTGCATGATCCGCTCGTCATGGCCTATATCCTTGCGCCGCATCTGTTCGAAACGCAGAAGGCGCGGGTCTTCGTCGAATATGAAAGCGAACTCTGCATGGGACAGACGATTGCCGACTGGTACGGCAAGAGCGGTCTTGAACCCAATGCCGACATTGTCACCAGGGTTGATGCCGAGGGCGTCATCGCCTTCTTCCTGGAACGGCTGTCGCGTTACGCCGAAAAGGTGGTGGCATGAAAGCGCATAAGGTCATCATCGATGCGGATCCCGGCGTCGATGACGCCGCCGCCATCCTGATGGCGCTCGCCTCGCCGGAGATCGAGGTTCTGGGCCTGTCCATCGTTGCCGGCAACGTGCCGCTGCACGACACCGTCGTCAATGCCTGCAAGCTGGTGGGCCTGAGCGGCAGGCGCGGCGTGCCGGTCTATGCCGGCGCCAGCGGACCGCTGGTGCGCGAGCAGGTGCTTGGCAAATATGCCCGCATCGGCGCTTTCGATGACGCGCTGGTCAAGGCCGGCGGGGTCGTGCCGGAAGAAGAAAATGCGGTGCAGTTCATCGTGCGAACCGCACGTGCGGCAGTGGATGCCGGCGAACAGATCACCATCTGCGCCATCGGGCCGATGACCAATATTGGGCTGGCGCTCGTCCAGCATCCGGATGTCGCGCGCGGCATCGGCCGGATCGTTGCCATGGGCGGTGCCTTTACCGCGCTCGGCCACCGCACGCCATGGGCGGAGTTCAACATCTACGCCGACCCGCATGCCGCCGAGATCGTCTTCCAGTCTGGTGTGCCGATCGTGCTGATGCCGCTCGACATGACGTTCAAGGCGCTGTTCACGGCCGAACATTTTGAAAGATTCCGCGCCGGCGGCGAAGCGGGTGGCGCGCTCTTCAACCTGTTCTCCACCTTCGACCGTAGCGACGTCAAACGCTTCGGTCGCCCGGGCGGGCCGATCCACGATGCGACCACGATTGCGTGGCTGATCCGCCCTGAACTCTTCACCAGTTGCGAAGCTTTTGTCGGTGTGCAGGTCACAGGCCTGACAATGGGTTATACCTATGCCGATTTCTACAGGAAGATGGACCGGGCGGCCAATGCCACCGTCGTCACCGATATTGACGAGACCGGTTTCATCGAATTGCTGATCGAGCGCATCGCCCGTCATGGCGGCGAAGCGCTCGGCGGACAAACACCGGGAGGCTCAAGATCATGAGCGGATATATCCTAAGCCGGTCGATGCAGACCGTGCTCACCCTTCTCGTCATGTCGGTTCTGGTCTTTGCCGGCCTCTACCTCGTCGGCAATCCGGTCGACGTGTTGCTGAGCCCGACCGCGACTCCGGCTGAAAGGCTGCAGGTCATCCAGTCCTTCGGTCTCGACAAGCCGGTCTGGGAACAATACTGGTTGTTCCTGACCCGCGCGCTCTCGGGCGATCTTGGCAATTCCTTCGTGTTCAACCAGCCGGCGCTGACGCTGATCCTGAACCGCATGCCCGCCACACTGGAACTTGCCTTTGTTGCGCTGTTCATGGCGCTCGTCATCGGCATTCCGCTCGGCGTTTATGCCGGCCTGAAGCCGAAGGGCCTTATCTCCAGGTCGATCATGACCTTCTCCATCCTCGGCTTCAGCCTGCCGACCTTCTGGATCGGTCTTGTCATGATCATGTTCTTCAGCGTCTATCTGGGCTGGCTGCCGGCATCAGGTCGGGGCGATACCGTGTCCGTGCTCGGCGTACCGCTCAGCCTCTTCACGCTGGACGGCCTGTCGCATCTTCTGCTGCCGGCCTTCAGTCTGGCGCTGTTCAAGATTTCGCTCGTCATCCGTCTCACCCGCGCTGGCGTGATGGAAACCATGCAGCTGGATTTTGTCCGTTTCGCCCGGGCCAAGGGTCTGACGGAGCGCCGTATCGTTACCGTGCATGTCATGAAGAACACGCTGATCCCGCTGATTACCGTTATCGGCCTCGAACTCGGCTCGCTGATTGCCTTCGCCGTCGTCACCGAAACGATCTTCGCGTGGCCGGGCATGGGCAAGCTGATCATCGACGCCATCGGCGTTCTCGATCGCCCCGTCATCCTCGCCTATCTGATGATCACCGTCGTGATGTTCAGCGTCATCAATCTTCTGGTCGACATTCTTTATTCCTTGGTCGACCCCCGCGTCCGTCTTGAGGGGAATTCGTGATGACCGACAGCAAGTCCCCGACTGTTTCCGTTCACGCCGCCGCAAACACCGATACCCGCGCGATCTCCCGTTCGCCGGGCCGGGAAGTCGTTTATGCGCTGCTGCATGACAAGCTCGCCTTGATCGGCATCGTGCTGGTGACGGTCTTTATTCTCGCCGCCGTTTTCGCGCCGATGATCGCGCCGCAGAACCCTTACGATCTCGCTCAGCTCGACATTATGGACGGCCGCCTGCCGCCGCTTTCGAAAAGCATGTCGGGCCTGACCTATCTGATCGGCACCGATACACAGGGCCGCGACCTGTTCAGCGCCATTCTCTATGGCCTGCGAACCAGTATTCTCGTCGGCCTTTCGAGTGCGGCGATCGCACTCGTCATCGGTGCGTCCATCGGCCTTATCAGCGCCTATGCCGGCGGCCGGCTGGATTCCATCCTGATGCGTATCGTTGACATCCAGCTCAGCTTCCCGGCCATTCTGATCGCGCTGATCTTCCTCGCCATTCTCGGCCAGGGCGTCGACAAGATCATTCTGGCGCTGGTGGTCACGCAATGGGCCTATTATGCACGCACAATCCGCGGCTCCGCGCTGGTGGAGCGCAAGCGCGCCTATGTGGACGCGGCCCGCTCGATGGCGCTGCCGGATCGCAGCATTCTCTTCCGGCATATTCTGCCCAATTGCCTGCCGCCGCTGATCGTTGTCGCCACCATGCGTGTCGCCTATGCCATCATGCTGGAAGCGACCCTGTCCTTCCTCGGCATCGGCCTGCCGGTGACGGAGCCGTCGCTCGGTCTGTTGATCTCGAACGGGTTCGAATATCTGCTTTCCGGTGACTACTGGATCAGCTTCTTTCCGGGCCTTGTCCTGCTGTTGCTCATCGTCGCGATCAACCTGATCGGCGATGCCCTGCGCGACATTCTCAATCCGCGACGGGAGGGCTGATGCCATGACCGCACCAATGACCAATCCGATCCTGTCGATTTCAAACCTCAACACGGCCTTCCGCGTCGGCGGTGAATGGCGCAATGTCGTCAACGATGTCAGCTTCGACATCAATGCGAAGGAGACCGTCGCCGTCGTCGGTGAATCCGGTTCCGGCAAGAGCGTCACAGCCATGTCGATCATGCGGCTTCTGTCGCCCGGCAATTCGCGGGTGACCGGCCGTATCGATTTCGAGGGCAAGGATCTCCTGTCTCTCCCGCTCGAGGCCATGCAGAAAATCCGCGGCAACCGCATTGGCATGATCTTTCAGGAACCGATGACATCGCTCAATCCGGTCCTGAAGATCGGCCAGCAGATCACCGAAGTTCTGGTGCAGCACCGCGGCATGTCGCATGCGCAGGCGGAAGCCGAAGCCGTACGGCTGCTGGAGAAAGTACGCATTCCATCAGCAAAATCGCGTCTCAACGAATATCCGATGAATTTTTCCGGCGGCATGCGCCAGCGCGTCGTCATCGCCATCGCACTTGCCTGTGACCCGAAGCTGCTGATTGCCGATGAGCCGACGACGGCGCTCGATGTCACCATTCAGGCGCAGATCCTCGAACTGATCAAGACCCTGCAGGAAGAGGAGGGCATGTCGGTTCTCTTCATCACCCACGACATGGGTGTTGTCGCCGAAATCTCCGACCGCACGGTGGTGATGTTCCGCGGCGAGCAGGTTGAAACCGGCACGACGCATGATCTATTTGCCGGCGCCAGCCACCCCTATACGCGTGCGCTCCTTTCCGCTGTGCCGCAGCTCGGTTCGATGACCGGCATGGACCGGCCGCTGCGCTTCCCGCGCGTGGACATGGCGACCGGCGAGATCGAGCCCGTCAAGCCCACGGAGGATACGGTCAAGCGGGATACGCCGCCGATCCTCAAGGTCGACAATCTGATCACGCGCTTCCCGATCAAGCAGGGTTTCCTGCGCAAGACGATCGGCCGCATTCACGCTGTCGAGGGCGTCTCGCTGGAGTTGCGGCAGGGCGAAACCCTCTCGCTTGTCGGCGAATCCGGTTGCGGCAAGTCCACCACCGGCCGCTCGATCATCCGGCTGACGGATCCCGTCTCCGGTAAGGTCAGCATCGGCGGCAAGGATGTGCTTAAAGCCGGCAAGGGTGAGCTTGCCGATATTCGCCGTGAAGCACAGATGATCTTCCAGGATCCGTTCGAAAGCCTCAACCCGCGCATCCGCATCGGCCAGGCGATCGCCGAACCCATCGTCACCCATGGGCTGGCGAGCGCTGCGCAGGCGCGCGAGCGTGTCGGCAATCTCCTGGAACGGGTCGGCCTTTCCGCCTCGATGGCGGATCGTTTTCCGCACGAATTCTCCGGCGGCCAACGCCAGCGCGTCTGCATTGCGCGTGCTCTGGCACTGGAACCGAAGCTCCTGATCGCCGACGAATCCGTTTCCGCGCTCGACGTTTCGGTAAAGGCGCAGGTCATCAACCTGATGCTCGACCTGCAGGAAAAATTCGGCCTCGGTTATCTCTTCATCAGCCATGATATGGCCGTTGTGGAGCGCATCAGCCACCGTGTCGCCGTCATGTATCTCGGCGAGATCGTCGAAATCGGTTCGCGCCAGTCGGTGTTTGAAAATCCCCAGCACGACTATACCAAACGCCTGATGGCAGCGGTGCCGATTGCCGATCCATCTCGCCGGCAGACGCGGCGGATCTCCAATGAGGAGATCAAAAGCCCGTTCCGTCCCGCCGATTACGTGCCGCCGAAGCGCGTTTACGAAGAGGCCGGTGAAGGGCACTTCGTGCTGGTTGCATAGGGCCGTGGCCTCATTCTCTACTGGCTCGTCTTGACGACCGTGTGTACATTTGCTGTTCACGCTGGCCCACCCGGCCGGCGAGATCGTCAATGAACACGAACGCTACGAGGTGGACGTGATGGTCGACAGGAAGTCGAACAAAGCTGCCGGTATCGCGAAGACCGAGCCGGCGGATGCGGCGCCGAAGCTTCTTTCGGGCGGCAATCCCCAGATTGCCAAGGGTTATGGTAATGCGCCGGTGCAGGCCTATATCGCGGCCATGCCCGAGTGGAAAAGCGCTGTCGGAGCCCGGATCGACGCGTTGATCGAGAGCACTGTTCCTGGCGTGCGCAAGGCGGTGAAGTGGAACTCGCCTTTTTATGGGAGAGAAGGGGATGTCTGGTTTCTCGCCCTTCATTGTTTTACGAAATACGTCAAGGTTACCTTCTTCGACGGCGCATCTTTGCAGCCGATGCCGCCGGGCACTTCCAAACAACAGAAAGTTCGTTACCTCGATATTCACGAGGGTGCATTCGATGAAGCGCAATTCATCGACTGGGTGAAACAGGCAAGCCAGTTGCCCGGTGAGAGGATGTGAATGTTTCCGCGAACCTGTTTCGTGTGCTGTGAGCCAGAGCGATCGGGGTGTGGCGAGCGAATCACGTCGTCCTTCAATTTCTGAAAAAGCGGCAGAGCATCGCGGATGATGAGAAATTCCGGGCTCCTCGATACAGTTTTTCCTCCTTGAAGAAAAACCGGCTGATCCGGCTGATTTCTGTTTACTTTTGCCGAAGTTGCACCGCATCACGCTGTTTGAATTCGCTGCGAAAGCGCATCGCAAACGACGGAGGATGAGATGAAAGCACTGGTGCTCGAAGAAAAAGGAAAGCTCTCGCTCAGGGAGTTTGACATTGCCGGCAAGCTCGGACCGAAGGATGTGCGCATCCGCACGCACACGGTCGGGATCTGCGGCTCGGACGTCCATTATTATACCCATGGCAAAATCGGCCATTTCGTCGTCAACGCACCCATGGTGCTCGGCCATGAAGCGTCTGGAACGGTGATCGAAACCGGTGCCGAGGTGACGCATCTGAAGGCGGGCGACCGTGTCTGCATGGAGCCGGGCATTCCCGACCCGACCTCGCGCGCGTCCAAGCTTGGCATATACAATGTCGATCCGGCCGTCAGCTTCTGGGCGACCCCTCCTGTCCATGGTTGCCTGACGCCGGAAGTCATTCATCCCGCAGCCTTTACCTACAAGCTGCCTGACAATGTTTCATTTGCCGAGGGCGCCATGGTTGAACCCTTCGCCATCGGCATGCAGGCGGCGCTGAGAGCGCGCATCCAGCCCGGCGATATCGCCGTTGTCACCGGTGCCGGCCCGATCGGCATGATGGTGGCGCTGGCTGCGCTCGCGGGTGGCTGCGCCAAGGTGATCGTCGCCGACCTTGCCCAGCCGAAGCTGGATATCATTGCCGCCTATGATGGCATCGAAACCGTCAATATCCGCGAGCACAACCTCGCCGAAGCGGTTGCAGCTGCAACGGACGGCTGGGGCTGCGACATCGTTTTTGAATGCTCCGGTGCTGCACCCGCCATACTGGGCATGGCGAAACTGGCGCGTCCCGGTGGCGCGATCGTCCTCGTCGGCATGCCCGTCGATCCCGTTCCGGTCGATATTGTCGGCCTGCAGGCCAAGGAGCTTCGGGTGGAGACGGTTTTCCGCTACGCCAATGTTTATGACCGTGCGGTTGCCCTCATCGCCTCGGGCAAGGTCGATCTGAAGCCTTTGATCTCCGCGACCATTCCTTTCGAAGACAGCATCGCCGGTTTTGATCGCGCGGTGGAGGCAAGGGAAACGGATGTGAAATTGCAAATCCTGATGCCGCAATAAGCTGTTCCGGGCAATCGGCCGCTGATGATCGAGCGGCAGATATCCTGCGGAAAAGTATGAGCGCGAACTGCTGGTGATCGGTGGATCGCGCTCTAAAAATTCATCACATCCCTTTCCCTCATGCGCATTATATGGGCGTATCACGCAAAATTGCGCAGGAAAATCGGCGCAACCGCCGGCTTTGTTTGCAGCATCCGCAGCGTACTATTCAATTCTCGACAAAAAACAGTCAAAAAAGTATCAGCAATTTCCCCGGCATGATGTGGAACTCTGCGCGGCAGGCCATATGCTCTCCGCCAACGCTTAGGGACGGGCCATAAAGAGGAATGGCTTTCTCCGTGAATGCGGCGGACGTGACTGAAGGGAGGAATATTGATGCAGCCCGATCTGGAACTGGTGCACATCCGCAAGGGCGAATCCTTCGCCGCCTGGCGGCATGGCTATCCGTTCCGTACCGTGCGCTGGCATTACCATCCTGAGTATGAAATTCATCTGGTCGTGGCGACATCGGGCACGTTTTATATCGGCGATTTCGTTGGTCGCTTCGGCCCCGGTCAGCTCATCATGACCGGTCCCAATCTCCCCAGAACTGGATCAGCGAGATCGAGCCGGACGAGATCGTTCCGACGCGCTCTCTCGTGATCCAGTTTCCGGAGACCTTTATCGAGGATGCCTGCGCGTCCATGTCCGAGATGGACGTGGTGCGTGCCCTGCTGGACCGCAGCCGCCGCGGCATTCTGTTTGACGACGAGACGAGCGATCGTGTTCGCCCGCTGATCCTTCGGTTGATCGAGGCCCAGGGCCTGACGCGTCTGGCGCTTTTCTGGGAAATTCTCGACCTGCTGGTCAGTGCGCCTGCGCCCGAGGTTCTGGCGAGCCTGAGTTATGAGCTTGATCTGACCGGCATTGGTGACAGCGGCATCAACCGCGCTTTGTCGCATCTGCGCCAGCACCTGACCGAACAGGTCGAGGAAATCGATCTCGCCGACATGGTGGGCCAGAGCCCGAGCGCCTTTTCCCGCGCCTTCAAGCGTCATACGGGCACGACGCTGGTGCGCTATCGCAATCAATTGCGCATCGATCTCGCCTGCCAGATGCTTCTGGCGGATCAGGACGTGAAGGTGGCGGAAGTCTGCTATGATGTGGGCTTTTCCAACCTTTCGAATTTCAACCGGCATTTCCTGAAGTTGAAGGGAATGTCGCCATCGAGGTTCCGGACCATATTCGCGGCCCAGAAGGCGGCGGTCATGGCGGATTAAACCACCGGTACATCGCAGATTTTTCACCAATTCGGACAGAGGACTGTCCGGAAACGGGCCCTTATTGCCCAAACTTTCCAAACGGGAGGAAGTTACAATGAGAATGAAATCGAAATTCCTGATGGCGACAGCCGCAGTTGCAATGATGGCCGCTCCGGCGCTGGCGCAGGAAAAGCTGAAGATCGGCATGACGTTCCAGGAGCTGAACAACCCCTATTTCGTGTCGATGCAGGAAGCGCTGAAGGAAGCCGCGGCAAGCATCGGTGCCGACGTTGTCGTCACGGACGCCGGTCACGATGTGGCAAAGCAGATTTCCGACGTTGAAGACATGCTTCAGCAGAAGATCGACATCCTGCTTCTGAACCCGACCGACAGCGCCGGCATCGAAGCCGCCGTGCATGCGGCCAAGGCTGCCGGCGTGACGGTTGTTGCGGTTGACGCCAACGCCAACGGCCCGGTCGACACTTTCGTCGGCTCCAAGAACCGCGACGCGGGTTACCAGTCGTGCAAGTATCTCGGCGATGCCCTTGGCGGCAAGGGTGAGGTCGCTATCCTCGACGGTATTCCTGTCGTGCCGATCCTGCAGCGCGTCGAAGGTTGCAAGGCAGCGCTTGCAGAATTCCCGGAGATCAAGCTTGTTGACACGCAGAACGGCCGTCAGGACCGCTCCGTTGCCCTGGGTGTCGTCGAAAACATGATCCAGTCGCGTCCGAACCTCGCCGGCATCTTCTCGGTCAACGATGGCGGTGCAATGGGCGCGCTTGCTGCGATCCAGGGTTCTGGGAAGGACATCAAGCTGACCTCGGTAGACGGTGCTCCGGAAGCTGTGAAGGCAATTGCCGACGGTGGCCCTTTCATCGAAACCACCGCGCAGTTCCCGCGTGATCAGGTGCGCGTTGGTCTTGCCATGGCGCTTGCCCAGAAGTGGGGCGCCCGCGTCGTTCCGAAGGAAGTGCCGATCGACGTCATGGTCGTTGACAGCAAGAACGCCGGCGATTTCAGCTGGTAAGAATTCCTCCCAGGTCCCGTCCCCACCTTGTGTGGGGCGGGACAAGTCCCGACCATCGAGGAGGGTGAAATGCTGGAACTGAATGGAATAAGAAAAAGCTTCGGCAAGATCGAGGTTCTGCGCGGTGTCGACCTTCAGGCGCGCCCCGGCGAGGTGCATGCGCTTCTGGGAGAGAACGGCGCGGGTAAATCGACGCTGATGAAGATCCTCTGCGGCATTTTGCAGCCTTCGGAGGGAACGATCCGTATCGACGGAACGGATCGCCGTTTTGCCAATTATGACGAGGCGATTGCCGCCGGTATCGGCATCGTGTTTCAGGAATTCAGCCTGATCCCCTATCTCAATGCCGTGGAAAACATGTTTCTTGCCCGCGAAATTCGCGGGCCGCTGCGCCTGTTGAACAAAGGCGCCATGCGCAAGCGGGCCGCCGAAATCATGAGCCGTCTGGCTGTCGACGTCCCGCTCGATGTGCCGGTGCACCGCCTTTCCGTTGCCCAGCAGCAATTTGTCGAAATCGCCAAGGCGCTGTCGCTGGATGCGCGCATTCTCGTTCTCGACGAGCCGACGGCGACGCTCACCCCGTCAGAGACCGAGCATCTTTTCAAGGTCATGCGCGAGTTGCGGCGTCAGGGTGTCGCGATCATCTTCATTTCCCATCATCTTGAGGAAATATTCGAGATCTGCGACCGCATCACGGTCCTTCGCGATGGCGAACTCATCGGTTCCTGCCTCACCTCCGAGGTCGATAATGACCGTCTGGTGGAAATGATGGTCGGCCGACGCATCGAGGCGAGCTTCCCGCCGAAACCGAAGATTGATGCCTCCGCGCGCAACGTCATCGAGGTGGAAGAGCTTCAGCTGAAAAGAGGCGGCCCGGTCTCGCGTTTCTCTCTACGGGAAGGCGAAATACTCGGCTTTGCCGGTCTTGTCGGTTCCGGTCGCACGGAAACGGCACTCGCCATGCTGGGTGCACATTCCGCTTCCCGCCGCAAGGTGAAGGTGGATGGCGTGGACACGCGTTTTTCCGGACCGGATGAGGCGCTGGCGCGCGGCATCGGCCTGCTTCCGGAAAGCCGCAAGGAAGAAGGGCTGATCACCAGCTTCTCCATCCTGCAGAACATTTCGCTCAACAACTATCGCAAGTATCCGAAGGCTCACTGGTTCATCGACCTGAAAAAAGAGCTGGAATACACCAAGAAGGCCATGGCGCAGGTGCAGGTCAAGGCGCAGGGGCCCTTTGCCCGCGTCGACACGCTCTCCGGCGGCAACCAGCAGAAGATCGTCATCGCCCGCTGGCTGAACCATGACATGCGGGTACTGATCTTCGACGAACCGACACGCGGTATCGATGTCGGCGCGAAAGCGGAAATCTATGCGCTCATGCGCGAATTTGCCGCCAAGGGCCATTCGATCATCATGATCTCTTCGGAGCTGCCGGAAGTGATCGGCATGTCGGACCGCGTCTGCGTGTTCCGTTCCGGCGGCATCGTCGCCACCGTTGAAGGCGAAGACATCAATTCGGAAACAATAATGACAAATGCCACCACCGGGAGGGTTGAACATGTCGCTTGATGCAAACACCGGCGTTGCCGCAAAAACGAGCGGTTTTGGTTTGGGCAACCTCTTGCGCTCACCGCTCGCCCTGCCTTTGGCGGGCCTGATTGTCGTATCGATCCTGATGGGGCTTGCGAGCGACAATTTTTTCAGCGTAAACAACATCATGAACGTGCTGCGGCAGGTTTCCGTCGTTGGCATCCTCGCCGTCGGCATGACCTTCGTCATCCTCACCGGTGGCATCGACCTTTCGGTCGGCGCGGTCATGGCGCTTGTCGGCACGCTGTCGGCCGGCCTGATGGTAAATACCGGCCTGTCGCCCGCGGTTGCTTTGCCGGCTGGCCTTTTCATCGGTCTCGGCATCGGTATCTTCAACGGGGCGCTTGTCGCCTGGGGGAAGATGCCCGCCATCATCGTGACGCTCGCCACCATGGGAATGGCGCGCGGTCTCGGCCTCATCTATTCCGGCGGTTACCCGGTCAGCGGTATTCCGAGCTGGATTTCCTGGTTCGGCGTCGGCCGCATCGGCGTCGTTCCGGTGCCAGTCGTTATCATGGTGGTGATTTATGCCGTGGCCTGGGTGCTGTTGCAGCGCACGGCTTTCGGTCGCCATGTCTATGCACTTGGCGGAAATGAACTGGCGGCCCGTCTTTCGGGTGTGAAGACCCAGCGCGTCAAGCTCGCGGTCTATGGCATCTCGGGCGTCACGGCAGCTTTTGCCGCGCTCATCCTCACCGGCCGCCTGATGAGCGGTCAGCCCAACGCAGGTGTCGGTTTTGAGCTCGACGCCATTGCGGCGGTTGTTCTCGGCGGCACGGCGATTGCAGGCGGCAGGGGCCTGATCCTCGGCACGCTTATCGGTGCGGTGCTGCTCGGCATCCTCAATAACGGTCTCAATCTCGTGGGTATCAACCCCTATCTGCAGGATGTCATCAAGGGCGCCATCATCCTGCTTGCCATCTATATCGGGCGCGAATGGCGCTGAGCCGGCTCGAAACATCTTTAAAAACGCAGGAGAATTAAATGTCTGAATCGCTGCAAGGCAAGATCGCAGTCATAACCGGCGCCGCATCCGGTATCGGGCTGGCCACCACTGAAGCCCTGTTGGAACAGGGCGCGACCGTGGTCATGGTCGACTGGAACGAGAAAGCCTTGAATGAACTCGCCGGCAAGCTCGGCGAACGTGCCATCCCGCAGGTGACGAACCTTCTCGATGCCGACAGCTGCAATGCCATGATCCCGGAAATTCTGGAGAAGGTCGATCATATCGACATCCTCTATTGCAATGCCGGCACCTATATTGGTGGTGACCTCACCGAAACGACGCCGGAAGCCATCGACAAGATGCTGAACCTCAACGTCAATGCGGTCATGAAGAACGTGCAGGCCGTCGTCCCGCATATGTCGGAGCGCAAGACCGGCGACATCGTCGTGACCTGCTCGATCGCCGGACATTTCCCGACCTATTGGGAGCCGGTCTATTCGGGTTCGAAATGGGCAATCACCAGCTTCGTACAGGGCATGCGCCGCCAGATGATCCCCCACGGCGTTCGCGTCGCGCAGGTCTCTCCCGGCCCCGTCGTTTCCGCACTTCTGGCAGACTGGCCGGAAGAAAACCTCCGCAAGGCCAAGGAATCGGGCAGCCTTATCGATGCGAGTGAAGTGGCCGATGCGGTGGTCTATATGTTGACCCGCAAGCGCACCGTCACCATCCGTGACATGCTGGTGCTGCCCACCAACTTCGATCGCGTGTAACCGCCTGCCGCAAGGAGTATCGCAAATGGCTTCCTACCTGATTGGCGTTGATGTCGGTACCGGCTCTGCCCGTGCCGGTGTCTTTGATGTGGCGGGCAGGCTTCTGGCCACCGCCAAGCGCCCGATCACGATGCACCGTGAGGACGGCGGCATCGCCGAACAATCGAGCGGTGAGGTTTGGAAGGCCGTTTGCGACAGCGTGCGGGAAAGCGTTTCGCAGGCTGCCATAGATGCTTCATCCGTGGTTGGCATCGGTTTCGATGCCACCTGCTCACTCGTCGTGCGCGGGCCTGATGGTGAGACCCTTCCGGTCGGCGCGCCGGATCATCCCGAACGCGATATCATCGTCTGGATGGATCACCGCGCCGTCGAACAGGCGGAGCGGATCAATGCCGGCGAACATGCCGTTCTGAAATATGTCGGTGGCCGGATTTCCCCGGAAATGCAGACGCCCAAGCTGCTGTGGCTCCGCGAAAACAGGCCGGACATCTATACTCGCGCCGAGCACTTCTTCGACCTGACGGACTTCCTCACCTGGAAAGCCTCAGGCGCGCTCGATCGCTCCGCTTGCACCGTCACCTGCAAATGGACTTATCTCGCCCATGAGGAGCGGTGGGACGCGGAATATTTTACCCGCATCGGGCTTGGCGATCTGGCGGAGCAGGGTTTCCGCCGTATCGGTGAAAGCGTCGTCCATCCGGGCACGGCGCTGGGCAACGGCTTGACGGAAGAAGCCGCAGAAGCCATGGGGCTGGTTGCGGGGACCGCCGTTGCCGCAGGCCTGATCGATGCGCATGCCGGTGGCGTTGGCACGGTGGCTGCGGGCGGTGATGCATCGCGATGCCTCGGTTATGTCTTCGGCACCTCTTCCTGCACCATGACGACCACCGCCGAACCCGCCTTCGTGCCGGGTGTCTGGGGCCCCTATTATTCCGCCATGGTTCCCGGCGCATGGCTCAATGAAGGCGGCCAGTCCGCCGCCGGTGCCGCCATCGATTATCTGGTGCAATTGCACCCGGCCTTTGCCGAGGCAAAGGCGCTTGCCGGAAAGGAAGGCAAAGCTTTGCCGGTATGGCTTGCCGACCGCGCTCTTGCCCTTGCCGCATCCGCTTCCGCCGCAGTCGGGATCGCCGAGGATTTTCATGTGGTGCCGGAGTTTCTCGGTAACCGTGCCCCCTTCGCCGATCCCCATGCCCGCGCGGTCATTGCCGGTTATGGCATGGAGACCGGTGTGGATTCCCTCGTCGCGCTTTATGTGGCGGGCCTTCTCGGCCTTGGTTACGGACTTCGCCAGATCATCGAGACGCAGGCCCGCAACGGCGCGCCGGTGGAAACAGTCAGCGTCAGCGGCGGGGCAGGCGCTCATCCGCTTGCCCGGCAATTGCTGGCGGACGCAACGGGGCTTCCCGTCGAACTGACCGAATGCGAAGAACCGGTGCTTCTCGGATCTGCGATGCTTGGCGCGGTTGCTGCGGGAACCTATCCGGACCTGATGGCGGCGATGCCCGCCATGTCGCGGATCGCCAGCTGTGCGGTGCCTGACCCTTCTTTTCAAAAGGTTCACCAGTCGCGTTACGACGCATTTCTGGCCTTGCAGGATGCGGCGCGTGCCATTCGCTCCGCCAGCCATTCCTGAACCGCGTCACAAGCTTAGATCATCCGGCCGTATTGGCCGCAAAATAACGAGGATTCCATGCAGTTTTCCGGAAAATCCGTCATCATCACCGGCGCAGGCAAGGGCATCGGCCGCGCCTGCGCCATCCTCATGGCTGCGCGTGGCGCTGACGTCGTGGCGATCAGCCGGACGCAGTCCGATCTCGACAGCCTGAAAAGCGAAATCGGCGGCCGCTCGATCCGTGTCGATCTCGCCGATGTGGCGGCGACGCGGGCCGCGATGGTCGAGGCGGGTCCGTGCGATTTTCTCATCAACAGCGCGGGCATCAACGTACTCGAAAGCGTGCTTGATATGAGCGACGAAGGGTATGAGGCCGTGCTCGGCATCAACCTGCGCGCGGCACTCGTCACCTGCCAGGAATTCGCCCGCGCCCGCGTTGCAAAGGGTGGCGGCGGCGCAATCGTCAACATCACCTCGATTGCCGGTCATCGCGGTTTTCAGGATCATCTCTGCTACGCCGCGTCGAAGGCCGGGCTTGAAGGCGCGACCCGCGTTCTCGCCAAGGAACTTGGGCCGCATGGCATCCGCGTCAACGCTGTCGCACCCACCATCACGCTGACTGAACTGGCTGCCGAAGCATGGAACGATCCGGCCAAGAGCGCACCGATGATGGTTCGCCATCCGCTGCAGCGCTTTGCCGAGGCTGAAGACGTGGCACAGAGCATCGCACTGCTTCTGTCAGATGATAGCAGCATGATTTCCGGCGCGGTGTTGCCCATCGATGGCGGGTTCCTCGCCGTCTGACGTTTAGGGGATGCGCGGGGTGCAAATGTATTGCCGCGCATCCTGTCTCAGGACTGGATATCCCGCTCAGGTCAGATCCGGGTGCTTACCAACCAGCTGATTGCGTTTTGCCTGAAGAATTTCCTTTTGTTCCTCAAGCTTGAGCAGCTCGTCGTCTATCTCCTCGACGCTTTTCTCGATGTGCAGATATTGCTCTGCCAGAAGCGATTTGGCTTCCTTTCGGCTCGACGCATTCGGTGTGTCACCATAAAGCGGCCGGTTGGCGGTTTCCTTGAGGAAAAACGTCGTTGCGATGCCGAAGACGGCCGCCACCATGAGATAATAGGCCGGCATATAGATATTTTCCGTGACCTCCACCAGCCATGCGGTGAGTGTCGGCGTCAGCCCGGCCACGATGATCGAGATATTGAACGCGATAGCCAGAGCGCTGTAGCGGATGCGGGCCGGGAAAAGAGCCGGCAGGGTGGATGCCATGATCCCGATCAGGCAATTGAGTGCGACCGCGAGGATGAGCAGTCCGAAGAAAATCTGAACAACCTGTCCGCTGGCGATCAGATGAAATGCCGGCAGCGAGAGAAACAGGATCGCGGTGCTGCCAACCGCCAGAAACGGCCTGCGCCCGATGCGGTCGCTCAAAAGCCCGATGGCGGGCTGGACGAACAGCATGCCGACCATCACCGCGATGATGATGAGGACGCCATGGTCCTCGCTGTAATTCAGCGTTTTTGACAGATATGTAGGCATGTAGGTGAGCAGCATATAATAGGTCACGTTGGTCACGAGGACCATGCCGATACATATTGCCAGCGACCGGGAATGTTGGCTGACAATCTCGGCGATGGGAACCATGGGTCGCTCTCTCAGCGACTGCCGGTCTTCTTCTTCGGCGCGATGCAGGCGTTCGGTGAAGGCGGGCGTCTCTTCCGCCGCGTGGCGGAGATAAAGCCCGATCAACCCGAGGGGTGCTGCCAGAAAGAACGGAATGCGCCAGCCCCAGTCGAGGAACTTGGCTTCGCCCATTGCGGTGCTGAGGAGCACGACGAGCCCGCGCCAAGCACGAAGCCGGCGATGGAGCCGAAGTCGAGCCAGCTTCCAAGGTAGCCGCGTTTCCGGTCAGGCGCGTATTCCGCTACGAAAATGGCGGCACCGGTATATTCGCCGCCGACGGAAAACCCCTGGGCGAGCTTGCATAACAGCAACAGAATGGGTGCCCATATGCCGATGGTGGCATAACCGGGGATGAGGCCGATGCAGAAAGTGCTCGCGGCCATGATGATGATCGTCAGGGAGAGGACTTTTTGACGCCCGAATTTGTCACCCATGGCGCCAAAAAATACGCCCCCAATGGGCGGATAAGGAAGGGCACGGAGAAAGTTGCGAGCGCCGCCACGGTTTGAACGGCGGGGGCAGCATCCGGGAAAAAGACCTTGCCGACGGCGTAGGCGACGAAGCCGTAGACGCCAAAATCGAACCACTCCATCGCATTGCCGAGAGCGGCTGCCGTGACCGCCTTTTTGACCTTCTCGTCATCGATGACGGTGACGTCGTCGATGCTCAGCGGAGTGGCCTGTATCTGGTTGTTCAATCACTGTCCCCTTGAACTACATTGCGCGCGATTTTTTAAGCGCCATGAAAATGCTCGATACGCTGAAGCGTTCCATCTCTCGGCAGAACAATCGGGCCTTCGGCTAGATTGGGGGTGACAACGGGGTAGCCCGGTAAGACAAAGAAAAACGCCCGGCTGGCAGCCGGGCGTTTTTTAAAGATTAATGGCGGTGCTCAGGCATCTCCTTGAGCTGGTCCTTGGTCCATGAGGTGACCGCGTGGACATCGCCATCCTCGTCGCGCATGAAATCCAAGTCGCTGAGCGGGACTGCGACGGGCTTTGCGCCGATGCCGAGAAAGCCGCCAACGTCGATGATTGCGGTGCTGCCAGCGCCAACGCCATGGACATGATCGACCTTGCCGACCTTGTGGTCATCTGCGCCATAAACTGTGGCACCTTCCAGAACGGACGGGGTCAGTTCCGTTTTAACGAGGCGTACGTGATTGGTGTGATCCACTTTTCTTCCTCCTGCTTGGGGTTGCCAGAGATGAACTCCCGCAAGGCAAAACCGTTCCATCGCGCATGGTGGATGTTGTGGCAAACCGATTGTCGGGACGCACGGCTGGCTGCTATGAAACCCTACAGGCGGCCCGCCTAAAAATCACGCTTGAAAAGACTGAACACGTGTGCAATATGAACGCGTGTTCAACCTTTATAGAGATGGTTATTTCGCATGGACTCGATGCCCTATCCGGATACGTTGGCAGCCCGTGCCGAACTGTGCCGTAGCGTTATTCTTTCCGCCGGGGAGCTGGTGCTGAAAGGCTTTGAGGGCGAGGCGACACGCAGCTTCTCGATGAAGGGTCCGCAGGACTTTCTGACGGTGACGGATGCGGCATCCGAAGCGCATATTCGCGGTGCGATCTCGGCCTGCTTTCCCGAGGACAGTTTTTTCGGTGAAGAGGGCGGCGGTGTGATCGGTGATCGCGTCTGGGTCGTTGATCCCGTGGACGGCACCGCGAATTTCGCCCGCGGCATTCCGCATTTCTGCATCTCCATCGCTTATGTCGAAAACGGGCAAACCGAATTCGGCGCGATCTACAATCCGGCTCTCGATGAGCTCTATTTCGCCCGGCGCGGAGAGGGGGCAACGCGCAACGGACAGCCCATCCGGGTTGCTGAAACGCAGCGTTTCGATGCGGCCTCGATCGAAATGGGCTGGTCGACCCGTATCGCGAATGCCACCTATCTCGATGTCGTCAAGAACCTACTGGATATGGGCGCCAATGTCCGTCGTGCCGGTTCCGGTGCGCTGGCTCTTGCCTATGTGGCCGATGGTCGCTCCGATGCATATCTCGAATTGCACATGAATTCATGGGATTGTCTTGCGGGACTGCTACTCGTCAGCGAAGCTGGCGGCGACGTCTGCCCTTTCCTGGAGATCGGTAGTCTTGAAGGTGGCGGGCCGGTGCTGGCCGCAGCCAGTGGCGTTGCGAACGGCGTCAGCCAGGCATCGAAGATACCCTTGGCAGAGCGGCAGCCTTCGGATCGGCAGCGGGCCCTATCGGCCTGAATTTAGACGGGCACCCGTCCGTGAAGGGTGCTTGATGTATGTGGAGGAATGACATGGATGGACCCGTTTATGCCCGGCCTGCGATCAGCCTGATTGCGGAAGGGCTCGGCCCGCATAACGCTACGCTTTATATCGGCGGCAGCGATGGTGCGAGCGATCTCGGGCTCCTCGGCCGGCACGGCATTACCACCGTCGTTAATTGCGCCGTCAATCTGGATATCAATCTCGTGCAGGCGACGGCGGAAGAGGGCGACAGGCGTGCCGTGGGTTATGGCGATATCCGCTATTACAAGCTCGGTCTCATCGATGGCGAAGGCAGCCCCGACACCATGATGCTGGGGGCCTACTACATCCTCGACGGTGCGCTTCGCCAGACCATGCCGAAGCGGGAAACCTATCCCTTCCCCGATGGTGGCAATGTGCTCGTCAATTGCCGCAGCGGCCGCAGCCGGTCCGTGTCATTGGTCGCGCTCTTCCTGCACAAGCAGCAGCCGCATCTCTATCCCACACTTGACGATGCACTGGCCGTGATCCGCACGAAGCGGGAATTGCGCCCGGATGAATGGTTCGAGACGCCGAAACCGATGCTCTATGCCGCAGCCCGCCGTGCTTCCGACTGGATTGATATGGTCGATGGCAGAAAGACTGTTCAATCATGCTGAAACGCACGCTTCCCTCCGTCGCCGTCATTGCCGATGCCCATTTTCATGACACGGCGGCTGATTTCGGTTTCCCCGGCATAGAGATCGGTGGTGAGCGCATCACCATGCGCAGCTGGTCGGATACGCGCGAATCCACCCGTGTTTTCAACGAAAGCGCCGATGCGCTGCATGCTGCACTCGAAGAAGTGCAGCAGCGGGGCATCCGCCATGTGGTGCTGCTTGGTGATTATACCGACGATGGCCAGCGGGCGACATCCGAGACATTGAAGGGCATTCTGGAGCACCATCGCGATGCCCATGGCACCGCCTTTTATGCTTTGCCCGGCAACCACGATATTTTCGGCCCGCGTGGCCGGCATCATACCAAGGAATTTCTGACGGAGAACGGCAAATGCCTTTCCGTTTCAAGCGATGCGCGGCGGGCCGGTGATCGGGTCGTGATCAGCGACCGGATGTATTGCGAAGGCTACCCCGTTGGCCTTGGCCCGATGGCGGCTTTCGGATATTTCCGCCAGCCGGACTATCTGCATTGGGAAACACCGTTCGGGCTTTCCGATGCGGCGGAAGACCGTCTCTACGAGGTGCGCTCGCCCGATGGACGCAATGTCTACCGGTTGATGGATGCATCCTATCTGGTTGAGCCGGAGCCGGGTCTCTGGCTGCTCATGATCGACGCCAATATTTTCGAACCGCTCGACGGCACTTTCGAGACGGGGGAGGAAGCTGCCTTTACCGATAGTACTTCCGGTGGCTGGAACGCGCTTTTGCGCTGCAAACCCTTCATCATCGGCTGGATTGCCGATGTGCGGGAGCGGGCGCAGGCGCTTGGCAAGACTTTGCTCGGCTTTTCCCACTATCCGGCGCTCGATCCCTTCGATGGCGCAAGCGGTGCCGAGAGCGCGCTGTTCGGCGAAACCAATGTCGTGCGCCGCACACCACGCAAAGCGGTTGAGGATGCGCTGATCGAGGCCGGGCTTAAAGTTCATTTCAGCGGGCACCTGCATGTGGAAGGTGCGACCCGGCGCGGGGAGGGCGAAACCTCGCTCACCAATATCGCCGTGCCGTCTCTGGTCGCCTTTCCGCCCGCCTTCAAGATTGTGCATCCCGCGCAGCACGAGATGTCCGTCGAGACGGTGGAAATGGCCTCCCTGCCGATAAACAGCCGCATTTGCCGGGGGTATGCGCAGGAAACCGCACTGGCCGGTGAGGACGAGGACCGGGCGTTTGCGGCGGGCAATTACGGTGATTTCCTGCTTGGCCACAAACGCGCGCTGATCAGGCACCGTTATTTCACCAAGGAGTGGCCAGCCGGGATCGTGGCGGCGATTGCGGATAAAACCGTATCCGAGGTTATCGGCCTGCTGGGAGAAACGAGCCTTGCCTCGCTTGATGCCGAGCTGTGCTTCGATCTGCCGATGTTCGAACTTATTGCCGAATGGTATTGCCTGCGTCAGGGCGCGGGGCTGGCGCTTGCGCATATCGCGCCTCAACGGCTTTCCCTTTACCGGATGCTGGCGGATCGTTTTGGCCGTGAGCCCGATCACCACGACGGTTCGGTCAAGAGTTTTATCGAAATCTTCTTCGGTGCCCTCGGGCTGTTTCTAGAGCGTGCCGAAGGCGGTTCGCGGCATCTGGAACTCCGTCTCACACCACAACGTCAATCCATTGCGGTGTGATCCGAAGGTTTTTTCGCCGCAATCGACGATGTGAACGGGGCAGATCGATGGCTCCTCGGGGAAGAGCGGCGGCAGGCAGGACAGGCGAGGTGAGGTGATCTAGTGGAATCGGTCGTTGTCAGCATCAATCTGTTCGGTGCAGTGGCGCTGCTGCTTTTCGGCCTTGGGCAGATCAAGGACGGAATGTCGCGTGCCTTCGGCGCCAAGCTTCGCATCGGGCTTGCCGCCGGTACACGGGGTGGGTTTCGCTCCTTCATCGCCGGCCTCGTGGCGACGATCGCCCTGCAGAGTTCGACAGCCACGGCGCTGATGGTTGCCTCCTTCGTTGAAAAAGACTTGATCGCACCGGCGATGGCGCAAATCGTGCTGCTCGGCGCAAATGTGGGTACTGCGACGACCGCGTGGATTGTCGCACTCGGTCTTGGCTGGCTGTCGCCGATGCTGATCCTTGCCGGGGTCGTCCTGTTGCGTGGAAAGTCGGTGCAACGGCAGGGTGCGGGCGCTGCCCTTGCCGGTGTCGGCCTGATGTTGCTTTCCCTGCATCTTCTTTCTGCGGCGACGGATCCCATCAGGCAGTCGCCGGCGCTTAACCTCTTCATTTCCATGCTCGGCAATGCCTGGCCGGTCGCGTTGATCTTTTCCGCGGTGCTGGCCGTGCTGGCATCATCGAGCCTTGCCATCGTCGTCCTCATCCTGTCGCTTGCCGCAAGCGGCGGCATCGAAACAAGCCTCGTCATCGTGCTGGTGCTCGGTGCCAATCTCGGCGGTGCGGTTCCGCCGGTGCTGGCGACGCTGAAGGCGCCGGTCGCGGCGCGCCGGGTGGCGCTTGGCAACCTCATCGTCCGGACTACCGGCTGTGTCGCAGCCCTGCCGCTTGCCGGATACGGCGCGGCACTGCTCGACATGTCGCCTTTCTCGCACGCCAATCTAGCGGTCGACGCGCATCTTCTCTTTAATCTGGCGGTTGCCGTGATCGCATGGCCGCTATCGCCGCTGCTGCTGCGGGTGACGACCGCACTGCTGCCGGAAAAAGAGGGAACCGAAACTAGCCGCAGCTATCTCGACAGTCATGATCTGGGGCAGCCGGTTGCGGCTCTTGCCGGCGCAAGCCGCGAGGTCATGCTGGTCGGCGATCTGATCGAGCGCATGCTACGTCAGGCAAGTGACGCCATGCACGACAGCGATCTTTCGAAACTCAATGATATCAGCACGCTGGAAGGCCGGGTCGATAGTATCCAGCATGCCATCAAGGTCTATGTCTCGAAGGTGGGCCAGGATGGCCAGGATGGATTGTGTCAAAAGGACCAGCGACGCGCGATGGATATCGTCGAATATGCCATCAATCTCGAACATATCGGCGATATCATCGAGAAGGGTATACGCCCGGAAATCGTCAAGAAGATCAATCTTGGTCTGAGATTTTCCGATGACGGCAAAAGCGAGCTGGAGCGCCTTTTCTCCATCACGCTCGACAATATCCGCATGGCGCAATCGGTTTTCGCCACCCGCAATGCCGACCTTGCCCGCCGGCTGGTGGAGGTGAAGGAAGATGTGCGCCGGCTGGAAAAACAGTCATCGGAGCGCCATCTCCAGCGCCTGCGCGATGGCCGGGCCGACAGCATCCAGACAAGCTCCGTGCATCTCGACATGCTGCGCGATCTGAAACGCATCAACGCCCATATCGCCGCCGTCGCCCATCCTATTCTCGATGAAAGCGGTCTCCTGATCGAAAGCCGGATCAAGCAGGCGGGTTAGCGCGCGGTGATCCGCTCGACCATCTCAACGGGCACGACCTGAAGCCGGGTCTCGGGCTCGTCGCTGTCAAGCGCGGTCAGGACCTTCTCTGTCAGCGCGTCGAAGGATTGGGCAACGGTCGTCAGCTGATAGCTTTTCCAGCCCGCCTGCGGAATGTCGTCGAAACCGACGATCGACACGTCTTCCGGCACCCGGCGGCCCATTTCCAGCCGGGCTGCATCCATGAAACCGAGAGCAAGCAGATCGGTCACGCAGAAGGCGCCGTCTATTGTCTTGTCCTTCAGCAATTCGCAACCGGCCTGATAACCGCTGTCATAACTTGTCGGCCCGCCCGACCATGGAACGACTTCGATGCCCTCAATTGTCATGCGCTGGGTAAAGGCGGCCGCGCGGCGCAACTGTGCCGGTGTCTGGCTGCCGCTGGAAACGACCGCGACCTTCCTGCATTTTGCCGCCACAAGCCGCATGGCGGCGAGATCGGCGCCGTGGGAATCATCGCTCAGCACCATGTTGGTATCGGTGCGGTCGAGGCGCTGGTTGATGAGGATGAGACGCACGCCATTGGCGATGCATTCGTCGACGATAGAAGCGGGCGGCTCACCGGAGAGAACGACGATGGCCTGGGCGCGAAACTCGAAAAGCAGCTCGATCAGCGGCGCGATATCCTTGCGTGCATCGGCCGCGTTCAGCAGCAGGCATTGCAAACCGCGACGCAGAAGGCCGATGCTGAGAAGATCGAGCTGTTTTGAAATAAACGGCGAGCTGAGATTGGCGCCGACTACCCCGATGAGATTGGAGCGGTCATTGTTGAGGCCCTGGGCCAGACGGTTGACGCGGTAGCCAAGTTCATGCGCGGCTTTCAGCACCTTGCGCCGGACGGCCTTCGATACGCTGCCGCCGGGGGTGAATGTGCGCGACACGGCGGAGCGCGAGACACCAGCCTTTTTCGCAACCTCTTCGGCCGTCACGAACCCTCTCGCCATTCAACTCCCCCGTTGCCAAACCGTATGTCTGATAACACAGGCTATAGGGCATCGACCATTCCAATCGAAATATTTCAGATGCGAAGCGCTCCTGCTCAGGCAGGGGCGATGCTCGCTTTCTCCTGCAAATATATCGTCCTTTCCATTTCCATTCCGTGGGAAAAGACGATTGTGCGCCAGCCGATATAAAAATATGCAAAACTTGATAAACAAAACCGTTTAAAAACAAAGATATAAATCAATGATCGCGTGTGCATTTTTTCGTTGACAAAATATCGTTTAGGATGGATCATGCATTCCAAGGTCAAGCATTATATGGAATTTTTATTCTACGTTTTGCTTGCCGGCGATGTTTCCGGGAGGAGCTGGATCATCGTTGCTTGCGGGCCGGACGCCCGCTGCTGAAGCATTGACACATTGCTCATGTTCGACGCACGCGCCGCCTGTATCGCAGGTTGCGCGCAGGCAGATGCTTGCCCGCGTGTCGGAGCAATGTTGCGGCCATATGGGGAGGAATAATGGCTCTTTTAAGCGAATCAACGAAGGCGGAGGCACTGGGGCGTCCCCCGGCGACCGCGCCTTCGGCATGGCAGGCCTGGCGATATCGCGTCAAGGTCGCGCTCAGGGAGCCGACGACGCTCATCGGCGTGCTGACGGCGTTGCTTTTCACCTATCTGATCGTCGTTCCGATCATCTCGATTGTGCTCGATGCCGTCCGGGTCCAGTTCGGCCACGAACGGCGTCTCGGCAAGGATGTCGGTGACCTCACGCTTTATTATCTCGACAGGGCGTTCTTCTCGCCCGTCGCAACGGATCTTTTCTGGCATCCGCTCTTCAACACACTCACCGTTGCTTTGGGGGCGATTGCGCTTTCACTGGTTATCGGCACGGTGCTTGCCTGGCTTATCAGCCGCACGGACATGTTCGGTCGCCGCTGGTTCGCGACCGCGCTGATCGTACCCTATATGCTGCCCGCCTGGACCTTCGCTCTCGCCTGGACGACGCTGTTCAAGAACCGCACCGTCGGTGGCCAGCCGGGCTGGTTCGAGGCGATGGGCCTGACGCCGCCGGACTGGGTGGCCTATGGGCGCTTCCCGATCACCATCATCCTTGCCCTGCATTACACACCCTTCGTCATCCTGCTGTTCGGCTCGGCGCTGCGCCGTTTCGACTCTCAGCTGGAGGATTCGGCCCGCATTCTCGGCGCCCATCGGTATCAGGTGGCTTTGCAGGTCATCCTGCCGCTGATGCGCCCGGCGCTGCTCTCTTCCATGGTGCTGATCTTTGCAAAGTGCCTCGGTGAATTCGGCGTACCCTATGTTCTCGGCCTTCCCGTGAAGTTCGAGGTGCTGTCTACCTCGCTGTTCCGCAGCATTGCCTCGCGCCAGACCGGTGTTGCCGGTGTCGTTGCGGCCTCGATCATGCTCATCGGCATCATCACGCTGATGATCGACGCCCGCCTCGTTCGCGAAGCCCGGCGTTTCGTGACGATCGGCTCCAAGGGTTCCATGAACCGGCAAAGCCGTCTCGGCAGAATGCGTCTTCCGGCAACGGGCTTTGCGGCGGCTGTCTTCATTCTCAGCGTCGGCCTGCCTTTGCTTACACTCGCCCTCTCGACCGTCATGAAGATGCCGGCCAAATTCACGTTCGACAATTTCACGCTCGATTACTGGATTGGTAGCAATCTCAACACGGTGGCCTTGCAGACCGGCGTTCTTCTGAGCCCCGATCTCTGGGCGGCGGCGAAAAACACGATGATGATCGTCGGCCTTGCCTCGCTCACATCGGGTGTCCTCGGCCTGCTGGTCGGTTATGTCGTCATCCGTACGCCGGTGCGGGCGCTCTCGGTCTATCTGCGTCAGGTCACGTTCCTGCCCTATCTCGTGCCCGGCATCGCCTTTGCTGCCGCCTATCTCTCGCTGTTTGCGGTTCCGCGCGGGCCGATGCCGGCACTCTACGGCACGGTGACGATCCTTATCCTCGCACTGATTGCCGACCAGATGCCCTATGCCTCGCGTGCCGGCATTTCGGCCATGACACAGCTTGGAAAGGACCCGGAGGAGGCGGCGCAGATTGCCGGTGCCGGCTGGTTCCGCCGCATGATCTCGATCGTCATTCCGATCCAGAAGGGATCGCTGGTGACGGGGGTTCTCCTGCCCTTCATCTCGGGCATCAAGGGCCTGAGCCTGTTCGTGATCCTCGCCGTGCCGAGCACGGATGTCCTGACCACCTATTCGCTGCGACTGGTCGATTACCACTATACACAGGCCGCCAACGCCGTGGTGCTGATCATCGCCGGCATTGCCTATTTCGGTACCCTGTTGGCCCAGAAGCTGACCCGCACAAATCTTGCAGAAGGACTTGGAAGCTGATGCCTACCATCAACCTGCGCGGGGCGCAGAAGAACTACGGCGTGAATTCCGCAAATGCGGTTTCCGATCTCGATCTCGAAATCCGCGACGGCGAATTCATGTGCCTGCTCGGCCCTTCCGGCTGCGGCAAGACCACGACGCTGCGCATGATCGCGGGTCTTGAAAACCTCTCCGGCGGTGAAATCCGTGTCGGCGACAGGGTGATAGACTCTGTCAACGACGGCATCTTCGTGCCGCCGGAAAAGCGCGAAATGGGACTTGTCTTCCAGAGCTACGCGCTCTGGCCGCATCTGACCATCGAACGCAACACGGATTTCGGCCTGCGTCTGCGCAAGCTGCCGAAAGCCGAGCGGGAGGCGCGCGTCGAGCGCGTCATGCAGGCGCTCGACATCGCCAAGTATCGCGACCGTTATCCCTCGCAGCTTTCCGGCGGGCAGCAGCAGCGTGTGGCGCTTGCCCGCATGCTTGCCGTCAATCCGGGTGTGCTGCTTCTGGATGAGCCGCTGTCCAACCTCGATGCCCGGCTTCGGCTGGAAATGCGCGCCGAGCTGAAGCGGCTGCACAAGGAGTTCAAGACCACCATCGTTTTCGTGACGCATGACCAGTGGGAGGCCATGACGCTTGCCACGACCATCGCCGTCATGAACGAGGGCACGCTGCAGCAGATGGGCACGCCGAACGATATTTACGACCGCCCGGCCAACCGCTTCGTCGCCGAATTTGTCGGCAGTCCGCCGATCAATATCCTGACCTTCGGCCAGCCCGGCGTGTCCGATATCGCCGACAATGCGGAGGTCTATTTCACAACGCGTTATCCGCAACTGCGCGGCATTGCCTCGGTCGGCATGCGGCCGGAGGCGATGGGTTATGCGGCAAGGCGGGAGGATGTGCCACAGGGCAGCTTCTTTGGAGAAATGACGGTGACGGGCGTGCTTCCCACAGGTGGCAGCTGGATTCTCGAATTGAGGAGCGAGAACCACACGCTGTTCCTGACCACCCATGCCCTGCCGCGCATCGACAGCGGCGACCGCGTGTTTTTCCACGTGCCGCCGGAGGCCCTGCATGTCTTCGACGCCAAGGGGCAGCGGATCACCGAGGCGGATACGGTGCTGAGGAGCAGTTCCTACAACTGAAAACGACGAAAAAACTGACAATCGCTTGCTGAAGGAGGAGCAGTATGAAGCGGAAAATGACGGGCGGCCTTTGCCGTCTCCTATGTGCAACGGCAATTGCCGCAACGCTTGGCGGCGTGGCGAAGGCGGGGGAGCCTTTCGACCTCAATGCCCTGATCGAGGCTGCCAAAAAGGAAAAGCCGATCACCGTCTATGACAGCACGGGCAAGATCGTGGAAATGGCGAAGAATTTCGCCGCCAAATATGGCGTTGGCGCGGAGGGCGCGAAGGTAAAGGCGTCCGCTCAGCTGGAAATGGTCATTCGCGAGGCGCGGGCCAACAATATTCAGGGTGACGTTTCGATCATCAGCGATGCTCCGGCGGCGATGGCACAGCTTATTCCAATGGGCTTTGTCGAAAGCTGGCTGCCGCCGGATCTCGCCGGCAATATTCCGCCGGAATATCAGGATCCGCTTACCGTCGTCACCAGCGCCAATGTCTGGGCTTACAATACCGAGCTTTTCGACAAATGCCCGGTTTCCAACATCTGGGAACTGACCGACCCGAAGTGGAAGGGCAAGGTGGCGATGCAGGATCCGCTCGGCAAGGCCTCCTATGTCGACTGGTTCAACCAGATGGCAGCGCATGGCGATGGCGAGGTGAAGGCCGCCTATAAGGCGCTTTACGGCAAGGAGCTGGAGACCGCAGAGGCAAGTGCGACGGCGGCCTGGGTGAAGGCGCTGGCCGCCAACGCGCCGCTTCTGACCGATGCCGATGCGGCGGCGGCCGAGGCCGTTGGTACGCCCGGCCAGAAGGAGCCATTCATGGGCCTCATCAGCTCGGCGAAGTTCCGCGACAATGCCGACAAGGGTATGAAACTCGGCCTCTGCAAGGAGCTGAAGCCGTGGATCGGCTGGCTTTATCCGGGCGTCGGCCTGATCACCAAGGGCACCAATAGCCCGAATGCGGCAAAGCTCTTCATTCACTATGTCATGACCGCGGAAGGCATCGCGCCACAGGCGATCGACGGCAAGATGTCCACCAATAAAGACGTGAAACTGCCCGCCGACGAGCCTTCCGGCATTGGCGCCGTGCTTGATCGCGTTCTGCCCTACAGCATGGCCACCAGCCTTGAAGACTGGGATGCACGCGAAACCTGGCAGGACTTCTGGCGCGTGAACTACAAAAAATAACGGGGGAACGACGCAGTGACTATCATGACCAAGAACCGATATGGCGGCGGGCGGTGGCGGATGGCCGCCTCCGCACTCAGCCTCATCTTCTCGCTTTCGCTTGGCGGCGCTACCCATGCGCAGGACGCCTTCAATCTCGATGCGCTTATCGACGCTGCGAAGAAGGAGAAACCGATTACCGTCTATGCGGTGACCGGCAAGATCGTCGACACCGCGCAGGCCTTCACAGCCAAATATGGCGTGCAGGCGAGCGGCAAGAAAGTGAACGAGGCAACGCAGGTCGAGCTGATGATCCGCGAACATCACGCCGGTAATGTCGTCGGCGATGTCAGCGTCGCAACGGATGTCGCCTCCGCCATGGGGGAACTCCTGCCGGAAGGCATCGCCACCAGTTGGTCTCCGCCGGATATGGAAGGTGATATTCCGCAAAAGCTGCGCGATCCGCTGGTGGTCGTCTCGGATCCGCATGTGTGGACCTATAATACCGAGAAATACGACAAATGCCCGGTCACCAATATCTGGCAGCTGACGGAGCCGCGTTGGAAGGGCAAGCTTGCCATGCTCGATCTCTTCGACAAGCCGCTTTATGCCGACTGGTTCAACCAGATCGAAACCCATCACGATGCCGATGTCGCCAAGGCCTATGAGGACCTTTACGGCAAGAAGCTGGAAACGGCTGAAAAAAGCGCGACGGCCGCCTGGGTGAAGGCCTTTGCCGAAAACGCTCCCTTGTTGACAGATTCGAGCACGGTTGCCGATGCGGCGGGCGCTCCGGGGCAGACCGATCCCTTCTTCGTCATCACCTCGGCGGCGAAATATCGTGACAATGAGGCCAAGGGGCTGAAGCTCGGTCTTTGCAGCGGCGTAAAGCCGTTTTCCGGCTTCCTCTATCCCGGCTTCGGCCTGATTGCCGGGCAGACCAAAAGTCCGAATGCGGCAAAGCTTTTCCTGCATTACCTGATGACGCAAGAGGGCATCGCGCCGCAGACGGTGGACGGCAAGATTTCCGGCAACACGAAAATCGCCCTGCCGGCAGATGAACCCTCGAAGGTCGCCGATCATCTCGACGAGCTGATGGCTTTCGATGCTGCAACGGCGGCCGACGATCTCGACAAGCGCGAAGGCTGGCAGGATTTCTGGCGTGTGAACTACAAAAAATAACGGCAGGGCGGGCGCGAGCCTGCCTTGCCTTTTCCTTGGGAGGGGAACGATGAGAAGAAGCAGATTTTTATCGATGACGGCGATAGCGACTGTCGTTGCAGGCTTGTCCGCAATGAGTGCCACGGCCGAAGAAACCTTCGATCTCGATGCGATCTTGGCGGCAGCGAAGCAGGAAAAGCCGATCAATATCTACGACAGCACCGGCAAGATCGTGGAGATGGCCGACAAGTTCAGCGCCAAATACGGGCTGAAGGCGACAGGCGTGAAGGTGTCCGCCAACAGCCAGCTGGAAATGATCATCCGCGAAAGCCAGTCCGGCAACGTGCAGGGCGATGTGGTGCTGATTACCGATGCGCCATCGGCACTCGCGCAGCTTCTGCCGGCGGGTTTTGTCGAGAATTATCTACCGGGCGACATGGTGGCGAAGATCCCGGCGCAGTTCCAGAACCCGCTGGCAATCTCCACCAACGCCAATGTCTGGGCCTATAATACGGAAGCCTATGACAAATGCCCGGTGAGCAACATCTGGGAACTGACCGAGCCGAAATGGAAAGGCAAGGTCGCCATGGTCGATCCCTTGAGCAAGAGCACCTATACGGACTGGTTCAACCAGCTCGAAGCCCATGGCAATGAAAAGGTGGCGGCCGCCTACAAGGCGCATTTCGGCAAGGATATCGACAAGGACGCCGCGGCAGCCTGGATCAAGGCGCTGGCGCAGAACGGCCCGCTTGCCACCGATGGTGACGACCCCGTGGCGGAAGCCGTCGGTGCGCCCGGCCAGAAGCAGCCCTTCTTCGGCCTGCTCAGCTCGGCCAAGTTCCGAGATAATGCCGACAAGGGCTACAAGCTTGGCCTCTGCACCGGTCTCGATCCATGGGTTGGCTGGACCTACATCAAGCTTGGGCTGATCGCGTCGAAGACCAAAAGTCCGAACATGGCGAAGCTCTTCATCCATTACGTCCTGACGGAAGAGGGCATCGCCCCGCAGATGAAGGACGGCAAGCTGCCGACCAACATCGACATCAAGATGCCGGCTGACGAGCCTTCGGGACTGATGAAGGTTGCCGACAAGCTGATGGGTTATGATTCCGCCACTGGCCTCAACGATTTCGATCGTCGCGAGGAATGGCAGGATGTCTGGCGCGTCAATTACAGGAAATGATCCCGGCTGGCGCGGCCCCCGCCGCGCCGGTCCCTCCTTTGAGAACGAACAGACTGGATATGCCGATGCAAAGCCCTTCTTCGACCGAACATAAACCTGAAAACGAGGAGGCGCTTTCCCGCTCGGTGCGGCTGATGAAAATAGCCGAGGCGGCGGCGCGTGCCGTGCGCGATCCGCTGCTGACGGCATTCCGATCGGACATGGCCGTGGACTACAAGGTCGATCTCCACGATATCGTCACCATTCACGACAAACGCGCCGAAGCCACGATCCGCGCCGTCATTCTCGAACGGGAACCCAATTCGGCGATCATGGGCGAAGAGGGCGGGCAGAGCGGCAGCGGTGATGTGCAATGGTATGTCGATCCCATCGACGGCACGGCGAATTTCGCACGCGGCCTTGCCTTCTGGTGCGTATCGATTGCCGCCGTCATTAACGGCGAGGCCGTTGCCGGCGTGGTCTATGATCCCGTGGCGGACCAGATGTTTTCCGCCAATCTTGAGGCTTCCTATCTGGACGGAGACAAGCTGCGCTCCCGCAGTGTTGCAGACGAGACCCGGGCGACATTGATCACCGGTTATCCTGTCTCGCGAGATTTCCGGCTGGATGGGCGGGAAGCGGCGCTTGCCAATTTCGGTGCTCTTGTCGAGACCTTCTCGACATTGCGCCGGCCTGGCAGCGCCGCGCTCAGCATCGCCCATGTTGCGGCGGGCTGGACGGATGCGGCTACCGGTTTCGGCGTCAATGCCTGGGATGTGGCCGCAGCCATCCTCATTCTGAAGAATGCCGGCGGAACCTATGAGCCGCTGACGCTCGGCAAGGTGGCGGAGGGTTCTGCCGATTTTCTCTGCCCTGGTTATATCGCCACGGGCGAGGGGGCGAATTACCCGACATTGCAGCGGGTGGCGCGGTCCATATCCGAAAACCGCATCGCCAAAGCAGCGATCCGGCAAAGCCAGACAGCTGCCAACGCCTGAACAAGCAAAGACATGACGGCGGCCATATCGGCGCCGATGGAGACATGACATGCCGCAACCGAAAAAGACCCTATCCCGAGAACAGGAAACCGGCGAGTTGCCGAAGCTCAGTCGCATCTATGAGCGGCATCCGCTTTATGGCGTCGATCTCTTCATCTCGGGCAAGGAAGGCGCCAGTGATCTCAAGCTTCTGCGCGATAACGGCATCACCACTGTCGTCAATTGCGCCGTCAATCTGGATTTCAATTTCGTGGAACAGCCGCAGATCGTTTCCGATCATGAAGGCAGTGTCTATGGGCCGGGTGAAATCCGCTATTACAAGATCGGCCTGATCGACGGCGATGGAAATCCCGATACCCAGATGGTTGCGGCCCATTACATCCTGCGGGCGGCGCTGGAACAGATTCTGCCGGACAAGCCGTCTTATCCCCGGCGGGAGCGCGGCAACGTGCTGATCAATTGCCGCGGCGGCCGTTCGCGCTCCGTCGCCGTCGTTGCGCTCTTTCTGCACCTGACGCTGCCGGTGGAATTCCCGACGCTCGACGATGCCATCAGCTTCGTTCGCGTGAAGCGCGAATTGCCGGAAAACGAATGGTACAAGGCGCCGAAGCCCGTGCTTGCGGATGCCGCCCGCCGTGCCGCCGGGTGGATTACCATGATCGATGCCGCGCATTGAAGATGGCGGCGACTGCTGATTAGGTTCAGCAGGACTCATGCGTTTGGCAAAGCCGTAGTATCCGCACCCCGTCACCCCGGACTAGATCCGGGGTCCAGTGCGATCAAGTCCTTGATCGCAAAAGACTTGTTTCTCACGGCGCAGGCGCGCCGTGACTGGATGCCGGGTCAAGCCCGGCATGACGGAAGAGAGACTTTCCTCGATCTGAGTTCCGGGTTCCCCCGGCTCACGCCTCATGAAGCGCATTGTTCCACGCCCGGACTTTCTCGATGTTCCTGTCGGAACGGGAAACGATCTCGAATTCAAACCCGTCTCCGGCAACACGCTCACCGACCTCCGGAAGGCGATTGAGACGCCACAGGATGTAGCCCGCGACGGTGGAGTAGCGATCGGCATCGTCCACAAGGTCAATGTCGAGAAGGTAGGATGCCCTTCTGACATCGACGGCGCCGTCGATAAGCCAGGAACCGTCTTCGGCCTTTTCCGAAATCAGCAGTTCCTCGCCCTCGTCCGGGAATTCGCCCGCGATCGCCTCGAGAATATCCGTCGGGGTGGTGATCCCCTGAAGCGTGCCATATTCATCGATGATGACGGCCATCTGCAGCGGCGATTTACGGAGCTGTTCCATGACCTGCAAGGCGGTGGCGCTCTCGTGTACGACAAGCGGCTGCCGCAGAGAGCTTTCGAGGTTCAGTCTTCCGTCCCGCAGAAGATCGCGCAGCAGGTCCTTTGTGGCGGCGACGCCGAGGAAGGAGTCCAGTCTGCCCTGTGCAAGCATCAGACGGGAATGGTCGAGTTCGAGCAGGCGGTTTCTCAGAGTGTCGGGATCGGCATCGACATCCAGCCAGTCTATTTCCGTCCGTGGCGTCATGATCGAAACGACAGGGCGTTCGGCAAGCGTCAGCACGCCGCGGATCATGTCTTTTTCCTCGGATTTGAACAGATCGCTTCGCGCCGCCTGTTCCGCAATCACATCGGCGGTGTCGCCGAGTGGCTGTTCGCCGACCCGGCCGCCCAGAAGCCGGAGAATGGCGTCTGAGGTCCTCTCGCGCATGTCGCCGGCGGTGATGCGTTTTTCGCGGTTGCGCCTGCCGAGCTGGTTTGCCGCCTCGATCAGCACGGAAAAACCGATGGCCGCATAGAGATAACCCTTGGGCAGGTGGAAACCGAAACCTTCGACGATGAGGCTGAAGCCGATCATCAGGAGAAAACCAAGGCAGAGAATGACCACGGTCGGATGTTTCGACACGAATGTCATCAGCGGTTTCGATGCCGCCATCATCACGGCCATGGCCACGCAGACGGCGGTGATCATCACCCAGAGATTATTGACCATGCCGACGGCGGTGATGACGCTGTCCAGCGAGAAGACGGCATCAAGCACGACGATCTGCACGATGACCTGCCAGAAGACCGCATGGACCACCTTGCCCTGTTTCGGTTTGTGGTCACCCTCCAGCCGCTCGTGCAGTTCCATCGTTCCCTTGGCGAGAAGGAAAGCGCCACCGAGAATGAGGATGAGATCACGTCCGGAGAAGGAGAATTCCGCGATGGTGAAGAGCGGCCTTGTCAGCGTGACGATCCAGGAAATCGAAAACAGCAGCAGGACGCGCATGATAAGCGCCAAGGACAGGCCGATAAGCCGCGCCCTGTGGCGCTGGTGCGGAGGCAGCTTGTCGGCGAGGATCGCAATGAAGACGAGGTTGTCGATGCCGAGAACAACTTCGAGGACGATAAGGGTGACGAGGCCGATCCAGATGTTCGGATCTGCGAGGAATTCCATGGTCAGGGGCCTTTATGGGAACGGGTGCGAACGCGCAAAGCCCCGGACTGAACATCCGAGGCTGAAACCCGTTTCGTTGAGGAAAACAAGAAAGGACGAGGCTGGCTTCGCTTTACGCAAGCCAGCCTCGTTCGGTGTCGACTATCGTCGCTACTGTCGCCTTCGTCAGGCATATCGCGGAATTATCCCACTATCAGTCAATTCTTGTGCAGCCGGAACTAGCAGGTTTTCAGTGGATGGAAAAGTGTTTTTGCATGATTTAGCCGTGTGTCGGCAGGGGATGGCAATCTTTGCGTGCAAAAAAAGGTGATATCCGGTGCAAAGATGCCATGTACGGCGCTCTCTATGCGATTGCCGATCATCAAGAAAAACCAGGCGGTTACCGGGTTTTTTCGCCGATATCCGAGGTCGTCCGTCGGTCAATCGCCTTGCCGTCGAGAATATTCTTCAAAATGTCGAGGCGGTCGTTGATCAGCCATCCATAATAGTTTTCGACCGGCAGACGGTTTTTCGCGCCCGCATCCACAGCGGTGCGCAGGCGTTCGGCGCGACGCCGGGGCTGGCCGACATTGTAGAGGGTGGCGGTAATGCCCGGATTGCCGGAAATGTCGAAGCCTTTTTCCCGATAGGCGTCGATCGCGTCGCGCAAAATGGCGGCGATGTAGATGATGCTCCGGTCGGGATCCATGACGTCGCGGTAAATATCCGCCGGTTTCTCCGCAGAAAGTTTCGGCAGGCTGCTGGTCCTGTTCACCAGGTCGGTCACCTGCAGGGCCGTCAAGGGGCTGATCTGACCAAGGCCGAAAGTCTGTCCGGCATAGAAAGGCTGGAAGAAGGCCCGCTGGAACGATATTGCCTCGTAACTGACGCCGTCGACCACCTTACCCCGGAAATCTTCGTCCCAGACCGTGTCCCGGCAGCTCCATTGCTCGGACGTGGTGGCGAGCGTTTCGCAGGAGCGGAACTCCGGCCGCTCGAGAAACGACTTCAAGGAGACGCCCTGATAGCTGAATTTTATATCGAGTTCCGCATAGGAAATGGCCTTGATATAATAGGTCTGCAAGCGATCCACGGCCGAAACATTAAAGGTATGTTCGCCGACAATCGCGCCAACGATGTGGACAGGGTCGATGCCGTAGGCGATAGCAGCCTTCCTGATTTTGCCGAGAAGAGCAGGTTCGCTGTTCAGAAGATCGATCGTCTTGCGGAATTTTTCCTCATAGGTCGTGTAGAACGCTTTCGTCCTGATTGCCGACGTTCGAGGTATTTCCGGCTGCTCGACCGAACGGTTTCCGGGAGGCACGACGGTCACCTGCTGCGCCACCACATGGGAAGGAAGCAAGGCCAGTGTCAGGATGACGGCGACCGCGTGGGTGGTCTTCGCAAACAGGCTCATGCAGCATTCTCTATGGTATGAATTATCCTTGCGGTGACGGTTCCTTCATAGGCAGGCGGTCCGCACATGGCAAGTTTTCGCGGCTCACTTTCCCGTTGCTGGCCGCGCGGGGGTGCCTGATCGCCCTCGCGTCAAAGCTTGTAGTTTTGAACGGTGGCGACACCGAACGGATTGAATTTATACTCGTCTTCCTCATATCGCGTGTCATCGGACAGTTCGGTGAGACGACCCTTGAGGGTGGCTTCAACGCCGTCGCGCGTCATCTGATCGGCGATCTCGTCAATCAGCGCGGCGATCTTCAGCTGCTCGGCATTGGTTGAGGGCTGCTGCTCGTCTTTTCGGGTGAAGTGCACCCGCACGTCGGGCAATCCGACCAGATGAAATCCGACGCTCCCCATTCCATCCGCATCGCCGCCGATGGGACGGCGCGCAAAAGCCAGACGACATGTTCTCGCAAGCGCCATCAGATCATCGGAGGCCGCTTCACGGCGCGACTGCTCGAAGAGTTCCTTCCACCGCCGCGCGCCATGGGCAACGCCGGCGCTTTCACCCTTTACCGCGACTGCGCCGTGATCGAGCATGTGCTGCGCGAACATCAGCGCTTTCGCGGAGGTCGCCACGGCGGTGTTCGCATCCATGGACGGACCAAGCACATAAAGAACCGAACCGTGCCGGGCGACGGCGTCCTCATCGGCCTCCTGGTAAGCCTCCGGGTCGACACGATCCCAGCAGACATTGAAGGACCGCTCCATCCGGTCGTCCGGCTCATCCTGCGAATAGTCCTCGTCGAGACTGAAATCGGCGGCAAAGGTGTCGACGGCGGCGCGAGCGCTCTGCTGAAGTGCGGAAAGACCATTTTCCGCACCGAGAAAACAAAGGACATGGCGCGGTTTGTACTCGGAGCGGGGCTCGGCAAATGCCGGCGGCTTGCCCGCCGCCCTGCCAAGAGAAGGCCTTGTCAGCACAAGACCGCCCAGAAATGCGAGAACGCCGCGACGCCCTGAATTCATCCGATGTCACCATGGTTTCCGTTAAACAGGATAAGAATCTTTATACCGGCGCGTGTGTTTCGGGCCATATCGTTTTTCATGATTTTCGAAGATATTCCGGTGTTGGCTGGCCTCTACCGGTCAGATGTAATGAACCTGACGGTCGGCAACGGTGAGTGTGACCCGCTGGCCGGGTGGCGCATATTGGGCATCCTGCGCGCTCGGATGTTCGACCTTCAGCGCAACGCCTGAGGCATCCATCTGATAACGCACCGTCGGGCCGACAATACTGATGTCCTTCACCTCCGCGGTAAAAGATACGGTCGCCCCTTCCGCCGTGCCTCTGATCGCCAGGGCATGTGGCGGGATGACAGCGGTCCTCTCGAAGCGGCTGCCGGTGATGCGTGACATGTCATCGGCGGAAATGATGTTGGCATCGCCGATGAAGCCGGCCACGAACAGATTGGCCGGCCGGTAATAGAGCTCCTGCGGCGATGCGGTCTGCGCGATCTGGCCTGCATTCATCACCGATATGCGATCGCCGAGTGACAGTGCCTCATCCTGATCATGGGTGACGAGGATGCTGGTGAGACCGCTTTCACGCTGGATGCGTTTCAGCTCGTCGCGCAGACGCTTGCGGATTTGCGCATCGAGTGCCGACAGCGGTTCGTCCAGCAGAAGCAGCTTGGGTTCCAGCACCAGCGCGCGGGCGAGCGCCACGCGTTGTTTCTGGCCGCCGGACAATTGATGTGGCCGCCGGTCGGCGTGGTCGCTGAGAGCAACGGTTTCCAGTGCTGCGAAGACCTTGTCGTCGATTGTTCTTTTCGCCAGCCGGCGCTGTTCCAGGCCAAAGGCGAGGTTCTGTCGCACCGTCATGTTCGGAAAGAGCGCATAATGCTGAAACACCATGCCGATGCCGCGATCCTTCGGCGCCAATGTGTCGATTCGCCGGCCATCAAGCGCGATGGAACCGGACGAAGGCGAGACGAGACCGGCGATGGAGCGCAGCAAGGTCGTCTTGCCGCAACCGGATGGTCCGAGCAGCACATGCATCTCGCCCTTGTCGATGGCAAGCTCGATGCTGTCGAGAACGGTGGCATTGCCATAGGTGGCGCTGACATTGTCGATCGCAAGATAGGTCATGATGCACGCTCCGTGTCCCGGACCATCAGAAAGGCGACCAGGGTAAAGGCAAGGATGAGCAGGAAATAGAGAATGACGATGACGCTGGTGATGCGGCCGCTGAGGCTGCGCTGCGCGAACATGTACATCTGCAGGGTTTCGAAATTGCCGCCGACCAGCATCTTGGCATAGACGAATTCGCTGAACAGCGTCGCGAAATTGAGCACGATCGCAACCGCGATGGATGGCAGGATGCTGGGCAGGACGACGCGCCGCAGGATGGCAAGGTCGCTCGCGCCAACCAGCCGGCCGGCATCCAGAAGTTCGGTGATGTCGAGATTGCGTAAACCGTTCTTCACCGCGATATAAAACATCGAAAAGCAAAGGGGCACATAGGTCAGCACCAGCACCAGCGGTGAGCCGCCGATCTGCAGCGGCGGGGCGGAAAATATCCTGAGATAACCGACCACGAGAATGATGCCGGGCGCTGCGTAGGGCAATATCACCAGCCGTGCGAACCAGCGGTCGAGCGCCGGCCAGTAGATATGGGCGGAGACGACCGCGGGGACGATGATGATCGTCGCAATCGTCAGGGCGGCAGCTGCAACCAGGGTGGAACGCAGGAGGGCCGCATGGAAACGCGGGTCCGACAGGATGGTGACGAAATTGCTGGCGGTCAGACCCGCCGGCAGCAGGGTTCCGGACCAGTCGGTCGCAACCGCATTCATCATGGTCGCCAGAAGCGGCGATATCATTACCAGCGCCATGACCCACAGAAACAGGCTCGATCCTCTTGAATGGCGCTGCGTCATCGGCGCTTTTCTCCCGCCAGTATCTGGCTTGCCGTGATGGGTGCGAGGAGCGCGAGCAGCAGACATATGGCAATCGCGTTGGCGAGATTGGGGTCTGAGAAGATATCGCCCGATACCAGTTCGCTGATGCGGATGGTGACGACATTGATGCTGGTGCCGGTGAGCGCGAAGGTCGTCGCGAAGGTGCCCATGGCGTTGGCGAAGAGCAGAATGGAGATTGCCACGAGCTGCCGCGCGACGGTCGGCATGCCAATTTTCAGCCAGAACCGCAGCTTTCCGACACCGATCAGCGCCGCCGCCTCTTCGATGTCCTGACCGACGGCGGTAAGTGCCGGCGTGATCAGGAGCGTCGCCAGCGCCACCTGGAAATAACAATAGGCGATGATGAGCCCGGTAAGGGAATAGACGTTGAAATCGTTGATCAGTCCCAATTCCTTCAGGAGAAGCGTGAACATGCCGTTCAGCCCGAAGAGGAAGATGAGCGCCATGGCGAGCGGCACGCCGGCGAAGTTGGCGCCGATATTGGCAAAGGCCATGACGGTGCGGCGGGTGCCGCCCGATCTTGCTCTCAACGCCACCGCCACCAGAAAGCCGAGGACGAGGCCCGCCGCCGTGCTTGCGAGCGAAATGATCGTCGTAGTCAAGAAGGACTGCAGGTAAAAGGCGTCGGTGAGGATGGTGCGATAATTGGCGAGCGACAGCGCGCCGCCGGCGATAAAACTGTCGCTGACGACACTCGCAAGCGGCCAGACGACGAGAATGGCGAGCACCACCAGAAAGGGTGCCGCCAGTAGCCGCATCTGGCGATTTTGCGTGCTCATACAGTCAATAATCCCTGCGGCACGGACAGACCGTGGTCGGGAATGGCGAGGAGCGTGCAGATCAGCCCGGCAATCTCCGTCTGCGAGAGCGTTGCGTCCGGATCGAGCGTGAAGCCGTCGCCGAAAGTATAGAAGGGCACCAAGGCCTCGGTTTCGTGCGGTCCGCCGTGGTTGCCGTCGTCACTCATGCCGTGATCGCTGGTGATGATGATGCTGTACCCCGCCGCCTGCCAGGCCGGCAGATAACGCGCCAAAAGATCTCCGGCAGTGCGGGCGGCGTTGCGATATTCCCGCGTGCCGCCGCCGTGCCTGTGGCCTTCATTGTCGATATTCATCGGGTGGATAAGAAGGAAATCGGGGCTGTGCCGGCGCAGCAGACCATCCGCATCGGCAAAGACATGGTCATCTGGATAGTGATCGGCCCAATAAAACGAGCCGTGGCGAATGCCGCCGTCGAAATTCTCGATATGGCGGAATTCCGGAGAGAACGGCGCCTGATTGTAAAGCTCGAAATACCAGTGATAGGCGGATGCGGCGGTGGAGCGCCCGGCAGCGCTTGCCAGCGAGAAAACATTGGGAAAACGGGACCGGCGAACCACACCATTGCTTGTGACGCCATGGGCGACCGGCGGCAACCCAGTCATCAGCGTTTCGTAAAGCGGTCGGGAAATTGATGGCAATTCGCTGCGCACCGCATAGGCTGCGGCCTTTCCGGCTGCGACCAGTCCCTCCATATAGCCGAGGCAGTCACGGGCCGTCGCATATCGCAGGCCATCCAGCAGGATGAAGATCGTCTTGTGCATCGCTTTTGTCTCGTCTGGTGATTGGTCAGGGCACCGGGCATTTTAACAGTGCGTTCCGCGGGCTTGAAGCCCGCGGAATATTCTTTCGGTTGCAGTCGTTCGCGCCCGATTACATCTTCGGGGCGACGCTGGCGCGCCAGAGGTTGACCAGCTTGCCGGCGGCCTGGGTCCAGACGGCGGCATTGATCGGGCGTGCCTTGGCATATTGTTCCGATGGCAGCAGGCGTTCCTTGGCCTGCGGCGTCAGGGTGATGCGGTCGATGCGGATCGGACGGGCGTAACCAACCGCCAGATTATTCTGGCCGGCATCGCTCAGGATATATTCGCGCGCCAGCTTGGCGGCATTTGGCTGCTTGGCGAACTTGTTGATGATGGTTGCGTAACCGCTGGTCACCGAGCCGTCCGAAGGAATGACGACCTTGAACTTCTCGCGGCCGACGACGTCGCGATAGTTGAGGGCGTTGAAGTCCCACATCGGTGCGACCTGGATTTCGCCCTTTTCCATGGTAGCCGGATTTGCACCATTGGCCAGCAGACGGCCTTTTTCAGCCAGCTTGGCGAAGAGATCGACGCCCGGCTGGAGGTTTTCTTCGCCGCCGCCCATGGCGATGGCGGCCGCCAGCACGGCGGCATTATCCTGCGCGCCCGAACCGACATTGGCGAGCGAAACCTTGTAGTCGCCCTTGAGCAGATCGGCCCAGGACGCGGGCGGGTTCTTGACGTCTGCGGAGATCAGGAAGGCGATCGTGCCGGTATAACCGATGACCCAATGACCGTCCTTGTCCTTGGCCCAGTCGGGGACCTGGTCCCAGGTTGTCGTCTTGTAAGGCTGGGTAACGCCGCGGGCCACCGCGATCGGGCCGAATTCGAGGCCGACATCGCCGATATCCGCTGTTGCATTGGCGCCTTCATTGGCGAATTTTGCGATTTCCTCGCCGCTGCTCATGTCAGTATCGGCGTGTTTCAGGCCGTATTTCTCGGTCAGTTGGGTCCAGGTGTCCTTCCAGTTCGCCCAGCCATCCGGCATGCCGACGCTGTAGATGGCGCCTTCCTTGCGGGCGGCGGCTTCGAGGGCCGGAAGGTCCTGTGCCTGAGCTGAAAGGGGAAGGGTGAAAACGGTAAGAAGGGAAAGGGAGAGTATCGAATTTCTCATGGGCTTTGCTCCTTGGTCTAGACCAGTTGCATGCTCATTATCCGTTGGCTATGACAGGCCAATGACGTTTTCAGCGCAGATGTAAAAGGCGCCCGCCATTTTTTTGACGGCCACTGAACGAAGGGCGATGATGTTGGGCAAAGAAGCGAACAGCGACCGAGTGGATATCGACGGCGGCCGGCGAGGTGGACTGGAGCAGCAATTGCGGCAGGCCATTGTCGCAGGCGATGTGGTGAAGGATGGTCGCCTTCTCTCCGAGCGGCAATTGATTGCACGATATTCCACCACGCGCATCACGCTGCGCGAGGCCCTCTTTCATCTTGAAATCGACGGGCTGATCTTTCGGGAAAGTCGGCGCGGCTGGTTTGTTTCCGGGCCGCGCCTGGTCTATAGCCCGCTGCACCGGTCGCACTTCCACCGCATGGCCACTGAGCAGGGACGGTCTGCCGAAACGATACTGGTTGAGGCCGAAGCCGCCGCGTTGCCGGAAGAGCTCGCCGCCCTGATGCGGTGCGAGCCGGGCACGCGGTTCTGGCGTATCCGCAGAAAGCGCAGGATCGACGGCCGGCTGGTGCTTTTCGTTGAGCATTATCTTTCGGCTGAGATTTTCCCGGACATCCTGCAGCATGATCTTACCCGGTCCCTGACGACGATTTATCAGGACAGCTATGCGATCACCTACGGCCCGGCCTATTTTGAAATCAACCCCGTCGCCTTGCGCGGATATCCGGCCCAGCATCTCGGCTGCAGCGAAGGGGCCTACGGCCTGAAAATCACGCGCGTCAATCAGGACCAGCACGGCCGCATCATCGATTGCGATCTCGAATATTGGCGCCATGACGCCATATCGGTGCGCGTTGAAACCGATCAGCAGGGTTCGCTTGCGGGCTGACACACGGGGCGGGATGCGGGGCTCTATTCTTCCACGGGTCCCGTCTCGCCGCCCGGTTCAGGCTCCGATGGTCGTGCCGACCGTGACGCGGCCGGGTAAGCGCCCGTCATGCTGGCAAACTGGATGTCGTTTTGCGCAAAGGCGTCCTTCAGCATCGAATAGGCCTTGCGGCGCACTACCGAGGATTGCCCGCCGGCGCGCAGCATCATGCCGAAGCCGAGTGTCATGCCGTATTCGCCGAAGTGCTCGACGCCTTTCAGCTTGACGGTCTCGATCAGGAACGGTCCGAATTCCGGGTCTTCCTTGAGCGCCCTGCCGATTTCCTTGGTGATGGCCTTGACCTTGGCGATGTCTGTATCGAAGGCGACGGTGACCATGAATTTGTCGATCGACCAGTCGCGGCTCATGTTTT
The DNA here is from genome assembly GCF_010669145.1 of Rhizobium oryzihabitans. Classification (NCBI taxonomy): domain Bacteria; kingdom Pseudomonadati; phylum Pseudomonadota; class Alphaproteobacteria; order Hyphomicrobiales; family Rhizobiaceae; genus Rhizobium; species Rhizobium oryzihabitans. The sequence goes on from NZ_CP048635.1 coordinate 1,537,642, forward strand.
CGACGGCGCCGAGCGATCCGAACGGCACGGTGAAGATCGGGCCGCGATGGTGCCGCAGCTTGACCGAGCGAATGCTGAAGGATTCGACGGTGCCGCGATAGGAGCCGCTCTGAATATATTCACCGACGCGGAAGGCGTCGTCGATCATGTAGAACACGCCACTGATGATGTCCTTGACCAGCGTTTGCGAACCGAAACCGATGGCGATGCCGAAGATGCCGGCGCTTGCCAGGAGAGGCCCAATATTGACGCCGAGTTCTGATAGCGCCGTCATGACCGCGACGGCCGCGATGATGATGCCGAGCATGTTGCGAAGGATCGGCAGAATGGTCAAAAGCCGGTCGTCCTGCGGCTGGCTGCCCGGATGGCCACTCACCGGATCAACGGCGGGTGCGCTCAGCTCCAGCCGACGCGCGATCATCGACTTGATGGCGATCCAGACGAGATCGGCTAGAAGCAGGATCAGCGCCCCGTGCAGGACGCCAACGACGATCGAGGTCAGCAAAGCGCCGTCGGGCAGGGAATCCGGATGGGCGCGAACGAGGAAGATCAGCCACACTATGGCGGTTCCGACGACGACAAGCCGCACGCCGCGCTCGGCCAGAACCGGGCGCAGATCGCTTTCCCCGTAGCTGCCCATATCCGTTGCGAGCTTTCGCGCCGCGACGCCGAGTGTGGAGGCAAGGCCGGGCAGAACAAGCGCATAAAGCCCGATCCAGAAAAGGACGCCGGCACCGGCGAGCCGCAGCCCGAAGAGAATGATGAGGCCGAAGATCAGCGCGACATCGATAGCCCTTGTGCGTTCCGAACCCGGCTCGCCGCCGGGGCGTCGCCAGATCCAGATGCCGGCGAGCAGGAACAGGAAACCGACCATGGCGGCGGATAGAAGGCCGAGCGTGTCGCGGGGAACGCCGAGATTTTCCAACGTCCTCAGCAGAGCCCAGAAAATTCCGGCAAGCGTCAGGAGCCATGTCCAGCGCACGATCCAGAAATCGCGCCGTGTATGGGCCTCCCGGCCAATGATCTGGCGCAACAGGCCGGTAAAGGCAAAAAGCAGGGGCAAAATGACGCTCATCGCAAGCCAGGGCAACAGAATGGCGCTCAGCAGGGGCGGCCACTGGATGGCAAGGAACATGGTCGTGATGGCGAGCCCGTAACCGAAGACGGGCAGGAGCTTTCGGAACACGACGGCCGAGGCTTCCTTGCCGATATCCGCGCCGTTTTTGCGGGATGCCTGCATCACGATGATCCGGTTCGTGGCGATGCCGCCGGCAATACCTGCGCCGAACAGGATCAGCACATGCAGCAGAAAGATGGGGGAACCATAGGCGCCGATCTCGTCGCCAAGTCTTCCCAGCGCCGCGGCCACCTGCGCCGACATGACGGGCAGGTCGGCTGCAATACGGGCCAGATGTTCGCGCCGTTTGCTCGCCCATTGGTCGAGGTCGCTCAACTGGCTCTGCGGCGTCAGTTGCGGCGGCGGCTCGGCACCCGTTGCCGCAAGCTTTTGCGTGAGCAGCGCACGAACGTCATCCTGCCCGAGAAGCTGCAGCAATTGATCGACCTTCTGCTCCGTCGTCTGTTGCGGGGCGGGCGGTTTGGCGGGGGCGGCAGTTCCTGTGCGCCAAGGCTGGCTGTCCCCAGCAGGAAAAGTGCGACGGCTGCGGCCGCAATTGCTCTGAGGAGTGAGGTGAGGGTGATCATCGGTCCGCTCCGCACCATCCAGGCAGATGCCGCGCATCGTGCGAGCGCGCCAACACCAGTGCTTCCGCCACGGCGTCCTCGAAGGAATGCCGCAGCTCTTTTTTGCCCACCCGGCGACGCAGGAAGTCGGCCCAGAGAAATTCGCTGAAAGGCGCCTCGATCTTGGCAAAACCGCCGGCGTCACGAACGGCGCCGGCCAGCGAGCGGAAAGGATCATCTTCCAGGTCCACGATCTGTTTCGGAAGATCGGCGGTGGGGCGGCGCACGCCGTCCGCGTCGAAAGGATAGACGAAGTTGCGGTGGTCCATGACCGACCAGAATTCCTCTTTGCCGAGATGGGAAAGATCGGCAACGATGCTTGTCAGCACATGCTTCACCCCCTCGTTGTGCAAGGCCAGAGCGAGGTGGTGATGATCGACAAGGTAAAGGCGCTGCTTGTAGCCGACAACGACGGGCACCATGTGGTGGCCGAGGAATTCGGCCCCCTTTTCCGCCTGGATGGCGGCCCATTGCCGGCGCTTGGTTTCAACCTCCTGAAGGCCGACTGTCATCTGTGTTGGCCTGAGCGAGAGGATTTCAACCGGGCTGAGATGCGGTTCAAGGTTGTTGGGCATGGCTCTCCTCCCGGCGCATGGCCGCCGTTACGGCATCATCGACGCTGAAATTGCTGCGGGCAACCATGTCGTTTCCGCCGCCGGCGAGCAGCAGATCCCGCACGTGGTCATGCACCCGCGCATAATAAACCACGATGCCGCTATGCTGCATCGAGGCATCGAACTCCAGAAGCGCATCGAGCGCGGTGGAATCCAGTTCGAATGTTTCCTCAAGGCTCAAGATCGCGACCCGCAGCTCCGGCCGGGCAGCGATCCGTTTGGTGACGGCGGCGAGGATCGGTTCCGCATTGCCAAAGAAAAGCGGCTGCGCGGGCCTGAGGATGATCATGCCGGACACATCCTTCGCATCCGGGTGGCGTTCGATGTCGACAAAGTCGTGGCTGTCGCCCAGCCGGCCGAGATGCATGACGTGCGGCAGCGACAGCCGGCGAACGAAGACGGCGAAGGACAGGGCGACCGCGACCAGCATGCCGTTGAGAACACCGAATGCAAGCACGCTGGCCGCAGCCGCAAGCGCCAGATAGGCATCGTTGCCAAGCCGCCAGAGACGGATGATCGGTGTGGGATCGAGCGCGTGCAGAAGCGCCACGGCAATGACGGCGGCAAGAACCGCTTGCGGAATGAAAGCGAACCAGCCGGACGCGACGAGGCTGAAGGCGGCAAGGCCGATTGCAGCGATGGCCGAGGCGAGCCGGCTCTGCGGGCCGACCGCCTCGCTTGCCGCCCCTGCGGAAAAACCCGCGCCGACCGGCATGCCCTGCACGGCGGCGCTGGCAATATTGGCAAGCCCGAACGCTCTTAGTTCACGATTGGAATCGACGCTCTCGCCGTGACGCAGCGAAAAGCTGCGCACCGTGCCCCAGGATTCCGCAAAGAGAATGAGGACGAGCGGCGGCGCGAAGCGGGCGACATGGGCGACGTCGTCAAGCGAAACCGAGAACGGTCCGGCCCATATGCCGGCAAGGTCAATCGCGCCGACGACGGCGACCCCCCGGCTTTGAAGATTGAGCAATATCGACACGGCGATGCCGGCCACGATGACGACGAGGCTGCCGGGAATGGCCGGACGTCTGCGCAGGAGAAGCAGCACGGCAAGGGCAATTACGCCGACGGCGATGCTGTCAGGGTTCCAGTCCTGAGGATGAGACAGGATTTGCAGGAGTATGGCCAGCGGTTCTCCGGTCGTTTCCTTTATTCCGAACAGGCTCGGCAATTGCTTGATCGTGATGAGAATGGCGAGGCCGAAAGCAAAACCACGCAGCACCGGACGCGAGATCACACTCGACAGCGCGCCGAGCCGGGTGACGGCCGCAAGAAGAAACAGCACGCCCACCAGAGCAACCGTAATGGCAACGAGCAGCATCTTCTGCGCGGGCGTGACGGAAAGCGTTGCCAGCATGGCCGCCAGAATTGCCGCGGAAGAGGATGTGGGCGAGACAACCGCAAAACGGCTCTGGCCAAAGAAAGCGTAAACGATGCAGCCCATGATGGCGGCGAGGATGGCGTGCTGGGCCGGAACGCCGGCAATGCCCGAATAGGCGATGGCTTCCGGCAACATCAGGCCGGCAATCGACAATCCCGCAATCACATCGCGCCGGTTTACTGTTACGGGCATGGAGTGGCGACCGCATTGACGGTGACAAAGGCAAGGAAACTTTCACCCGGTAAGATCACGATTCTCCACCATGTTCCCAATGGGATAGAAGTTTCACCCATTGCGGATGCAAGTCAAAGTTTAAATCATGCTTCCGAGATATTTCGCTCGTTCCGGGGCGGCCTGGCGCTGGTAATCATGCGGCCGGCGGCGACGCCCTCTCGATTTAGCTCCGTCAGCTGCCGTACTGGTCGTCCGTGACATGCTCCATCCAGTCCACGACCTTGCCGTCCTGGACTTCCTGAAGCGCGATATGGGTCATGGCGACATTGGGTGCGGCCCCGTGCCAGTGCCTTTCGCCCGGTGCGAACCAGACGGTGTCGCCGGGGCGGATTTCCTCCACCGGGCCACCCTCGCGCTGCACCCGGCCAAGGCCGGAAACCACGATCAGGGTCTGGCCGAGCGGATGAGTGTGCCAGGCGGTGCGGGCGCCGGGTTCGAAGGTGACCTGCGCGCCCTGCACCCGCTCGGCATCGAACGGGTTGAACAGCGGATCGATGCGGACCGTACCGGTGAACCAGGCCTCGGGGCCTTTGGCGGATGCCCGTGCTCCAGCGCGCAATATTTCCATGGTCATTCTCCTGATTTGGATCGTGCGGTGATTTGATGCGGGAATTCTCTCCTTGTCCACAGGGGAGTGAAAAACGGATCAGGCGGACAGGTTGAAGGCGCTTCTCCAAATGCCCGCACCCCGATCGGTTGTGAGGATTATCTCGCTGTCTCGGGAGCATTTTTTGGCGCTTGCAGCCCATGTTTTTCTTCCGTCCAGACCCGGCAACAAAAATCATTCTCGGGATTGACTCATTTATGAAACCGGTTACATTCATCGATGTAAACGGTTTCATTAGTTAAAAACCGTGCTTGGAGGAGCAAATTTTCATGTTTAAACATTTGATGGCTGCCGCCGCCATGGTGCTTGCGGCCGGCACGTCCGTGCACGCCCAGGAGCAGAGCTTCAAGATCGGTCTTTCCAATTCTTTCGTCGGCAGCGAATGGCGCACGCAGATGATAGAGGAAGCCCAGGCTGCCGCAAAAGCTTGGGGCGAAAAGGGCGTCAAGGTCGAAGTCGTCGTTCAGAGCGGCAATGTCGATGTGCAGGGGCAGATCGGCCACATCCGCAATTTCATGAACCAGGGCGTTGATGCAATTCTCATCAATCCCGGCAGCCCGACGGCCTTCGATCCGATCTTTGCTCAGGCGAAGGCGCGCAACATTCTCGTCATCGCAACCGACGCGGAAGTGTCTTCGAAGGACGCGATCTATGTCGGCATCGACCAGAAGGCCTGGGCGGCGCAGTCCGCACAATGGCTTGCGGATTCGCTGAAGGGCAAGGGAAGCGTCGTCGCCATCAACGGCATCGCCGGCAACCCCGCCAACGAAGCCCGCGTCGCCGGCTACCGCGAAGTGTTCAAGAAATATCCCGACATCAAGGTGCTGAACGAAGCCAATGCGAGCTGGGACCAGGCGCAGGGCCAGCAGGCCATGCAGAACCTTCTCGCCACCTATCCCGATATCAGCGGTGTGTGGGTGCAGGACGGCATGGCCGATGGCGCATGGCGCGCAATCGAAGCCGCCGGCAAGACCAAGGACATCGCCGCAACAGGTGAAATCCGCAAGGACTTCATGACGCGCTGGGAAAAGGAAAAGTTCAATTCCGGCGCTTCGGTCAATCCTCCCGGTGTCATGGCCAGCGCGCTCAACGTTGCGGTTCTGAAGCTGCAGGGCAAGGAATTCAAGGACGGCGTATTCGGCGGCACTTACGGCAACGCCATCTATATTCCGATCCCCTTCGTCAGCAACGACAACCTCGCGGACAACATCAAGTCCGCCGAAGGCAAGCCGGGCTACTGGTCCGTCACGGCAACCGTGACGCCGGAACAGGCTGGCGAGTTCTTCAAGTAAGATCAGTCTCGGGCTGGCGGCGAAGGCCAGCCCGAACCTGAAACTCGAGTGCGGATCGCGTCTTTCACGTGTCCGCCGGTGACGAAGCACAATGACAAGTACAATTCGGGGACATGCGATGGCGAACGCTCTGGAGGCGGCCGGCATAACGAAGAATTTTGGCGCCGTGCGTGCGCTTTCGGCCGGCAGGCTGACCGTCGGCCGTGGTGAAATCCATGCGCTGCTGGGTGCGAATGGTTGCGGCAAGAGCACGCTCTGCAAGATCGTTGCGGGTGCGGTCGCGCCGACCAGCGGCACGATCAGGTTCAATGGCGAGGACGTGCGCTTTAAAAGCCCGCGTGACGCTGAAAATGCCGGCATCGCACTGTTTTACCAGGAACTCAGCCTCATTCCGCAGCTTTCCGTCGCCGACAATATTTTTCTCGGTCGCGAGCCGAAGTGCGGCGTTTTCGTCGACAGCAAGGCCTTGAAAGCCGAGGCGCAGAAGCTGATCGCGCTTTTTGACGGAGTTGCCGGGGAAGGACTGGAGCCGGATGTGATCGTCGGCGATCTGCCGCCCGATCAGCGCCAGCTCGTCGAAATCCTCAAGGTCTTCGCCCAGAATGCCAGCCTCATGATCATGGATGAGGCGACGGCGGCGCTCGATGGCCGCCAGTCCCAGCGCTTTTTCGAGATCCTCAGGGCCAAGAAGGCCGACGGCATCTCCACCATCATGATTTCCCATCGTCTCGATGAGGTTTTTGCGGTCTGCGACCGCATCACCGTCATGCGTAACGGCGCGACCATTTCTGAACTCGATACCGCCACCACCACCCGCGAAGCCGTCGTGCATGATATGGTCGGCGATGTCCGCGCCGCACCCGCACGTCAGCAGGGACGTGCAGATGCAGCGCCCAGCCTGAAAGTGACGGATGTTGCGGGCGAGGGCGTTCGCGGTGTCACTCTGGAAGCCTATCCGGGTGAAATCGTCGGTCTGGCCGGCCTGCAGGGGCAGGGCCAGTCGGCCTTGCTGAAAGGCCTTTTCGGCGCCAGCCCCTTTGCCGCAGGGCAAATCCAGTTCGAGGGCCGGGACGTCGTTATCGGCAAGCCGTCGCAGGCGGTTCACAACGGTTTTGCCTATGTGTCGGGCGACCGCGGGCGTGATGCCTCGCTTCAGGGCCGGTCGATCTTCGAAAATCTCGTTGCAGCTCTCATGGTGCGCGAAAAGATGCGGCTGGTCCGGCCCGCGACGCTGAAGCCGCGTGTGCAGAAGGTCGCCGACGACATGAAGACGAAATTTGCCGGCATGGACATGCCGATCGGCACGCTTTCGGGCGGAAACCAGCAGAAGATCTTCATTTCCCGCTGGCTCGCCACCGCGCCGAAACTGCTTCTGCTCGACGATCCGACCAAGGGCATCGATCTTGGCGCCAAGGCCGATCTCTTTGCGCTGATGCGGCAGCAGGCTGACGCGGGCGCGACCATTCTTCTCTACTCCTCGGAAGATGCGGAAATCCTCGAATATGCCGACCGTATTCTCGTGTTCAATGGCGGGCGCATTTCTGCAGAGCTGACCGGAGCCGACATGACATCCGTAAACATGACCCGCGCCGCCTATGGAGACGCCGCATGAGCTCTTCCGGTTTTCTGCGCAAGCAACCCTGGATCATAACCCTCGTCGTTCTGGCCGTTCTCATCGGCGTGAATACGTTTCTGCAGCCATCTTTCGTGCAGCCGGCCGTATTGCAGTCGAACCTGACGACGTTTCTTCCGCTGATCCTGGTCGCCATCGGGCAGACTTATGTCATTCTGGCGGGAGACATCGATCTTTCGGTTGGCAGCATCGTGGCGCTCGCCAATGTCGTCACCGTCAGCGTCATTGCCGCACTTGGCGGAACGGCGGGTGCCGTCGTCGCCGGCATGGGAGCGGGAATTGCGGTCGGACTGATCTGCGGGCTGGTCAACGGTCTGTTCATATCCGGCCTGCGCTTCCAGCCCATCGTCACCACCTTCGCGACGGGCATCATCTTCGCCGGGCTTGCAATCTGGGTCCTGCCGCAGGCCGGTCTTCCGGTGCCGGAAGCCTATTGGCAGACCTATTCCGGCAGCTTCATCGGCCTGCCCTTCGTGCTGTGGGTGCTGCTGGGAGGCATGGCCTTTACGCTGATCGTATCGCGCATTCCGTTCCACGTTCATTTGCTGGCCGTCGGCGGCAATCGTACCGGCGCTTTCCAGACGGGCTTGCGCCTCTCGGGTATCCGCATCGGCGCCTACATGATTTCCGGCCTGTTTTCGGCGCTGGCGGCGCTGTGCCTGACGGGTGAGACCGCCTCTGGCGATCCGCTTCTCGGCGCAAGCCTTGCGCTCTCCTCCATCTCGGCGGTGGTTCTCGGCGGCACAGCACTTTCCGGCGGGTTTGGCAGTTCTACGGGGTCGATTGCGGGAGCGCTGGTGCTCGGCATGATCGGCAATGTGATCTTCTTTGCGGGGCTACCTTTCGAGTACCAGACGCTGGTGCAGGGTTTGATCGTGCTGACGGCATTGGCCGGCGGTGTTCTGGTGACGAGGCGTTGACATGACCAATCCCGGCTTGCAAATCAAATCCCTCCTTACCGATCCCCTGACCATTGCCATTGGCGCGTCAGTCTTCCTGCTGCTGGTCGGCGAATTATTGTCGCCCGGCTTCGCGCAGGGGTCGCAGATCGTGCGGCTGCTGACGATTGCCGCCATTCTCGGCATCGTCGCGGCGGGCCAGAACCTCGTCATCCTCGGCGGACGCGAAGGCATCGATCTGTCCGTCGGTGCGATGATCTCGCTTGGCGCGGTGCTTGCCGGCAACATGATGAACGGCCAGAATGCGGGCATACCGCTCGCCATACTGGTTGCGGGCGGCATTCCCTTCCTGATCGGCCTCATCAACGGTCTCGGCATCACCTTCGTGCGCATTCCGCCGCTGGTCATGACGCTCGGCATGACGGCCGTCATCCAGGGCGGACTGGTGGTTTATTCGCAGGGCGTTCCGTCAGGTGCTGCGGCGCCGCTGCTTGCGGGCTTCATCAACCGGCCGCTCGTCTTCGGCATTCCGGGCGTCCTCTTCGTCTGGCTTGGCATTGCCGCGATCATGCTGTTCGTGCTGCGCCGCACGGCGTTCGGTTTCTCCATTTACGCCATCGGCTCCAATGAGCGGGCGGCAACGCTGGTCGGATTGCCTGTGTCTTTGATCCGCACGTTGCTATACGGCCTGTCCGGCCTGTTTGCCGGGCTGACCGGGGTCTGCGTGATCGGTTATACCGGCACCTCCTTCATTTCCGTCGGCGACCAATATGTCCTTCCGTCGATCATCGCGGTCGTCATCGGCGGCACCTCGCTTGCCGGCGGTGCGGGCGGATATATCGGAACCATGGCCGGGGCAGTTGCACTGACCATTCTGCAAAGCGTACTGATAACGCTCAACCTCGATGTATGGGCCCGGCAGATCATATTCGGTGTCACGTTACTTGCGCTGATGCTGCTTTATGGCCGCCAAAAGCAGCTGCGTGTGTGACAGATGAGCAAAGACCAAGGTTCGAATATCAGGGAAGTTGCAGCTCTTGCGGGCGTGTCGATCGCGACCGTATCGCGGGCGCTGCAGCAACCCGACAAGGTTCGCCCGGAAACCCGGAAGAAGGTTTTCGACGCCGTCCGGCAGGCGAACTTTGTTCCCAACGCCCAGGCCGCGAGCTTCCGCCGCCAATCCAACAACACCGTCATTCTTCTCGTTCGCGATATCGGCAACCCGTTTTATCTCGAAATCTACAAGGGTGTGGAGGAAGCGGCAGGCGAAGCGGGCTTCAAGGTGCTGATGGGCGATGCCCGCAATGACGAACACCGCGTGGCCACCCATATCGATATGGTCCGGCAGAAACATGCCGATGGCCTTATCCTGATGACCGGACAGTTCCCGTCCGAGCTTCTCGATCAGGGCGACGCGCTGCCGCCGATCGTCATCGCGTCAGAAACCGTGCCCGGCCTCGCGCTGCCCACCGTCAAGGTCGACAACCGCGCCGCTTCCATCAACGCCATGCGCTACCTCATCGAGGCAGGGCATAGAAGGATCGTGCATCTGGCCGGTCCCGTCCCGGAAAGTCTGGCGCAGGAGCGTTTCGACGGTTACCGCGACGCACTTGCCGAGGCCGGCATCGCTTATGCCGATGAACTTCTGGTGACAGGCGATTACAGCATCGAAGCAGGCCGTCAGGCGATTGCCAGCCTTCTCGAAGGCGGTATTGCCTTCACCGCCATCTTCGCCTCGAGCGACCAGATGGCGATTGGCGCGATCAGCGAGTTGCGCGGGCGCGGGCTTTCGGTTCCGGCCGATGTCTCGGTCATCGGCTTCGACGATATCATTTTCGCCAATGCCTTCGAGCCGCCACTGACGACGGTGCGCCAGCCCCGACAGGAAATGGGCCGCAAGGCCATGGCGCTGATGGTCGACCGGCTGAACGGCAAACGCACGGCCGAAACCATCGTGCTGGATACGGAACTGGTGGTGCGCGGCTCGGTCGCGCCCTGCCGCCCGCCGCACCGGTAGCGGCCAGACTGTGAATGCAAGGAGTGTAAGGACATGAAGACGATCAAAGGCCCGGCGATTTTCCTCGCACAATTTGTCGGGGACAAAGCCCCCTTCGACACGCTCGACAATCTCGGACAATGGGCGGCTTCCCTTGGTTACAAGGGCATTCAGGTGCCGACCGATCCCAAGCTCTTCGATCTCGAGAAAGCCGCCGCCTCCAAGGCCTATTGCGATGATATCAAGGGCCGTCTGGCCGAGACAGGCGTCGAGATCACCGAGCTTTCAACCCATATTCAGGGCCAGCTCGTCGCTGTTCATCCTGCCTATGACGAGATGTTCGATGGTTTTGCGCCCGCTGGACTGCGCGGCAAACCGCAGGCGCGGCAGGAATGGGCGGTTAATCAGCTGAAGTGCGCGGCGAAGGCCTCGCAGCATCTCGGCCTCAAGAGCCACGCCACCTTCTCCGGTGCGCTGGCCTGGCCCTTCGTTTATCCGTGGCCGCAGCGCCCGGCGGGTCTTGTCGAAATGGCCTTTGCCGAACTCGGCAAGCGCTGGACGCCCATTCTCGATACATTCGAGGAGAACGGTATCGATCTCTGCTACGAACTGCATCCGGGCGAAGACCTGCATGACGGCATCACCTTCGAGCGTTTTCTCGAAGCCACCGGCAATCATGCGCGTGCCAACATTCTCTACGATCCCTCCCACTTCGTCCTGCAGGCGATGGATTATCTTGATTTCATCGATATCTACCACGAGCGCATCCGCGCCTTTCACGTCAAGGATGCCGAGTTCAATCCGACCGGCCGCTCGGGCGTCTATGGCGGTTATCAAAGCTGGATCGACCGGCCGGGGCGTTTCCGCTCGCTGGGTGACGGGCATGTCGATTTCGGCGCGGTGTTTTCCAAGCTCACCCAATATGACTTCGACGGATGGGCGGTGCTGGAATGGGAATGCGCGCTGAAACATCCGGAAGACGGGGCGCGTGAAGGTGCCGGCTTCATTGAAAACCACATCATCCGCGTGACCGAGCGGGCTTTCGACGATTTTGCCAAAAGCGGTGTCGATGATGCCGCCAACCGTCGCCTTCTCGGTCTCTGAAAGGGATAGCCATGTCCTCCACAACAGCAAAATTTAATAGCCGCCGTATCCGTCTTGGCATGGTCGGCGGCGGTCAGGGCGCCTTTATCGGTGCCGTGCATCGCATCGCGGCCCGGCTCGATGACCGTTACGAACTGGTGGCAGGCGCGCTTTCCTCAGACCCGGAACGCGCCAGCGCCTCGGCAACCCTGCTCGGCATAACGCCCGAGCGCTCCTACGCCTCGTTTGAGGAGATGGCGTCGGCCGAGGCCGGCCGCGAAGACGGTATCGAGGCAGTGGCCATCGTCACCCCCAACCACCTGCATTTCGCCCCGTCCAAGGTCTTTCTCGAATCCGGCATCCACGTCATCTGCGACAAGCCCGTTACCGCGACGCTGGAGGAGGCCAAGGAGCTGGCGAAGATCGTCAGGGCATCCGACAGGCTGTTCATCCTCACCCATAATTACACCGGCTATGCCATGTTACGGCAGATGCGGGAGATGGTGGCGAACGGCGACATCGGCAAGCTGCGCCATGTCCAGGCCGAATACGCGCAGGACTGGCTGACCGAAGCGGTTGAAAAGACAGGGGCAAAGGGTGCGGAATGGCGCACCGACCCGAGCCGCTCGGGGGCGGGTGGGGCAATCGGCGACATCGGCACCCATGCCTTCAATGCCGCCGCCTTCGTGACCGGTGAAATCCCCGCCAGCCTCTATGCCGATCTCACGTCGTTCGTTCCGGGCAGGCAGCTGGATGACAGCGCCAATATCCTGCTGCGTTATCAAAGCGGCGCAAAGGGCATGCTCTGGGCAAGCCAGATCGCGGTCGGCAATGAAAACGCCCTGTCGCTGAGGGTCTATGGAGACAAGGGCGGACTTGAATGGCACCACCGCGTGCCGGACGAGCTTTGGTTCACGCCGTATGGGGAGCCGAAACGGCTGATTACACGCAATGGCGCGGGTGCCGGTGCCGCCGCAAACCGCGTCAGCCGCGTACCATCGGGGCACCCGGAGGGATATCTCGAAGGTTTTGCGACGATCTACCGCGAAGCCGCAGACGCAATCATCGCAAAAAGGGAGGGAAAAGCAGCCGCCGGGGATGTGATTTATCCCGGCATAGAGGACGGCCTTGCGGGTCTCGCATTCATCGATGCGGCCGTTCGGTCCAGCCTGACCTCGTCCTGGGTGAAGATCGACATCTAGACCACTGGATATCGGGGACTGACGACGCAGGGCACTGGAGGTTGTGCCCGCATTATCCGGCTAATCGCTCGGGGAAGATGCGGGCAGGCGTGTCGTCACATTGATCAAACGGAAAGGGAGTTACGCGTTTGAAAACGTTCAAGTCAAAATTAGCCAGCATGGCATTCGTCGTCGGATTGGCGGCCGGTATCGCAAATCCGGTTCTGGCCGAAGACAGCAAGACGCTGCCGATTGCCGCGCAGATGTACACCCTGCGCAACGCCGGAACGCTGGAAGAGCAGCTTGCCATCCTCAACCGTGCCGGTGTTTCGGCCGTTGAAACGGTGGATATGCAGAAGGTCAGCGCCAGCGAGCTGAACGCGCTTCTGGAAAAGCACAGGATCAAGGTCATTTCCTCGCATGTGCCGATCGACAAGCTTCGCGGCAATCTCGATGAGGTCATCACCGAGCAGAAGGCTGTCGGCAATCCGGTCGTGACCGTGCCGTTCCTGAAGCCGGAAGACCGCCCGAAGGACGCTGCCGGCTGGACCGCCTTCGGCAAGGAGCTTGGTGGATATGCCGACAAGCTGTCTGCAGCCGGTCTCTCCATGGCCTACCACAACCATGATTTTGAAATGGTCAAGTTCGACGGCAAGACGGCGCTTGAACTGCTGCTCGATGCCGCAGGCCCGAAACTGCAGAGCGAACTCGACGTCGCCTGGGTGGCGCGCAGCGGCAATGATCCGGCTGAGTTCCTCGGCACCCTGAATGGCCGGGTTTTTGCAATCCACGCCAAGGACAATGCGCCGGCCGGCACGGCCGAAAACGAGCGTGGCTTTGCAACGCTTGGAACCGGCGTTCTCGACTGGAAAACGATCCTGCCGGCGGCCAAACATGCCGGCGCACAGTGGTTCATCCTTGAACATGACCTTCCGCTCGATGCCGAAGCGGTCGTGACCAAGGGCAACGCGTTTCTGAGCGAACGCCTGCCGACCATTCAGTAAACACTGCCAGTAAAACCAGAACCCCTCCCCGGCGGCCGGTTTCGCCGGGGCGCATGAGGTTCGACAGACGCCTATCCAGTTTCCGCCGCGCTGCGACGGGAAGCGCTTCGTCTCGTCGACTTTTTACCCAAGTACCAATCGGAGGAGTTATCATGGCAGACAATCATTATGATGCGATTGTTGTCGGCTCAGGCATCAGTGGAGGCTGGGCGGCAAAGGAACTCACGCAAAAGGGCCTGAAGGTCCTGATGCTGGAGCGCGGCCGCAACATCGAGCACATCACCGATTATCAGAATGCCGACAAGGAAGCCTGGGATTATCCCCATCGCAACCGCGCCACGCAGGAAATGAAGGCGAAATACCCCGTTCTCAGCCGCGATTATCTGCTGGAAGAGGCCACGCTCGGCATGTGGGCGGATGAGCAGGAAACACCCTATGTCGAGGAAAAGCGTTTTGACTGGTTTCGTGGTTATCACGTCGGCGGCCGCTCGCTGCTCTGGGGACGCCAGACCTATCGCTGGTCGCAGACCGATTTCGAGGCCAACGCGAAAGAAGGCATCGCCGTCGACTGGCCGATCCGTTATGAAGACGTCTCTCCCTGGTATGATTATGTCGAGCGTTTTGCCGGCATTTCCGGCAGCCGCGAGGGGCTGGATATTCTCCCCGATGGTGAATTCCTGCCGCCGATTCCGCTCAATTTCGTTGAACAGGATGTGGCCAGCAGGCTGAAGAAAGAGTTCAAGGGCACGCGTCACCTCATCAATTCGCGCTGCGCCAATATTACCCGGGAGCTTCCCGATCAGGAGCGAACACGCTGTCAGTTCCGCAACAAGTGTCGGCTGGGCTGTCCCTTCGGCGGCTATTTCAGCACGCAGGCATCCACCCTGCCTGCGGCACTCGCCACCGGCAATCTCACCCTTCGGCCTTTCTCCATCGTCAAGGAAATCCTCTACGACAAGGACAAGAAAAAGGCGCGCGGCGTCGAGATCATCGATGCAGAAACCAACCTGACCTATGAATACACCGCCGACATCATCTTCCTGAACGCCTCGACGCTGAACTCGACCTGGGTGCTGATGAATTCGGCCACCGATGTCTGGGAAGGCGGGCTTGGAAGCAGCTCCGGCGAACTCGGCCACAACGTGATGGACCACCATTTCCGCATGGGCGCGACCGGTCAGGTGGAAGGTTTCGAGGACTTCTACTTCAAGGGCCGCCGCCCGGCGGGCTTCTACATTCCGCGTTTCCGCAATACCGGCGACGACAAGCGCAAATATCTGCGTGGTTTCGGTTATCAGGGCTCGGCCAGTCGTTCGCGCTGGGAACGGGAAATCGCCGAGCTCAATATCGGTGCCGATTACAAGGAAGCGCTGACCGAGCCGGGCGGCTGGACCATCGGCATGACTGCCTTCGGCGAAATGCTTCCCTATCACGACAACCGCGTGAAGCTGGATCATGACAAGAAGGACAAATGGGGCCTGCCGGTCCTCTCCATGAATGTCGAGATGAAGCAGAACGAACTCGACATGCGCGAAGACATGGTCAATGACGCCGTCGAGATGTTCGAGGCGGTCGGCATCAAGAATGTCAAACCCTCCAGGGGCACCTATGCGCCGGGCATGGGTATTCACGAAATGGGCACTGCCCGCATGGGGCGCGACCCGAAAACCTCCGTCCTCAACGGCAACAACCAGGTCTGGGATGCGCAGAACGTCTTCGTGACTGATGGTGCCTGCATGACTTCGGCTTCCTGCGTCAACCCGTCTTTGACCTACATGGCGCTGACGGCGCGTGCCGCTGAATTCGCCGTTTCCGAACGCAAGAAGGGGAACCTGTGATGAACAGACGCGAACTGCTGAAACTGATAGCCATTGCCTCGGGCCTTCCGCTGATCGGCGCGGATGTCCTCACAGCCACGGAAAACGCCGCCAAACCAGCCGGCGCTGCCCACGTCTTCACCCCGGAGGAAATCCGGTTTCTGGACGAGGTGGCGGAAACCATCATTCCGCGCACCTCCACGCCGGGGGCGAAGGATGCCGGAGTGGGTGCATTCATGGCCGTCTATGCGGCCGATTGCTACACCGAGGAACAGCGGACACTTTTCCTTTCGGCGATTTCCGACATCGAAAAGCGCAGTCAGGCCGAACACAAAAAGGCCTTTCTCGAGCTGACGCCGGAACAGCGGCAGGTGCTGCTAGCCGCTCTCGACAAGCAGGCCAAGGCGGAACAGACGCCGGCAAAGCCGCACGCCTTCACGCTGGTCAAGCAGCTGACGCTGCTCGGCTTCTTCACCTCGAAAATCGGCGCCACGGAAGTTCTCGTCTACGACGAGATTCCCGGTGGTTTCGAAGACCGCGTTCCCTACAAGAAGGGCACGCCCGCCTGGGGCACGACCTGAAGAAATAACTGTCGGCCCGTCCGCATTTGTGGGCGGGCCGCACTCAAGCGGCAAAACAAGGATAATACGATGCGCAATATAACAATCATCGCGGCGGCAATGTTTGCCGCAAGCGCCATTCCCGCTCTCTCGGAAGGCGATGTTGCCAAGGGGGAGGCGGTCTTCAAGCGCTGTTCCGCCTGTCACGCCATAGGCGAGGGCGCGAAAAACAGGGTCGGCCCACAGCTTAACGGCATCATCGGCCGTGCGGCAGGCGGCGATCCTGACTATACTTATTCGGCTGCGATGAAAAAGGCGGGCGAGGACGGCCTTGTCTGGACACCGGAAGAATTGCGGGATTTCCTGAGCGCGCCCAAGAAAAAGATACCCGGCAACAAGATGGCGCTGGCTGGCATCAGCAAGCCGGAAGATCTGGACAATCTCATCGCCTATATCGAAAGCGCGGCCTCCAAACCGGCTGAATAAGGCTGCACACCTTGCCGGGAGAGAGAGCCCGGCCTGCGGGCGAGGCGGCGAGATTCAGTGCGAACGGAGATAGTCAGCGAGAACGAGGGCGTGATTATGTTCGGTGTCATGGGCGGCATAAAGCAGCGTCACGCGCCCCTCGGCCATAAATGCCTTCATGCGCGCCACGGCGTCGGGATTGGCTGACAGTTCCGCGTCATAGTGGCGGGTGAATTCCGCAAAGCGTGACGGCATATGGGAAAAACTCTTGCGCAATTCGTTGCTCGGCGCGATCTCCTTCAGCCAGATGGAAAGCTGTGCAGTTTCCTTGCGCATGCCACGGGGCCAGAGCCGGTCCACCAGGATGCGCGCGCCGTCATCGTCGCTGACGGCATCGTAAATCCGTTTTACCCTTATGTCTGACATGGGCGGTCTCCTCGCTTGGCAAGTGAATGATTTATAGCGGCTTTTGTGAAGTCGCACCTGAAAATCGCTCTGCCGCCCGCAACGGCCTCCGACGGCGCCCTTATGAGATATCTCCCGCCGCCATCACCCGACCGATGATTTTTCTGCTCTTTCCCGTGATGTGGCAAAGATCGTAAAACGGCATCCGGATTTGTCTGGCCTTGCTGACGCGCGATCAGACCCGGGCGGATAGCTCGATGAAGCTTCGCACCAGCGGCAGATGCCGGCGTTCGGCAAGGCAGATCGCATATTCGTCGATCAGTTCGCTGGCGTCGCGCAGTGGTACGAAGCAGAGGCGCGCATCGTGGCCGAATTCGAGATCGGCCACCACGCCGCATCCCACGCCGTTGGCGATGGCCTCCCGCACGCCTTCGCGGGAGGAAATCTCGACCACACGCTGAATGGAAATGCCGTGATCAGCTAGGTTCTTCTCGAAGATTTCACGCGTGCGCGATCCCCTTTCACGCATGACGAAGGATATCCCCTCCAGTTCGGCCATGAAGACACCGTCCCGCTGCGCAAACGGGTGTGAGACGGATACGCACAGACCAATCCGCATGCTCAGAAATTTGATCCCGTAAAGACGTGGATCGTCCGGCGCACGGGCGGTGATGGCCACATCGGCCCGGTAATCGATGATCTGCTCCACCACCCGTGCCGAATTGTCGACGGAAAGGGAAAAGGTCAGTTGCGGTCGCTCGGCCTTCAGCCGTGAAAGGATCGGCAGCGGCAGGATGGGGCCATCCGCCGCCACGCGCAAATGTCCGCCGGCGGCGTCAACTTCACCCCGTAGCAACGCCTTAGCCTCGTTTTCCGCCTGGAACAGGCGGGCGGTGATTTCGAAGAGGCGCTCACCCTGTGGGCTGAGGCTCACCCCGCGCGCTTTTCTTTCCAGAAGATTGACCCCGCTGATGGCTTCCAGCTCCCGCACATGGGTCGAGAGGGTGGACTGGCTGATTGCCATGTCCCGTGCAGCCTGGGAAAAGCCGCCCGATTGCGCAACGATGTGGAAGGCTTTCAGCTGTGTGATCGACATGGGTTCCTGTTCTGCCGCCGGTCGACACGACAAGCGTCGATGCGATGTGGATCATCGGCGAAAACGCTGACAAGACCATGACGCCTGCCGGATGGTTTCGTTTACCCTGTTGGGGAAACCGATGGCGGGCATGGGAAAACACTATGGCGCGTTTACGTTTTGTTAGGAATTCGTCATCGGCGCGTTAGTCGTCGTCCTTAATCGTGCCGGCATGGCCACAGGGCCAATCCGTTTCACGTAAAGGGTCAAAGAGATGACGACTTCTGAAAACTCGATCGCCAATCCCATCGAATCCTCCTCTGACTGGCTCCTGACCATTCCGCGCCTGTCGCAACAGCAGAGCATTCTCGTCTCGCCGAACGGTGCCGGCACGGCAACCTCCTACAGCCTGGTCTACGACGTCTATTTCCCGAAGAACGGCTCCACCGGCTGGATGCCTTTCCTGCAGACTGACCTTACCAACCGCAGCGATGGCGATATTTTCGGCAAGGCAAGCGGTGATAGCTATGGCCTTGGCATCAGCAGCGATTATCGCGGCACGGCCAAGCTGGACGCCTGGAACCGCATCGGCTTGACGATCGAAACAGATGCGGGCGGCGCGGTTTCGATGAAAAAATACATCAACGGTGAATTCGTCGCCGACCAGAAGATTGCTGCGTCCGGCGCCGGTCGCTTCGGCATCGACATGTCCAAGGGCTTCCTGATCTTTTCCGACGAGGATGGCGAAACCTCGCCCGGCTACCTCAGCACTCTTCTTTTCCTCAAACAGGTTCTGACAGCCGACGAAATGTCGTATCTCGGAGGCCCTAAGGCCTCCGGCATCTTGCCGGATGCGATGAAGCAGGAGGCTGAAAAGGTCGGCGTCCTCGAAACCCGCTTTGCCCAGGGTTCGGCCACGCCCGCGATTGGAAAGGGTACAGTCACCGGTAACGGCACAACCCTCGAATTCAAGACTCCGGCCCAGGCCGGCATTCTCGCCATCGGCCAGAAGCCTGCGGTCGATCCGGTTGCTGTCGCTAAAACGTCGGCCATCAAGGATATGATGGTGACGCCTGATGCGGCGAATGTGACGATCGATCTGTCGAAGCATTTCTCCGGTGAGAAGCTCACCTTCACCGTTCAGAACAGCAAGAACGAGACCGTTACCGCGGTCCTGACGGATGGCAACAAGTTGACGCTCGACTTTGCGGCTCTCGGCCATTCCGATATCCGCGTGACGGCCACCGACGGTGCCGGCAAGAGCGCCACGGACGACTTCCGCGTGCGCGTGGCCGGTCCGAACGCCTATACCATCGCCGTCTTCCCAGACACGCAGGACTACACGTCCAATGCCGGCATCAAGCACCTGTTCGGCGAGATGACGCAATGGCTGGTCGACAATCGCGACAGTCATAAAATCGTCTTCATGAGCCATGTCGGCGATATCACCCAGAACAACCGCCCCGCCGAGTGGGATGTCGCCGAGCCGGCGCTTCGCAAGCTCGACGGCAAGGTGCCTTACGCGCTGCTGCCTGGCAATCATGATCAGGCGAATGGCGGAAGTGCTGCCGACCACACCTCAGTTGAACTGGACAGGCGCTTTTCTGCTGAAAAGCAGGCGGCAACCAATCCCGGCGTCTTCGGCGGTGCCTACGATCAGGAACAGGCTGCCGCGCGCAATACCTACAGCACCTTCACCGCGCCGGATGGCACCAAGTGGCTGTCCATCTCGCTCGAATTCGGTCCGCGCGACGACGTGATCCGCTGGGCGGGCGACGTCATCGAGAAGTTTCCCGACCACCGCGTCATGCTCGCAACGCATTCGCTGACCAGCTATGCGACGCGTCAGGACAACCTGGCCCTGCCGCTTTATGACGAAGGTGCCGGCTACGACTACGGCATGCGCACCGACCAGCGCGGTGCAAACGACGGCGAATATGTCGCCCGCGCGCTGCTTGCACGTTACCCCAACATCGTCATGACCTTCTCCGGCCATATTTTCGGCGACGGCGCGGAAACCGACATCACTTACAACCAGTATGGCGAGCCCGTCTTCCAGTTCCTGGTCAATTACCAGAACGGTGTATCGCGTGAAATCACCGGCAACGGCGTCGAATCCCGCGGCAATAATGGCGGCAACGGCGCGATGCGCCTGATCACCGTTGATCCTGACAATAACCGCATCACCACAGAGACCTATTTCACCGCCTTCGATGACTATCTTGACGGTTACCGCACGAAGCCTGAGCTCGATCGCGATGGCCTGACCGGTTATTATCGCGGACATCAGGAAGTGTTCGAGAATGTCTATGTCGGTGCAGGCAAGGCCCGCGCCATGGCCGAGGCCGGAGACGATATCGTCGCCAATGCCGCTGCCGGGGCATCCACAGCCGCTGTCTCCCTGTCCGGTGCGAAGTCGCTGCTTGTCGGTGAAATACAGAGCTTCGTCTGGACCGACAAGAACGGCGATATCGTTGCTGAAGGCAAGGAGGCTGTGGCCGATCTCGCTCTCGGCAAGCATAAATTGACGCTCACAGCAACGGATGTGAACGGCGTCAAGACCAGCGATAAGATCGATGTTCTGGTGCGCGGCGACCGCACACTGCTTGTTGAAAACTTCAACGACGGCAAAGCCGAGGGCTGGGCCACCGATTTTGGCGCAGCTGACGGCAATACCGGCCGGTTCCTGCTCAAGGGCACGGTGTTTTCCCGCCCGACCGCAAGCGCCAATCTTGCGGCACCTGAGGCGGCACTTTTCGACCAGAGCGATGCTGCGGGCAACAAGCTCGTCTATATCGGCGCTCAGTCGGCCGCCTGGAGCGACTACGTGTTCGAGGCGACGCTGACACAACTCGATAACGATGCGATGGGCGTCTACTTCTACTATAAGGACGCAAACAACTACTACCGCTTCGCCATGGACGGCGAAACAAACCGCCGCCAGCTTGTAAAGGTCGCCGACGGAAAGGCAGTCCTGCTTGCCGAGGTCAATGCAGGCACGCCCTATAATATGGATATCCCGCTGACTGTTGCCGTGGTCGGTGGCTCCATCAACGTCTTCATTGGCGACAAGAACGTCTTCGGCGGCCCTGTCATGGATGCGACCGCTCCGCTTTCCGGCGGCACCGTCGGCGTCTATTCCAGTGGCCAGCGCGCTTCGGTTTTCGATGACATCGTCGTCACCAAGGCAGGCACGACCGCCAAGGCCGGCATTGATCAAAGAGCCTACGACATCGACGGCGACGGCAAGGCGTCCGTCACGCTCGACGCGTCGGGTTCTTTCGGGCCTGAGCAACTGACCGGCTTCGTCTGGACGGACCTCAAGGGCAATGTCGTCGCAACCGGCAAGACGGTTGATGTCGCCCTCGATACAGGCGTCAACAAGCTGCTCCTGAAGGTTACAGCGGCAAATGGTTCCGTTTCGACGGACCGTATCGACGTCACGGTCGTGGACAGGACGAAAATCCTTGTCGCCGAGGATTTCTCTTCGGCCGAGGCAATGGCTCGCTTCAAGATCGTCGACGAGGGCGAACTTGGCGGTATCGGACCGGACGGCAAGACGTCCGAATGGCTGATCTCCGATGGCAAGCTTCTTCAGACGACCGGGCTTGCTAGCCGCGAACTGATCTGGACCGGTGCAACTGCGGCTGACTACTGGCAGCGCGGCTGGAGCCCGCTTGGCGATGGTGTCAACGTTCTGCGTCTTGGTACCTATGCACTGTTTAACGATCCGGCGGCGCTCGCCTGGACCGACTACGCCATCGAAGCGACGATCCAGACGCCTGATAAGGACGGCCTCGGCTTCCTGTTCCGCTACAAGGACAGCAAGAACTACTACAAGCTCGAACTGGATGCCGACGGCATTCTCGACCGCAGTCCGAGAAACGGTGCCGGCAGCATCTTCAACCTCGTGCGCATGAAGAACGGCGTTGAGGAAATTCTGGCCCAGGTGCCGGGCAAATACGAGCCGGGTCAGGCAATGAAGCTTCGCGCCGAAGTCTCCGGCGACAAGATCACTGCCTTCCTCAATGATGAGGCGCTGTTTGCCTATCCGATCGGTGACCTCGAACTCGATGCAGGCACCTTCGGCCTTTACTCCTGGGGCAATGCGGGTCTGACCTTCGACAATCTGACGGTGGTTGACCTTAAATCCGGTCTCGATGCGGGCAAGACCCTCAACGGCGGCGGGGCAAACGACGTACTGACCGGAACCGATGCGGACGAGATGATCCTTGGCCAAGGCGGTAACGACAGGCTGTTCGGCAACGGCGGCAATGATCGCCTTAGCGGTGACGATGGCGATGACGTGCTGAAGGGTGGCGCAGGACGCGACGCCTTGTCGGGCGGCAACGGCGACGACACGCTGTTTGGCGACGATGGCAACGATATCGTCTCCGGCGGTCTTGGTGACGACGTCATTGAAGGCGGCGCGGGCAACGACCTGCTCTTAGGCGGTGATGGTTCCGATACCTACATCTACGGCCGTGGCGACGGTTCCGACGACATCATCGAGACCACGAGTGTGGCAGGCGACAAGGATGTGCTCGTGCTGGACGATATCGCCAGAAACGAAGCTGTTCTGCGCAAGTTCGGCGAAACCGTCGAAATC
Source organism: Rhizobium oryzihabitans (assembly GCF_010669145.1). Taxonomy (NCBI): domain Bacteria; kingdom Pseudomonadati; phylum Pseudomonadota; class Alphaproteobacteria; order Hyphomicrobiales; family Rhizobiaceae; genus Rhizobium; species Rhizobium oryzihabitans. Next base: position 1,560,243 of record NZ_CP048635.1, read on the forward strand.
GAGTTTGCCAATGGCGAAAAACTCTCGCTGCGCAACCAGCTTTCTGGCGGCGGCATCGAACTGGTGTCTTTTGCAGATGGAACGCAGCTGAACCGCGATGGGATCGTCAAGGGTCTCGTCAACCGTGGTCCGGTCGCGGCGGCTGATACGCTTGCCGCGATCGATGAGGATGCCGCATCCTTCCTCATCTCCTTTGGCGCTCTGCTCGGCAATGACATGGACGCCGATCTCGACCGGTTGACGGTGACTGAAGTTTCCCTGGCTGCCGGTGGAACGGCGGTTCTGGAAGAAAATGGCATACGCTTCACTGCGGCGGCGGATTTCAACGGCAAGGCATCCTTCAGTTACAAGATCTCCGACGGCCGCGGCGGTTCGAGCGAGGCAACGGCGAACTTCACCGTCAAGCCGGTCAACGATGCACCGGTTGCCGCTGCCATTGCCGCGAAAACGGATGAGGATGTTGTTCTTAAGGGCAAGATCGTCGCTTCGGATATCGATGGCGACATGCTTTCCTACGCCATCAAGACGGGAGCCGCAGCGGCCAAGGGTGATGTCAAGATCGACGCGGCGACCGGCGAATGGGTCTATACGCCGAACGCGAATGTCAACGGAACCGACAGCTTCACAGTCATCATTTCCGATAATAAGGGCGGCAGCGTTGAGAGCGTGGTCACCGTGACGATCGCTCCCGTCAACGATGCGCCTGTCTCCGTGGACGACCAGATCACCCTGGGTGAAAAGGATAACGCCTCCTTCGATCTCGTCGCCAACGACACCGACGTGGAAGGCGACCGCCTGACGCTCGTAGGTGTAACCGTGATGGCGGTTGCCGGAATTGCCGTGACCAACGCACAGGCTGCTGCGGCCTTCTCGGTCGTGGATGGCAAGCTGGTTGTCGATCCCTCATCCGCTTTTGCGGCGCTGCAGGACGACCAGCAGGCAACCGTGACGCTCAGCTATACGGTTCGTGATGCAAATGGTGGCGAAGCCAAGGGTATCACGACTGTGAAGGTGGACGGATATACCGAGTATACCATCGTGGAAGGCACTGGCAGCAACGATGTGCTGGTGGCGGGCGACGGCAAGGACATGCTCGACGGCGATGCCGGCGACGACACCCTGCTCGCCGGCGGTGGCAACGACATGGTGGATGCCGGTGCTGGCAATGACCGCGTGGTTGCCGGTGATGGCAATGACATCGTCGAGGGCGGTTCCGGCAACGATGTGCTGATGGGCGGCGCAGACAATGACGCACTTCACGGCGGTGCTGGTAACGACACGCTGAACGGCGGTTCCGGCAACGACACGCTGAATGGCGGCGCGGGCAATGATGTCTTGACCGGTGGTAGCGGCGGGGACACCTTTGTCTTCGCAGCCGGCAGCGGCCGTGATGTGGTGACGGACTTCCAGGCCGGTGCCGAGGGCACGGATGTCGTACAGCTCTCCAAGGATGTCTTCGCCGATTATCAGGCGCTCATCGCCTCCGGCTCCTTCACCGACGGAGAAAACGGTGCGCAGATCGCCTTCAAGGACGGATCGTCCATCACCTTTGATGGAGTGAAGACCGAGCAGTTCGCGATCGACGATTTCCGCTTCGCCTGACCCACAAAGGGCGCATCCTTCGGGATGCGCCTTTTTCACGTTCGCGGGCACCTGACACCGGCATGTTACCGCCGGCCGTTACCGCCCCGATCTCAACGGATTAGTAAAAATGCGTTATAATTCCGCCAACAATAATGTCCGCCAGATCAGGGGCGTGTTCGCCGGCTGCACAGGCGCCTTCATTGGCATCGGCCTGCTGAGCGCTCTGGTCAATATTCTCTATCTCACCGGTTCGTTGTTCATGATGGAGGTCTATGATCGGGTGTTGCCGAGCCGAAGCCTGCCGACGCTGGTGGCGCTGTTTGGCATCGTCGTCGTGCTTTATGCGTTTCAGGGTCTGTTCGACGGTTTGCGCGGGCGTTTGCTGGTGCGCATTTCCGACCGTCTGGATCAGGTGCTGTCCTCCAAGGTTTACGATGCGATGATCGGCCTTCAGCTGCGCCTGCCTGTCAGCGGCCGTCAGGCCCAGCCGCTTCGCGATCTCGATACGATCCGCTCGTTCCTGTCGGGAAGCGGGCCGACCGCGCTTTTTGACCTGCCCTGGCTGCCTTTTTACATCGCCATTTGTTTCGCCTTCCATTTCTGGCTCGGCGTCACCGCACTTGCCGGCGCCGCCATTCTCACGGTCTTCACATTGATGACGGAACTGGTGTCGCGGCATCCCGTGGAAGAAGCGGCGCGGCACTCCTCCAAACGTAACCGGCTGGCTGAAACCAGCCGCCGGAACGCCGATATCATCGCCGTCATGGGAATGGCGCCTTTCCTGCGGGAACGCTGGCAGGCGGATAACCGCGCATTTGTTCGCGAGCAGCGGTCGGCAAGCGATGTCTCCTCCGGTTTCGGGGTGGCCAGCAAGGTGCTGCGCATGCTGCTGCAATCCGGCATTCTGGCTGTCGGTGCCTGGCTCGTCATCAACGAGCAGGCGACGCCCGGCATCATCATCGCCGGTTCGATCCTCTCGGCACGGGCGCTTGCGCCGGTCGATCTCGCCATTGCCAACTGGAAGGGTTTCATCGCGGCGCGGCAAAGCCGCCGACGTCTTGAAAAAACGCTGGCGCTGCTGCCCGATACCGCCGCCCGCATGGACCTGCCCGCACCGCATGCCCTTTTGTCGGTCGAGCGTGTCGGCGCCATCCCGCCGGAAGCGGATGAGCCGGTGTTGCAGGACATCGCCTTTACGCTTGCGGCTGGCAGCGGCCTCGGCGTGATCGGGGCGAGCGGCTCGGGCAAGAGTTCGCTGGCGCGGTTGCTTGTCGGCCTCTGGCGGCCGTTCAAAGGTGCGATCCGGCTGGACGGCGCGACACTCGACCAATGGCCGGCCGCCGCCTTGGCGCGCCACATCGGTTATATGCCACAATCGATAGAACTGCTGGACGGCACGATCGCCGAAAACATCGCTTCCTTCGATCCGGAAGCGACGTCGGGCAAGATCATCGCGGCGGCGCGCAGCGCGCGAATCCACGATCTCGTCGTCAGCCTGCCGGATGGCTATTCCACCGAAGTTGGTGAAACCGGACGGCAATTGTCCGCGGGGCAGAAGCAGCGGATCGCGCTTGCGAGGGCGCTTTACGGCGATCCCTTCCTCGTTGTGCTCGACGAGCCGAATTCCAATCTCGATTCCGAGGGTGAGGATGCGCTGACCGCGGCCATTCTCGGGGTTCGCGAGCGCGGTGGCGTCGCCGTCATCATCGCCCACCGGCCGAGCGCGCTCTATGCCGTGGACAAGGTGCTGATGATCACCGATGGCCGGCAGCAGGCTTTCGGACCCAAGGAGGAGGTGCTGGCCAAGGTGCTTCGCCCTGTCGGTGGCATGGCCGGTGCTCTCAAGGTCGTGCAGGGCGCAGAAACAGGAAAGGCATAAGAGATGGACGAATGGCAGTCACTCAAACGCTCGATCCGCAGCCATCTTCTTGTCGGTGCGCTCGGATTTCTAACTTTGATCGGCCTGTTCGGCGGTTGGGCCGTCGGCACAGAAATCGTCGGCGCGGTCATCGCTCAGGGTTCGCTGGTGGTGGAAACAAGCCTTAAAAAAGTACAGCATCCGGTGGGCGGCGTTGTCAGCGAGCTGATGGTGCGAGACGGCGACCGGGTGAAGGCCGGTGACGTGGTGATGCGCATCGATGCGACGATGACCAGGGCAAACCTCGCCATCATCGTCAAAAGCCTCGATCAGTTCATCGCCCGCAGGGCGAGGCTTGAAAGCGAGCGCGACCGGGTCGGCAAGGTGGTTTTCCCACAGGTGCTTCTCAACAAAATAGGCGATGCTGAGATCGCCGCGATGATGAGCGCCGAGCAGCGTCTTTACGAGGACCGCAGGGCCGTTCGTGAAAGCAAGAAACGTCAGCTCGAACAGCGGGTTCGGCAGCTTCGCGATGAAATAGCGGGCATGGACGCCGAGCGTGCGGCGAATTTCCGCGAGCAGGGCATGGTCGATGACGAGTTGACCCGGTTTCGTTCCCTGCATGACAGGGGCCTGATGGAAAAAAGCCGGCTCAGCACGCTGGAACGGCAGGCCACGGATATCGAAGGCGATATCGGCCGGTTGATGGCCGGCATTGCCGGGGTTGAAGCGAAAATCAGCGAGACGTCTCTGCAGATCATCCAGATCGACGAGCAATGGTCAGAAGAAGTCGGTTCGGATCTGCGCGAGATGGACGCCCGCATCGGCGAATATGTCGAGCGCCGGGTGGCGGCGGAAGACCAGTTAAAGCGCGTCGATATCATCGCGCCGCAGGATGGTGTCGTACATCAGCTGGCGGTCCACACGGTCGGCGGCGTCGTCGCTCCCGGTGAGCAGATCATGATGATCGTGCCGGAGGTCGATAAACTCGTGGTCGAGGCGAAAGTCGCGCCGCAGGATATCGACCAGATTTACTATGGTCAGGCGACGAACCTGCGTTTTTCCGCATTCAACCAGAAAACGACGCCGGAAATCAACGGAACGGTGGAACGCATTTCGGCCGATGTGACGGTCGATACGCGGACAGGGACGAATTATTATATCGTGCGTGTTGCCACCTCGCAGGAGCAGATAAAGCGGCTCGGGGAATTTACCCTGATGCCCGGCATGCCGGTTGAAGCCTTCATCACCACCGGTGAGCGAAGCGTTTTGTCGTATTTCCTCAAACCCCTGCTCGATCAGGCCAATCGCACGTTCCGTGAGGCCTGACGCCTTCCAGAGTTCGGTGCGGGCAAAAGCGTGTTGCGGGAAGGAAGGGTTGGCGGGAACGTCGTGCCCTTTCTTCCCGCAGCAGTGCTAGGGGTCGTTAAATAGACCGAAACTCCGTTCCCGCAGTCGTGGGGACGCCCTCACAGCTCCATTGTCTGCGTGCTTGAAATCGTCGTTATCTACTGGGGCTGAAAATGACCCCGCTTGTGGAGAAGGGGTCGGTGACACAACCTGTTACGGAAAACAGAGCCTTCGGGATTTGCTCGCAAAACAAAACGCCGTGCATCCTTCGGGGCGCACGGCGCTCTCATTAATGGAACCGGCTCTCCGTTATCCCGGGACCCGGTTCCGTCTATTTCACAGCATCAACCGATCTGTGCGTTGTCGTCACGCTTGATGGCGATGACGGTCGAGCGTGGCAGCTTGCCTTCGCCATCCGGGAAGGGGGCGTCGGGGTGCTGGATGCCGACGAAGTGGGTGCGCTTGTCGCCGGACCATGTCTGGCCGGTGACTTCGGAACCCTTCGGCGCGGTCAGGAAGCGCTCGATACGGCCGGTGGCCGGATCGCCCGCCAGCATCTGGTTGTTGCCCTGGCCAGCGAAGTTGCCTTCATTGCTGTCTTCGCCATCGGTCTGGATCCAGAGGAGACCAGTCGAGTCGAACATCATGCCGTCAGGCGAGTTGAACATGTTGCCTTCGTTGATGTTCGAGGAGCCGGCAAAGGCGTCCTTGTGAACGGAAGGGTTGCCGGCCATGCAGAACAGGTCCCACTTGAACTTGCTGTCCGCATGGTCGTCATTTTCCGGATACCAGCGCACGATCTGGCCGTATTCGTTCTTTTCGCGCGGGTTGGCGGCATTGGTGGCCATGGCGTCGCCGCCGGCATTGGCACGCAGCTTGCCATCCTTCATTTCGCCGCGGCGGCTGTTGTTGGTCAGCGCGCAATAGGCTTCGATGGCGACCGGGTTGATGGCGACCCATTCCGGACGGTCCATGGTGGTTGCGCCCACCTTGGAAGCGGCCTGACGGGTGAAGACGCAGATCTCATCGATCTTCATGCCAGTGGTTTCAGGTGTCAGAGCCACCCATTCGCCGGCGCCGTCATCGGCGAACTTGGCGACGTGGAGCGTGCCTTCGTCGAGCAGTTTCGAGGTGTCGCCACCCGGAACATAAATGCCGTTGGAGACGAATTTGTAGAGGAATTCGCCACGCTCGTCGTCACCCATGTAAACGACGACACGGCCGTCACGGGCAATCACCACAGCGGCGTTCTCGTGCTTGATGCGGCCAAGCGCGGTGCGCTTGATCGGGGTGGAGGAGGCGTCCGAAGGATCGATCTCGACCACGTAGCCGGCGCGGCGCGGCTCGTTCGGGTTCTTGGCAACGTCGAAACGCGCGTCGAATTTCTCATAGGCATAACGGGTCTCGGCGACGATGCCGTAACGCTTGTAATCGTCAGGCAGCTTGAAGGCGGCGTCCGCGGTGCCGAAATAGCCGTTGAAGTTTTCTTCGCAGGTGAGGTAGGTGCCCCAGGGCGTGCGGCCGGCGCCGCAATTATTGAAGGTCCCGAGACAGTCGATGCCGTTCGGATCGGCGGCTGTCTTGACGAGGTCGGAGCCGGCGGCCGGGCCGGAAAGCTTCATCGGCGTGTTGTGGTGGATACGGCGGTTGAACGGGCTGTCGAGAACGATTTCCCAGCCTTCGGTGCCTTCCGCGACTTCCATGACGGTGACGCCCTGCATGTTCTGCAGGATTTTCACGTCGTCGGCCGTCTTCGGGTTGCCTTTCTCAGCGTGCGGCAGGTTGGTTTCCGGGTTCACATATTCATGGTTGACGGCGATCAGCTGATGAGCGCCGACCATGAACAGTTCCATGCCGTCGGTGTTTTCGCCAAAGACCTTGTCGGAATTCTCAACGCTGACGCCCTTGGCCGGATCGACATCGGGAACGTTGGAAAACAGCGGCTGACCCCATTTGGCAACCGGCTTCCAGCTGTAGCCTTCGGGCACATGGATGGTGTGGTCCGTCGCGGCAGCAACCGGCTTGAAGGGGAAGCGGCCGGCGGCTGCCTCCTGCGCTTCGGCCGAAGTGCTGGTCATCAGGTTGCCGAGCGTGCCCATGGCGGCTGCGGCCGAGCCGAAGGCAAGCACGCCGCCGAGAAAGCCTCGGCGGGAAATCGCGGTTTCGACAACGCGGTCGAAATCGGTTTCGGCCGGCGGCGGGTTTTGCAGTTCGTCCCATTCGTCCCAGGACAATTTGCTTGTATCGATGTCGGTCATAGTCTGTCTCCACCGTTGCTTGTTTGGAATCATTCCAGCAAGGTGCCTACCGTCTCAATATTTCATGCGAATGACGGGAAGGGCAGTGGAACTGGTCATTTTCCCTTCAACGAGGCCGCTTTCTTCGTTAGCGCCCGATCATGATGCGGGTGACGAGAAAGCCGTCGAAGCGGCAGAAACGGAAGGGAATCTCCGTTCCCCTGTGCCATTCACCGCCTATGTCGGCGGTCAGCCGCAGAGAGGCCGAGCCGTTGTCGTCTAAGCCGGATAGTTCGGCCGCGTCGAAAAAGAAAAAACGTTTCACTGTCGGATAAAGCGCCTTGAACAGGCTTTCCTTGGCCGAAAAGATCAAGCCGGTCATGAAGGGATCGATGTCATTCCCGAGGCTGTGGCGTTCGTTTGCCGTCAGGGCCTGCGCGGCGATATCGCCGGCCTCCTCCTCGGTTAGGAGTCTTTCAATATCGATGCCGATGCCACAGAACCGCTCGGAAGAGCCGACAATGGCAATCGCCCGTTCATGGCTGTGGGAAATCGCGCCGATCACGCCTTCTGGCCAGATCGGCGCGCGGTCCTCTCCCATGCCTGGAAAGGCGGCGCGGCCGGTGAGGCGGCGGATGGCTTCTGCCGCGCATCTGCGCCCGGCGACGAATTCCGCCTTGCGTCTGGGCACGGCGCGCAAAAGCTGCGGCGGCAGGGGAGGGACCCTGCCGCCGCACCCTTCGTCGGCGCTGTAATGAAGGGTGACGCAATGGCAATCGCATCTGCCATCCGGCCAAGGCCAGATGGCCTCGGGTGGATCGCCGGAAACGGCTTCGCGGTGAAACGCCGGTGCAACTGCCATATCCGTCACCTCCATCAAGCGGACCGATGTTCAGGCCGCGAGCGTGGCGCCGCCGTCGACCACGATTTGCTGCATCGTCACATGGCCGGCCTGATCGGAGGCGAGGAACAGCACCGTATCGGCGATATCGTCCGGCCTTGCGATCTTGCCGAGCGGAATGCCGAGCTTGAACTGCTCGGGCAGGCCGGCGACCAACCGGTCCTTGCCGGCGGGATCGCTCAGCATACCCGCAAGCATAGGCGTATCGGTGGAACCGGGGGACACGACGTTGCAGCGCACGCCATAGGGCGCGAGTTCAAGGGCGGCACAATGGCTGAGGCTGACCAGCGCTGCCTTGGAGGCGCAATAGGCCATCATGCCGATGCGCGGCACAACGGCGGCGTTGGAGCTGACATTGACGATTGCCCCACGCCGCTGCCGCTTGAAGACGCCGCTCCATTGCCGCAGCAGGTAGAAGGGGCCTGCGGCATTGACGTCCATGCAGGCTCTCCAGTCTTCCGGCGTCAGGCTCTCGCTGTCGCCGAGCCGCAATATGCCGGCGGCATTGACCAGAATGTCGAGCCCGCCCCACTCCTTCTCTATTGCCTTGCTGACCGCCTCCACCGCCGCTGCGTCGGTGATATCGAGCGTGATGTGGCGGAAGGTTGCATCCGTTGCATCGGCGATGAGGTCGAGGCCGATGACCTCGGCCCCTTCCTCGGTGAAACGCTCGGCGATGCGGCGACCGATGCCCTGCGCGGCGCCCGTCACCAGCACGCGCCGTTCGGTAAATCTTCTCTGCGTCATCTGGTCCGTCCGCTCAGGCTGCGAGCCGCTTTTCTTCGATCAGCGCCCACCAGGCGGAAAGTGTCGGCACACGGGCAAGCTCATCGAAGCCCACGGTGACGCCGCGTTCCTTCAGTTCTCCGGCAAGCTTCATCACCTGCAGCGAATCCAGGCCGTAGAAGATCAGGTTCTCATCGGGGTCGATGTCGCTGTCGTCCTCCACCAGTTGCAGGACACGGGCTTTCAGCCATTCGCAGAGATCGGTGGCTTCGCCCGAACCGGTAAGGCTTGCAGTATCGATCACCACACCGCAGCGCGTCGCCACATATTGCAGCGCCATGCGGTGTTCGCCTTCCGAAAAATCGGCGACGCCGTCACCGATCATGAAGGGCTGAATATCCTTCATGAAGGCTTCCACAGCTGTCATCATGCAGCCGATATGGGCATAGACGCCGCCAACGATGATCTGGTCGCGGCCCCAGTCTTTCATGCGTTCTGCAAGATCGGAGCGCTGGAAGGCGCTGTAGCGCCATTTGGTCAGCACGACGTCATCCGGCGTCGGCGCAAGCTTGTCCACGACCTTCTGCAACTCCGGATCGACGACGGTAAGCCCCGGTCCCCACATGTCGTTCAGGAGCGCGCGGTCGCCGGGCGGTTGTTCATGCGGCTGGGCGGTATAGATGACCGGCACGCCGTGCTGAACGGCCCATGCCTTCACCCTGGCGAGATTGTCAATGAGCGTGGTCATCAGCTTGCCGTCGGTCTCGTAGAACCGCAGGAAGTAACGCTGCATGTCGTGGATCAGCAGCACGGCGCGCTTGGCGTCTGGCTGCCATTTGGTCTTGTTGGCCGGAAAGCTCGCAGCAACCGGCATCGGATAATCGGAAATTGTGGGGATCGTCATGTTGACCTCGATGGTTTGGCGCACCGGCATGGGCGACGCGCAATTTTCAAAATGGTTGAGGCGTGCGCTTGCCGCACGCCTTTAAGGTGCCGCCTTACGCTGGGACGGGCGCTGCCAGCAGGTCGCGCAGCTTTTTCTTGTCGATCTTGCCGACGGCGGTAAGCGGCATGGTCTCGATGAAGCGCACCCGGTCCGGCAGCTTGTAATCGGCAACGCCGAGACCGGCGAGATGCTGGCGGATGGCCGGCGCCTTGAGCGCGGGATTGCGGGAGACGAGAAAAACGCAGCTTTTCTCACCGAGAAGCTCGTCCTGCATCGCCACCAGTGCGGCATGGGTCACATCCGGATGCCGCAGGATCAGGTTTTCTACCTCCTCCGACGCCACCTTTTCGCCGCCGCGATTGATCTGGTCCTTCACCCGGCCAACCACGCGCAGGTAACCTTCGGGCGTGCGCTGCACGACGTCGCCGGAATAATAAAAACCTTGGTTGTCGAAGACGCGGGCGCTGTGCTCGGCCGCACGGTAGTACCCCCTGAACGTATAGGGGCCGCGCGTCGCCAGCATGCCGGCTTCGCCCTCGGGCACGTCGTTGCCGTCCTCGTCAACGATGCGGATCTCGTCATCCGGGCTGATCGGCCGCCCTTGCGTGGTGAAGACGATGTGGTCCGGATCACCTGCCCGGGTATAGTTCACCAGACCTTCCGCCATGCCGAAGACCTGTTGCAGTGCGCAGCCCAGCACCTCCGGCACCTGGCGGGCGAGAGCTTCAGCGAAGCTTGCGCCGCCGACCTGCAGCAACTTGAGGGATTTCAGCCGTTCGCGATGGGCGGGAGCCACCTGCAGCCACAGCGCCACCGCCGGCGGCACCAGCGGCACGATATCGACGCTGTGTTTTTCGATGAGGTCGAAGCAGGCAAGCGGCTCCGGATTGGCAGCCATGACGACCGCACCCCCGGCATGGAACACGCCGAGCGCGCCGGGCGAACTCATCGGGTAATTATGCGCCACCGGAATGGCGCAGAGGAAACGGGTCTGCGGAGAGAGTTCGCAGATTTCCGCGCTGGCCCGGGCGCTGTAGCCATAGTCGTTATGCGTGCGGGGGATCAGTTTCGGCGTGCCCGTGCTGCCGCCGGAAAGCTGGAACAGCGCCACCTCATCGGCGGCGGAAGGAGCGTAAGTCGGTGGATTTTCGGCCGGGGCGGCCAGCCGCTGCTCCAGGCTGCGCTGCGGATCGGTTTCGCCGAGCAGCAGGGTCACGGCAAGCTTTGGAGAGACCGCCTTCAGCGCCTCCACAAATGTGTCATCAGCAAAAAGCTCGTGGGAACGCGACCCGATCACCAGCTTCGGCGCGATCTGCTCCGCATAGGAGGTCATTTCCAGCCGGCGATGGCTGAAAAGCGCATTGACGGGGGCCGCGCCGATTTTGATGAGCGCGAAAAAGACGAGGTAGAACTCGGCGATGTTAGGCAATTGCACCAGTGCGGTGTCGCCCGTGCCGATGCCGGCGGCGGAGAGATGCCCGGCAAGATTGGAGGATTGCCGGTCGAGATCGGCATAGGTGAAGCGGCGTTCGCCGCAGATCAGCGCGGTCGCATCCGGCCGGCGTTCCACCTGCTGGGTGAGGATGTCGCTGAGCGGTCTGTCGATCCAGTAGCCGCGGTCGCGGTATCGGCGCGCCAGATCGTCGGGCCAGCGTTCAAATTCGATTGTCATGGTTTGTCCCTGGGAAAATTAGGCAGAAAGACCGCAGGCGTTCAGCATGGTCTTGAGCTTGGTCTGCACCTCGGCCCATTCGGATTCGGGCTCCGAGGCCTCAACGATGCCGGCGCCCGCAAAGAGCCGCACGGTTTCCCGCTGCACGGTGCCGCAACGGATTGTCACCACCCATTCGCCGTTACCCTCGGCATCCGTCCAGCCGACCATGCCGGTGAACAGCCCGCGCTCGAAAGGCTCGACGAAGCGGATGAGACGATGGGCGCGCTCGGTGGGGAAACCGCAAACGGCCGGTGTCGGATGCAGCAGGCACGCCAGTTGCAGCGCGTTGGTCTGAGGATCGGCAAGACGACCCTCGATACACGTCGAAAGATGCCAGAGAGCGGCCGTGTTGATGAGGGAGGGCTTTTCGGGAACGTCGATTTCCGCGCAGCAGGGCGTAAGCAGCGAACGGATATCCTCGATCACCAGGCTATGCTCGTAATGGTCCTTTTCCGATGCCGAAAGCCGGTCGGCATTGGCCTTGTCCGCCACCGGGTCAGCCATGCGTTTTGCCGAGCCCGCGAGCGGATTCGAGATGACTTTTTCACCCTGCTTGCGGATGAGGAGTTCGGGGCTGACGCCGATCAGATCGCCGCCATCGGGCAGCGGAATGCGGAACTGGTAACCCTCGCGGTTCTGTTTGGCGAGGCTGGCCAGCAATCTTTCGACATTGACCTCGGAGGCGAAGGTCAATTCGCGCATCACCGAAAGCACCGCCTTGCGGACATCGGAATGGCGGAAATTGACGATGGCATGCTCGACGGCGCGCTTGAAACCGCTCTCGTCGGGCAGGCTGTTCTGGCCGACAAGCGCCGGCATGGCCGAATCAGTCGAGACCGGAGCGGTATCCTTCGAACTCCACTCATAGTTGTCCGGAATATAAAGGCATGAGGGTTCGCTGACGTCGAAAGGGATTGCGCCAATGGCGATGGGATTGTCCTGTCCCGCCCTGCGTGCCCGCTCGAAAGCGCCCTTTATTGCCTGCTGCAAAGGGCTTGCAACATCTTCGCCGCCCCGGGCGGGAAGCGTTATCTTTTCGCGAATACCTTTGGCCCGCAATTGTCCGGTGCCGGAAGTAAACAGAAATTCTCTATCAAAATCAGTAATTTCGTCGGATTCGACGTCATTCGTCCTGAGTGCTCCCGTTTTCATGGGATGCCTCCTGTGCGAGTGGTTGACGATGGCTTATACTTGATTATGATAATCATGTTTTGTCAATCGGTGCAAATTCACATGCTAAATTTAACCCCCATGCAGGTTGCCCACTGGGTCGGCCGAGAGGCGGACGAGATACTCGGAAAAGTTACGCCGCATCTTTATCTCGAGTTCGAGGGCCAAGGGCTGGAGGCGGAAAGACTGGCTGTCGCGGTCGAGAAACTGTGCCGGCGTCATCCCATGCTCAGCCTCAGGATCGATGCGGAAGGGCACCAGACGGTGGACGCTGTCGGCCGGCCGCTCCGCCTCGATGTGGAGGATATGACTGTACTAGATACGGAGGCGCTTGCGCATCGTCTTGCCGCCAAACGTGAGGAGTGGAGCCATCGCCGGGCCGATCTGCGCGTCGCCCCGCCGGCTGCGGTTTCGCTCAGCCTGCTGCCCGAGGGCCGCGCCCGGCTGCATGTGGATACCGATATGCTGGCGATCGATCCGGCCAGCATGCGAATCGTGATGGAGGTCCTCGCCCGTTTTTATGAAGGCGGTGCAGATGAAGGCGAGCTTTCGGCTGAGTCGCCGCCGTCTTTTTTCAGCTGGGCGGAACGTCTTGCATCCGATCCGGAACTTAGGGCTCAGCGTGAAAGGGACCGGCTGTGGTGGCGGCAGCATATTGCCGATATTCCAGGGGCCCCGCCATTGCCGTTTTTGCCCGATGACGCATCACGCGCCGTTCACACCGATCGCTTTGCCGCGACACTTTCACCGGCGGAACGCAGCAGTCTGGAACAGGTGGCGCGGCGCTGCTGCGTGACCACGTCGACCCTGTTGCTCGGTGTTTTTGCCCTGTCGCTCTCGCAGGCGACGGCTACGGAAAAATTTCGGCTTTCGGTGCCGGGCTTCTGGCGGGCGCCTTTGGTGGAAGGGGTCGACGGTATCGTCGGCGAATTCTCCAATGTGCTGGTTCTCGGCGTCGATATTCGGCCTGCGGAAAGCCTCGAAAGGCTGCTTGCGCGGCTGGTCGGGGATATGAACGGGCTATTGGCGCACCAGTCCTATCCCGGTGTCAGCGTCATGCGTGATCTTTCCCGCCTGCACGGCGGTTTGCAGACCTCGCCGGTGGTCTTTACCGCCGGGGTCGATCTTCCGGGCGGCGAACTGTTTTCAGAGCGTGTCGGGCGGGTGTTCGGCCCGATGATCCACACCGTCTCGCAAGGGCCGGGAGTTGCGCTGGATGCGCAGGTGGCAGCGCTCGATGGCGGGCTTTTGATCAACTGGGATGTGCGCCTTGATGCGCTGCCGGAAAGCTGGCTGCGAGCCCTGTTCGACACCTATGCCGCCCTTCTTCGCCGTCTGGCCGCCAGCCCCGATCTCGTTTCCGAAACCGTGGAGCGATTCGGCTTGCAAGCGCCGGAAGCGACCGCGCAGACAAAAGGAAAACCCATGGAACGGCCACTCTCAGCCTTGCAAAAGGCCTATCTGCTCGGTCGCGGCACCCACCTGCCGCTGAGCGGCGTGGCGATGCAGGAGTTCCGCGAGTATCGCGGCAATATCGATCCGGCATTGCTTCGCTCGCGCCTCACCGCAATGGTCGGGCGGCATGAAAGCCTGCGCACCCGCATCGATGAGCGGCGTCTGGTGCAGGTTGTCTCCGCAGAACCGGAAATCAACCTTGATATTGTTGATCTTTCGAACCTGTCCTTTGCCGAAGCCGAAGCGCGGATGGACACAGTGCGGCGGGATTTCTCGCATGCCCATTTCGATCTTGCGGCCTCTCCCTGGCAGGTCACGGTGTTTCGTCTGCCGGAAATTGCGGCAGGCGATGGCGTGGCGGTCTTCTTGCGCTTCGACGCCCTCATTCTCGACGGGCGGGGAATAGCCAGCCTTGCGGCGGAACTCTTCGATGATGTCGTGCTGCCCGCATCAGCCGTCGCAACCACCGCCGCGCAGCAGGATATCGCAGCGGCCCGTGCCGAGGATGCGGCCTATTGGGCTGAAAAGCTTGAGGGCGCCGAAGTGCCCTCGCAACTGCCCTGGAAGGCTCCGCTCGAAACCATTGCCGTTTCGCGTTACAGCCGCCAGAGCCTGACCGTGGAAAAACAACGCTTTACCGCCTTTTCACGGATCGGCGCGAAAGAGCGGCTGTTCAAGAATTCGGCGCTGACGGCGGTGATCCTCGATGTACTGTCGCTTTGGCTGAACGAAGGCGCACTCGTCGTCGGCATTCCCGTCGCCCCGCAGGTGGAAGGCGCCTTTGCCAATCGCTCGAGCTTCATCGCGGTCAAATGGGATGCGGCCAAGGGCGATTTTGCGGAGCGGGCCGCAGCTTTGCAAACGGATGTGCTTGAGGGCCTCAACCATCTGGCTTTTTCGGGAATCGATCTTAATCGCATCCTTCTCAACGCCAATCCCGGTGGACTCGCTTTGCCTGTCGTCATCACCAACGGCCTATCCTGGCCCACGCTTTCGCAAAACTCAGCGCTGCGCTGGACGGACGGGCTGACCCAGACACCGCAGGTGGCGCTGGATTTCCGTTTTTCGCAAAATCCGGCTGGCGATCTCGTCCTCGATATCGATTATGCGGAACAGGCGATCGATGGCGCAATGGTGGCGGATATTCTCGGTGCGATCGAACGCGCCATTGCCGCGATCATGGCCAGCGGGACGTTCTCGATGAATTCCCGTGAGATCGTCGACCTGTCCCACTACCGGTTGAACGGCGACGAGGGGAACTTCGTCTGCCCGCCATTTCTAGAACGGATCGCCTCTCATCTTTTCGAAGGCGACCGATCGCGCACGGCGCTCATCAATGGCAAACGGCGAATCTCCTATGGCGAACTCGGTCAGATGGTGGCCAGGGCGATGGCGGGCCTGAAGGCGCGGGGTGTCGGCCGCGGCGATGTCGTGGCGGTGTGCCTGCCGCGCAGTCCCGAGCACACGGCCGTCACGCTGGCCGCTGCCCTGACAGGCGCCATCTGGGTGCCGATCGATGCGGGCTCGCCGGAAGACCGCCTGCGCCACCTGCTGACCAATTGCCGCCCGGCCATCATCGTTGCCCGTAGCGTTCCGCAAGGCTTTGACGCTATCGATCCCGAGGAGCTTCTGGCAACGCCAGCCACGTCCGGTGTGCCCGTTGACGCGGCGGAACTGGTGGCACATTCGGCAAGCGAAGCGCCCGCTTATTACCTCTACACCTCCGGCACGACAGGCAAACCGAAATGCGTCGTGCTCTCTAACAGGGCCACGGCCAATGTCATCGGCAGCACGCTTTCGGAATGGGCGGTGACGGAAAACGACGTCTTCATCTCGGTTACGCCTTTGCATCACGACATGTCTGTTTTCGATGTTTTCGGCGCGCTTGCCGCCGGTGCGACGCTGGTGCTGCCGGAACCCGGCGAGGAAAAGGATGCGGTTCGCTGGAACGAACTGGTGGCCGAACATGGCGTGACGCTGTGGTGCTCGGTGCCGGCCATCCTTGAAATGCTCCTGTCCTGCCGCCGTGGCGATCAGCTCGATTCGCTCCGGCTCGTCGCGCAGGGCGGTGACTACATCAAGCCTTCCGTCATCGAGGAGATGCGCCGGCTGAAACCTGAACTTCGATTGATATCGCTGGGCGGGCCGACAGAAACGACCATCTGGAGCATCTGGCACGAGATTGTGGCAGCCGATACCACAGCGATACCCTATGGGCATCCTCTACCCGGCAATCGCTATTTCATCCTCAACGATCAGGGCGGCCATTGCCCGGCGGGCGTTGTCGGCCGCATCCACACAGTGGGCGTCAATGTGGCGATCGGCTATCTGGAAGATGGTGCCATTACCCAGACGGATTTCGTGACGGTCAGCGATACGGACGGAAATGCATTGCTGGCTTTCCGCACCGGAGACCGGGGCCGCTACCGGCCGGATGGCAAGATCATGTTCGCAAGCCGGGTCAACGGTTACGTCAAGGTGCGCGGAGTGCGGGTCTCGCTGCCGGATGTGGAAAACGAACTTATCCGCCATCCCTCCATCCAGCGAGTGCTGGTGGTGGATTACGGCGCCGAGCAAAAGGGGGAAGCCGCTATCGGCGTGCTTTATGTTCCGATGCCCGGCCTTGAGCTTTCCGCCACAGATCTGCGCAATTTCGCCCGCAGGCATCTGCCGGAATCGCATGTGCCCGGCCGCTTTCTCAATGTCACCGATCTGCCGCTATCGGCCAATGGCAAGCCGGATCGCCGCCGCGCCCGTGAGTTGCTGACGGCAGCGGAACCTGCGAAGGCACCTGCAGCTGTGGCAGTCAAAGCCGCCGATCAGGGTGATCGCCGGGTGCTGGATATCTATCTTGGCGTGCTCGGCAAAAACCCGGCGAATGTGGACATGAACAGCGATCTGCTGGCGCTTGGCCTCTTGCCTTCGCATCTGAAAACCGTCTCGGCTGAAATCCGCAGCGCCTTCGGCGTCGAGCTTTCACCGCAACAGCTTTTGCGGTGCCGCAACGCCAAACAGGTCAGTTCGCTTTTACCCGCCTCGGCGGCATGAGGCCTCACGGCCAGAAATCACAGGAATAATCCAAGGAAAAACAGATGGCGCATATCGATCCTGCCGGCGGCTGGCTTCCCCTGACCCAGCCGCAACTCGATTTCTGGGAGGAATTTTCCTTCCATCCCGACGAGCCGGTCTCCACCGTCGCTCATTATATCGAGCTTTCCGGTGCCGTGAACGAAGGCGCCCTGCTTGAGGCGATCAAACGCACCGTGCGCGAATCGGACGTGCTGTCGACCCGCTTTCGTGTCGGCGAGGATGGTGAGACGCCGCAGCAATGCTGCGATCCGCTCCACGCTCCGGTGGTGGAGCGTGTCGATCTCCGCGACGATCCCGCGCCCTTTGAAGAGGCGTTGCGGCGCATGAACGCGGATGTCGAGGCAAGGCTTGATCTTCGAACAGACAGGCTCTCCGCCCAGGTGCTTTACCGCATCGCCGATGATCGCTACCTCTGGTATATCCGCGCCCATCATATCGTCGTCGACGGTTATGGCCTGACGCTGATGGAGCAGCGCTGCGGGCAGCTTTACGGGCATTATTGCGGCAAGGGCGAGGCGGGTCCGGATTTCCATCCTTTCCCCAGTTTTCTTGCCGAAGAGGACGCCTACCGGCAAAGCCGCCGTTTCGAAAAGGACTGCGATTTCTGGTCGGTCTATCTCGCGCCGCCGGTCGATTTGCCGGTGCTGGACAAGGATTGCGAGGATTACGGCGGCGGTGGCCTGCATGCGGATGCGGGGTTGCCGGAAGGTTTCAGCACAAGGCTGCAACAGATATCGGGTGCGCTTGAGATCGGCTGGCCGGACCTGCTGGTGCTGCTTTCAGGCCTTTATCTTCACCGCGTCCTGCCGCGCCCGGATCGCGATGTGCTGACGCTGTGGCTGCCCTTCATGAGCCGCTGGGGCAGCGTCGGCGCGCATATGCCCGCCATGCTCGTCAATATATTGCCGTTCCATCTGACAATCGAACCGCAGGAAACCCTTGGCGGCTTCCTTGCGCGCAATGCCGCCAATCTGCGCAAGCAGCGCCTGCACGGCCGCTACCGCATCGAACAGATCGCCGCCGACCAGGAGATATCGAAGGGCCGGCGGTTCTTTTTCTCTCCGCTCATCAACGTCCTGCCTTTCAGCGCACCGGTCTTTGCGGAGCTTACCGTCTCCCGGCACATTCTCGCCAATGGCCCGGGCGATGGCTTCAACCTGACCTTCCGTGGCGAAGATGACGGCAGCGATCTCAACCTGCATATCGACGCGGATTCGGCGCTGACGGAAGCGGACGATTTCGCGCGCTATCGCGAGGAGCTGCCGCTGTTTCTGGATGCCATGCTGCACAGCGAGGCGCTGGCGGTTGCGGCTGAAGAGGTCTCCGCGAGGTTCCGCCTGGCGGTTTGAATGGCCGGGTCCTCTGCACAAAAGAGGACGGAAAATCTCTCCCCGTCATACCGGGCTTGACCCGGTATCCAGCCGCCGCGCGTCTGCGCGGCGAGAAGAGTCTTTCGCGGTCAATGACTTGATCGCACTGGACCCCGAATCTAGTCCGGGGTGACGGGGCGCAAATGCTGCGGCTTCGTCAAACAGATCTACGCAAAGGAATTGTCAGCAAAATAAACCCGGCTCCGCCATGCGAAGCCGGGTTTTTCTATGCGCGCTTGCCCGCACTCAGGCCAGTGTCGTCAGCACCCGGCTCGAAGCGCCTGCCTCGGCGAAACGGCTGAAGACGCCGCTGGTGGTGCTGCGCAGCCGGTCGACATCCTCCGGGCCGTAACGGTCGGAGCGGTAGCTCATCAGCACGCGGATGGAGCGTTCGCCGCCAATCATCTCTTCCATCACCTCGAATTGCAGCCCCAGCATGGATTCGTGTTTGTCGGGATCGATCTGCCGGAACTCCACGGATTTGCCGTCCGGTCCGGAAAGCGTGCCGTTCAGCTTGTTCTTGGCGTGGATCTGGATGAACACCTCGAACAGATGGTCGCGGCCCGGCGTCATGCCGAGTGCCTCTTCGACCAGATCGATCGGGATTTCGCTGTGTTCCAGCGAACCGTTGACCGTGTTCTTCACCGATGAAATCAGCTCGCCGACCGTCATCTCTTTCTGGAAACGCACACGATGGGCGACGACCGTGGTGAAATAACCGATCGTATCGAAATAACCACTATCGGTGCGGCCGGATGCCGACGTGCCGACCACCAGATCGCTCAGCCCGCCCAGATGCCGCAGTGACGCGGCAATGGCGGCATAAACGACGTTGAACAGGGAGGCGCTGTTCTGCTTGGCGATGGCGTAAAGCCCGTCGCTGACGTGTTTTTCCAGCTTGAACTCGATCCAGCCGCCTGCCGGCGCCTCGTCATGCGAAGTTTCTGCCGGCATGCTGTCCTGCCCGAGCAGCACAAGGCCCTTGGGTGCATCCTGCAGCATATCTGTCCAATAGGCAAGATGGTCGGCATTGACGCCCGATGCCACCTGTTTTCTGGCGAATTCATGGAAGGGCGCCGGTTTGCCCGCAAAGACAGGGGCCTTGCCCGCCGCCCTTGCCCTATAGGCTTCCGCCAGCTCGTCCATCATCAGGTTCACCGACCATTCGTCCAGGACGATATGGTGGAAGAGGAAGGAGAGCACCTGGCCGCCGGTTTGCGGATTGCGCAGGAAACGCAGCCGCATCGGCAATTCGCGGGAAAGATCGAACCGCCAGGAAGCCTCCGCGTGCCGGTCCACACCTTCGCTTTCTTCGCTGGTCCAGAACCATTTGTAGCCGGGCAGGTCGTGCATGGGCACGATCTTCTGTAGAACCGTGTCGTTCTCGACGTAGAAATGGGTCCGCAGACCGGGATGGCGCTCGATAATATCGAGTAATGCGCATTCGAAGGCGCTCTCATCGACAGGGTCGAGGAAGTCGAGGGCAAAGGGTATGTTGAATATCTCGCCGAAACCGAAAGCGGCATAGGCTTTCCAGAGCGACATCTGCGCCAGCGAAAGCGGTGCCGTGAGCGAGCCGGTCTCCGTGGACTCCAACTGTGCAGGCGCTGCGGTTTCGAGACGCGTCGCCTGTTTTGCAAGCGATGCGGCGGTCGGATAGCTGAACAGGTCGTTGAACCGCACCTCGATGCCATGATTGCTCAGAAGGCGTCCGATGATGCGGGTGGCGATCAGCGAATGGCCGCCAAAGTCGAAGAAATCGTCATCCGGCCCCATGTCGGGAGATACAAGCGCCTCGCGGAATTCGGCAAGGATCGTTGCGGCAATTTCGTCGTCGCTCGAGTAAGAGGCGGCGGGCGGGGATGCTGTCGCCGCCATTCCTGCGGAAGGGATCGAATGCGTGATGGCGGAAAAATCCGCACCGCCTTCGAGATGGGTGACGAAGCGTTCCAGCAGGAACGCCGTCCCATGCGGGGAGGTCTCCTTGCCACCCGTCAGCTCCAGACGGATATGGCCGTCAACCGTGCTGCCGGCGGCAAGCGTCAGGCCGAGGCCGGACTGGAGCGAGGGGAGCGGCAGGCGCTCGAACCGGAGGCGCTCGACGGATGAGGTTTCAGCTGACGTTGCCAGCGCCTGCAAGGTGAAGGTGGCTGCTTCGTCATTGTGTTTGCTGCTGTTTCCGATTTGCCGTTTCAGGCCCGCCAGCACGGCCTTTTCGGCCTCCGGCAGCGACTGGCCACGCGGGATCGACACGCGGGCGACCGCATCCGCGGGAAGCGGCAAGCCGGTCTCGCCGCCCGATTGCAACGGCAGGCGCAGGGTAACCGTATCAAGGTTGCCGTTCGTTGCGATAAAATGTGCGAAACGGGCGCCTGCGCGTGCCAGAAGCGCTTCGGTCGTGGTTGAGCCGTCGAGGTCAAGCAGGGTGGCCGGGAGATCGACGCCGTGGCTATGGCTCGCTGGTTTCGCCCCGCTGTCCCGTAAAGAGATCACATGCGTGCCGGAGGCCGACCCCTGCAACCAGGGTAGCGGAAGGGGATTGACGATGCCGGTTTCGGCGATGCGCGGTAAAAGCGGCTTTGGTGCCTCGCCGGCATAGGCGGCGGCAATAGCTTCCAGAAGTGTCTGCGATGACAGGGTTTCGCCAAGCAGGCCATGCACCAGAAGCGCCAGCAGCACCTCTCCTTCGCTCAAAAGCACGATCGCCTGAAACGGCGGATCGATTTCCGCGTCATAGGGGCTTGCCTGAAGGTCGTGCAGCAGGGCTATCGCCTCGTCTGTCGAAGGCGCCTGAAACAGCTGCACGAGAGAGGCCGATGGCGCTTCGACACTCTTGGCAAGGGTGCCGTCTTCCCCGAAGGAAAACCGCACGCGAAGTTCGGGCCATGCAGCGCAAACCGTCTCCAGGGCCGATGTGAGGCGCAGGAGGTCGCTCTCGCCGCCGATGCGGTAGGTGAGAATATGCCGGAAGACCTGATCGGGGTCCTGAAACTGCGAGAACCAGACCCGTTCCTCATATTGGCTTGGCTGCGATCCGCCCCGCGGGGACGTGTCCTCACCATCGAAGGTTTCTTCGATGCGGCGCGCAAGCATGCGCGAATTGTCTGCTGCCATTGTCCTCTCCTTGGAAGTGCGTGGGGACATGTCCGGGGGCGTTGCGCCCGCTGCGGCAAGTCCCGTCTTTGTTGGGATCAATGTTTCGCGCGCGACCGTTCGATCAGCGCCTGCCAGGCGGCAAGCGTCGGCTGGCGGGCGAGATCATCATAGTCAAGGCGCGTGCCGGCGAGTTGCGAAAGCGGCGGGATCAGGCGCATGAGGGCAAGCGAATGAAGCCCGCAGCCGAACAGGTTGGCATTCGGCCCGATATCCCCCACCTCATCGTCGAGAACCTTGGCGAGATGGGCCTTGAGTTCCGTCGTCATCATTTTCGCCTCCAGCCTCGCCCCCGCCGCGATTACCGGCTCACTCATCGAAATGATCGTGAACGCCGCTTGCGCCGCGCCGCCAGTAGCCGGAAGCGCGGGTCCATTTGGGATTTGCAGCGAATTCGCCGACGAGAAGGGTGCGCAGGTCTTTCGCGGTTTTCGATTCGCAGGCGACCCAGCTGAAGAAATCGCCCTTCGGCAGGTCGAGTGCGCGCAGCGCATCCGTCAGGGCGTCGGCGCCGCCTGCGGCCTTCGGCGTTACCCAGATGATCGAAGCGTCAGCTTTCGTGGCGATGTCCAGGCGGTCAGCCTCCGTCTCGACCTCAATCAGGGCCACGACGCGGGTGCCCTCAGGCATTTCTTCCAGTCGCCGCGCCAGCGCGGGAAGGCCGGTATCGTCGGCGACAAGCAGATGCCAGTCGAAGGTAAAGGGAACGGTGAACGAGCCGCGCGGACCTGCGATCCACGCCTTGTCACCCACCTTGGCGGATTTTGCCCAGTTGCTGGCGGGGCCTTCATGATGCGTGGCGAAATCGATGGCGAGTTCACCCTTTTCGGCATCGAAGCTGCGCGGCGTATAATCGCGCGCCAGCGGGCGGGGTGCACCTTCGGGAAATTCAAGGCCGTTCGGGCCGATCACCGGCAGGTTGGGCTCGGTTTCACCGGGAAGCGGGAAGAACATCTTGACGTGGTCGTCAAAACCAAGGCTCTCAAAGCCCTCCAGTTCAGGCCCGGTCAATACGATGCGCACCATGGAGCGGCTGAGTTTTTCCACGCGAGCCACGTCAAGGCAGCGCAGCTTGACGGCGTAGCGATGGCGTTTGGGGGTACGGTCCGGAACGCCGGTTTCAATGCTTTGTGCAATGCTCATGTTGCTAAGTTCCCTGGGATATCGCCGATGGGGGGTCGGCAGTTTCGCTGTCCCGGATCGGCATGCCGGACAATCGCGCACCGGAGTTTCCGGCGGGAGATCCGACGTCGTTGCGTCAAGATGCGCGAACCATAACAGGCGGTTCCGGCGCTCGCAATATAAGTTTCTTCAAAAACTCAAGTTTATATCCGGCGCATGGTTTGCGCCGGAATTGTGCGTGCGGCAGGGGAGGTTAGCGGCGGCCTGCCCAGCTCTCCACCGCGTCCAGCGTGTGGAGCGCGCTGGGGATCGATGGCGTCGTCACCCGGGTGGAATCGAGGAAAACAATCCTGCCCTCGCGTGCCGGTTTGACGAAGCGTTCCCAGCCGGGAATGATCTTTTCAAGTGCGGCGCGCGTTCCGGCTTCGCCACGGGCGGGGCTGTTATAGCTGTTCATCACCACCAGGAGATCCGGGTTGAGCTTGCCGAAAGCATCGGCGCTGAGCGGCATTGTCAGGGTCGAACCCAGCCCGCCCGATGGGGTGGCGTTGTCGATTTTCAGCCGCGCGTAACCCAGATCCTCCAGCGCCTGCACCGCACCGGACATGTCGCCCACCGCATTTATCTGGTCGGTCAGCAGGATGGCGAGATAGGTCTTGCCCTTTGCGTCTTCCCCGAGCGTTTTTTTGACGGCGGCAAGTTTTTCGTCATAGATTTTGCGGCGCTCTGCGAAGGCGTCGCTTCTGCCCACCAGACGCGAAAGATCTTCCTCGACACTGAAGCCATAGGTGTGGCCGGTACTTACCTTTTGCAGATAGACGGGCGCCACGGTGGAAAGCTGCTCGGCCTTGCCGCTATCCATTTCCGTTGCGACGATCAGATCGGGTTGCAGCGCCCTAAGCTTTTCGAGGTCGATCTGGCCGACTGCGCCAAAACCCTTCGGTTTCGTGCGGCCTTCACCGAGAACGGTGTCGATGAAATCGACGGCGGTCGCGAATTTGCCGTCGCTGTTGCGGCCATAGGCGCCGACGACGTTGGCGCCGAGATCCATCAAGGGCACGCCCAAAAGAGGCTCGTGCATGACGACGATGCGCTGCGGCTGTTCCGGAACGGAGACTGTGCGGCCGGCGGCATCGGTGACGGTTCGCTCAGCCGCAAGGCTGCTTCCGGCGGTCAGAAGTGCTGCAACGAGGAGGGCAAATCGCATGGCATTACCTTTGTTCAATTTCTTCAGTGGCTGTTGATGCGGCGCAGCGCCTGCAGGCGCAGCGTGAGGATGAAAAGCGGCACGCCGATCAGTGTCAGCGCAAGGCCGATTGGCATCGGCGTATCGGCCACCAGCCCACGCGAGAGTGTATCGGCAGTCACGACCAGAATGCCGCCGGTGAGCCCCGACAGGAAAAGCCGGGCGCGGCCGACGGCGGGCGACACGAAGGTGGCGAGATGTGGGGCAATGACTCCGAGAAAGGTCAAGGGGCCGACAGCAGTGACGGAAGCGGAACTGAGGATAACGGCGAAAACGATGACGAGCGGGCGCGAATGTTTGACGGTTTCACCGAGCGCCATGGCCATCTCGTTGCCGAGGTCGAAAACCGCAAGCGCCCGACCGATGAGAAAAATGCCGGCAAGGCTGGCCGCGAAGAGGGGCGCGAATACGAGGATGATCGGCCAGTTCGCCTGAAACAGCGAACCCGCCATCCAGTCGGCAAGCGAAAGCGAGGTTTCCGTCGGCGTGTAGAGCAGAAGCACTGAGGAGACGGAGGAGAGGGCGGATTCGATTGCGATGCCCATCAGCAGGATGGCGAGACCGCTCGAACGTTCGCGCCCGACAAGCGCGATGAGCAGGAAGGCCACGGCCAGACCGCCGCCGACGGCTGCAAGCGCCACCATGGTCTTGGGTGCCGCTGGCACCAGCACAAGAAGCAGCATGATGGTGGTCATCGATCCCTGGCTCAGACCAAACAGGCCGGGATCGGCGAGCGGATTGCGGGCGACCGATTGCAGCATGGCGCCGGCCAGCGCAACGCTCCAGCCGGCCATGAAACCAAGCAGGATGCGTGGCAGCCGCACCGTCCACAGCGCATAGGCCTGATCCTCGCCCAGATGCCCGCCGGCAAGGCCGCGCAGGAGGTCGATGAGACCCGTCTGCGTATTGCCTAGGCTGACGGAAATGGCGACCAGCGCCAGCGCCAGCAGGATCAGCGCAAGGCCGGCCTTCAGGTTGCCGATGCCGATCTGCAGACCGCTCGGCAACCGCAGGACCGCTTTGCCGTCGGTGGCGAATTGCCGCTTCATGACAGCCCCCTTGCCGAAGGCGAGAGGTAAAAGCGCTTGACGATAACGATGAAGACGAGCCCGCCGAGCAGGTCCATGAACAGTCCGGTATTGACCACATAGGGCCTGAAAAGGGTCTGCGCGCCAAGATCTGCCAGCACGCAGAGACTTGCGCCGACAAGGGCGGAAGCGGGTAAAGCGAGCGTGAAATTCACCCCAACCAGCGGCCGGACCATATGCGGAACGATGAGGCCGACGAAGCCGATCGGGCCGCAGATCGCCACGGCTGACCCGGAGGCCAGCATGGTGGCGAACAGTGCGATGCGGGAAACGCGTGTGACGTTGACGCCGGCGGAGGCGGCTTTTTCCGCACCCAGCAGAACGAGCGTCAGCGGACGGGCGACTGACCAGAGCATTACCAGCGCAATGGCGCCAATCCACCAGAAATCGCTGAGGCGTCCAGCATAAACGTGGTTGATGTTGCCGCCAACCCAGCTCAGGAATTCGGCGCGGCGTGTGGGGTTTGACAAAAGGAGGGCGTTGGTGATGCCGATCAGCAGCATGGAGACAAGCGCACCGGAAAGGATGAGCGACAGGCCGCGCGGATCGTTTGCCCGCCCTGCCAGCCGGGCGACGAGAAAGCAGGCGCCAAAGCCGAAACCGGCGCCTGCCAACGCCGCAAGCCCCTGCACCTCTGGAGAGAGATCGAACACCAGCGTGCCGGCAACCACAAACAGTGCTGCACCGGCATTCAAGCCCAGGGTGGAGGGCGAGGCGAGAGGATTGCGGGCAAGTCCCTGCAGCACGCAGCCGCTGACGGCCGTGGTGGCGCCGACATAGATCGCAATCAGGGAGCGCGGGATCTGCTGATAGAGGAGGACCGACTGTTCATAGGTTTCGGCCTCCCCACGCAGGAGCGTTGTCGCGATTTCGGCAAGTGGCAGGTCGCCAGCCATCAGCAAGAGGTTGATGACGAGGATAACGGCCAGCAGCAGCACGGCGGCAAAGATCAGCGTTATTTTCGATATCATGCCGGGATGGCCTGTTCCTGCCGCTCCAGCCGGGGTACGCAAATGAGCCGCCCCTGCCGGGAGAATATGTCGGCCTCGAGATCGAAGACATCAGCAACATTGGCTGATGTGACCGTATTCGCCACCGGCCCGGAGGCGAGAACCCGCCCGGCTTTCAGCATGATGAGGTCATCGGCGAAGGTGGAGGCGAGATTGAGATCGTGCAACACGACGATGACCGTCTTGCCGTGCCTGTCCGTCAGTTCGCGCACGAGGTTGAGAACGGCATATTGATATTTCATGTCGAGATGGTTGACCGGTTCGTCCATCAGGATCACCTCCGTGTCCTGCGCCAGCACCATGGCGATGAAGGCGCGCTGGCGCTGGCCGCCGGAGAGCGTGTTGACCTGCGCCTTGGCCTTGTCTTCCAGCCCGACGGTCTTCAGCGCCTCGGCAAACAGCGCCCGGTCGCGCTCGGATGGGCCGCCGCCAAGCCCGTAACGCGCATAACCCGCAAGCTCGATCAATTCGCCAAGCGTCATATAGTCAGGGCAATGGCATTCCTGCGGCAGATAGGCGATGCGGCGGGCGAGTTCCCGGCGTCCGATCTCGCCGATCAGGCGGTCATCAAGGCTTATCTTGCCGGATGAAAAAGGCACAAACCCCATGATGGTCTTCAACAGCGTCGACTTGCCACAACCGTTGGGGCCGACCAGCGCGGTGACGCGGCCGGATTGAAAGCGGGCAGACAGGCCCTGCAATACGGGGACGTGTCCGTAACTCGCATGAAGGTCCGTGGCATCAAGCACCGGATTACAACTCCTGTTATTCATAGGGCCGTGCGTCGAGACGACGCACGGATTATCTAAGTTTTTGAATTCACACATCGAACTTGCGGAAATCGGGTTTCATACCGGCAAGCGCGACAGGGTGGTCTTGAAGCAACACTAAACTATAGTAAAATTCTCCACAAATCGAAATTTGCCGATTCACATCGGGGATTTCGGAAGGATTTTTTCATTCGAGGTGTTTCATGTCAGTCGCGCGCAAGCTCCACATCGGCATGTCGCTGGCGCCAACCTGGCTCAGCGGCGAGGCATGGCGGCGTCAAGACAGCGGTATAGACGGGGTGTTCTCCAGCGATTATTTCGTCGATCTTGCAAAGCGTGCCGAGGCTGCGCATGTGGACTTCGTGTTCCGGCCCGATACGCTGTTTCTGCGCACCGAGGGGCTGGAGAGCGGTGGTGGATTTGCGAGCATGGACCCGACCATGCTTCTGGCGGCCATCGCACGGGAGACCAGCCATGTCGGCCTGTTATCCACCGTTTCGACGACATTTCTGCCGCCCTATGTGGTTGCTCGCCAGCTCCAGTCCCTGAACTGGCTGAGCAGCGGCCGGGCGGGCTGGAACATCGTCACGGCGCTGGACGGTCACGAAAATTTCGGCCTGACGGAAATGCCGTCGCCGCAGGAGCGTTATGAGCGGGCCGCCGAGTTCACGCAGGTGGTGCAGCAGCTCTGGGCGAGCTTTCCCAACGAGGCGCTGAAGCTCGACAAAGAGAGCGGACGTTTTGCCGATTCATCGCTGGTGCAGCCGGTCGCCCATGCGGGCAGGCACTTCAGCGTCAAAGGCCCGCTCAACCTGCCGGCCCATGCCAGCCGCATTCCGCTGGTGCAGGCGGGTGCTTCTCCCGAGGGGCGCGATTTTGCGGCGTCGGTGGCGGATGCGGTCTTTGCCTCGACGCCGGATATGCAGGCGGCAATCGAGTTGCGGGCGGATTTGCGACAAAGAGCGGAGCGGCATGGTCGCTCACCGGATGTGGTGAAGCTGATGCCGGGTCTCAGCCTTTATCTGGCGGACACGAAAAACGAGGCGCAGGAACTCTTTGCCGAGACCCATGCACGCGCCAATCGCGCCCGAATCTTCGCCTCCATTCATAATTTGACGGGCCTTGATCTCTCCGACTGGCCGCTCACGCGGATTGTCACCGCTTCGGATTTGCCGCCACCGCCCGAGACACCCAGAAGCCGCACCCATGCCAGCCTGCTGCTGCGGCTGATCGAGCGGGAAACGCTGAGCGTTGCGGAGTTGTTGCGGCGTCCGGAAGTGATGGGATCTGGCCACTGGCAGATCATCGGCACGGTTGACGATGCCTTCGAGAATATCCGCGAATGGGCAAAAGCCGGTGCTATCGACGGCTTTGTCGCGGTGCCCGGCGGTTCGGTCTCTTCGATGCGGCTGGTGCTGGAGCGGCTGCTTCCGAGGCTTGGTGATGCCGGGCTTTTCCGCACGGCCTATTCCGGCCGCACCTTCGCGGAACATCTGGCCGGGTAGGTTTACGATCCGCCGGATTCTGCCGTTGCCTTTCTGGCGGCTTCGAGAAGCTGCGGAAAATGCCCCTCGGTCTCGGCGGTGGCCAGAAATGATACGGTGGTGACGATGCAACAGATTTCGCCCTGGGCGTCGTAAACCGGGGCGGCCTTGCCGGTCAGGGCGGAAAACAGGTGTTCGTTGAGTTCCGCGCCGCCCGTTTCGCGAATGGCGTGCAGGACTTTGGCGTCCGGGCGGGAGCCGCGAAAGGCGGCGGGCTGCAACTTGCGCACCGCCGCTATCCTGTCAGCCGGCAGATAAGCCTGGAAAACCAGCCCGCAGGCGCTGTTATCCAGTGGTAGAACATCACCCAGCGCCACCGTGCTGATGGAGAAGCTGGCGCTCCTGTGCCACTGCACAACGGTCGGGCCGCGATCCGTCCAGATCGCCACGCCGCAACTGGCGCCGATCTGCGAGGCCAGCGCTTTCATCTGGCGACCGGCGGTCTCGACCGGATTGATTCGCCTGAGCGCACTGATGCCTATCGCGAGTGCGGTCGGGCCGAGATCGTAGCTGCCGGTTGCGGGATCCTGCGCCACCAGCCCTTCGCGCACCAGGCTTTGCAGGTAACGATGGGCAGTGGAGCGGCCGGTGCCGGCGCGTTTGGCGAGTTCGCCGAGTGCAAGCGCCCTGTCCGATTTTGCCAGAAGATCGAGAAAACGCGCAGCAATCGACACCGACTGAATGAGTGCAGAGCGCTTCTCTCCCTCGTTTTCCGGCAGATTGCCCAGCTCGTCATCCATGGCGCTCAAGCCCGTTCCCCCTTTTCGCGTGACCATGCCTAGCGCATCGGAGCGGAAATCGGAATCGATTTCTGAGCCGTTTCAACGTCTTCCCCTTGCGGTGCGGAAGGAGGCGACAAAGGAAACTCGATAAACTTTGTTGTAAATATGGCACATGCCGTTGCGGAACCCTGTGTGTCCGCAATACAGAACGCATTCTCTATTGCGAAACGGATAACGCTTCCGTTACTTGAATATGACTTTAATACTCATGTTTATTTAGGGGTGTGTGATGGGGTTTCGTTCTAGCGGCCGTTTGATGAGCGGGGTCAGCGTGTTGACGCTGGCGGCTTTGTTTGTGACGCCGGTTTTCGGTCAGGATCAGCAGGCTGAGGCCTCGGGAACGACCGTTCTCAAGCCGATTGTGGTGACCGGTGAAAAAGTCGCACGCGACATGAAGAACACGGCGTCATCCGTCTCGGTCATTTCCAGTGAAAAAATCAAAAAGGAAAAGACCGGCGACCCGACCGTATCGGAAGCGATCAAGGATATTCCGAACATCGTTTATACTGACAATGTCAGCGCCCCCATCATTCGCGGACAGGATACGCAGGGACCGAACACGGGTTCGATCGCCTTCTTCACCGGCACGGTGCCGCGTGCCACGATCAATGTCGACGGCCACTATCTCGGCTACAATGAATTCATCTATGGCGCCTCCTCCATCTGGGATGTCGACAGCATCGAGGTCTTCCGCGGTCCGCAGACGACCTCGCAGGGCGCCAATGCCATTGCCGGTGCGATCCTCGTCAATACAAAGGACCCGACCTTTACGCCTGAGGCATCCTATCAGGCTGAAATCGGCAACTATCACCAGAAGCGGGGTTCATTCGCGCTTTCCGGTCCTCTGATCGAAGATGAGCTGGCGGCGCGTATGGCCATCGACTACTCCGGCCGCGACACCTTCATCGATTACATCAGCTCGGCTTTTGCCCATGACGGCACGGACCAGAACTTCAAGGAGTTCAATGGGCGCTTCAAGCTTCTGTGGGAACCGGCTGAAATTCCCGGCCTTTCGACCAAGCTGACCTATTCCTACAACGCCTCGAACCGGCCAAGCCAGGAGGCTGCGTCGCGCCCCTTCGAGGATCTCAACCACATTACCACGACGATGCCGAGCTTCAGCCAGTATACCAATACCGGGATTCTGGACGTCAATTATGATTTCGAAAACGGCGTGAAACTGTTCAACCAGACGCAGTTTTCCTCTTCCATCGCCAAGCGCCGGGTTGGCATTGCCAATAACGGCGATGCGGATGTCGATCTCAAGAACACCTCCCACGAAACGCGCGTGACCTTCGGCGATCAGGAAGATGTGCTGAGCGGCGTTGCGGGTATTTATTACGCCCACTCACAGGCTGACGAAGTCCTTTATCTGCGCGGGACGTCCAAATTTGACGATACCAAAGACAATCTCGGTCTTTTCAGCGAGTTGAGCTATCGCCTGACCGACCAATGGACCCTGACCGGCGGCCTGCGCTACCAGCAGGACCAGATTCAGCGCAGCGGCTATCGCACATTGAGCGCGACCTCCAGAAGCTCAGTGAATTATGACGAAACCTTCTCGGAAATCCTGCCAAAGGCCTCGCTTGCCTATGCCATCAATGACGACTGGACGGTCGGTGGCCTGATCAGCCGCGGTTACAATCCCGGCGGTGTCGCATTCGACCTGACGACCAGCAAATGGCGGACCTTCGACAAGGAAACCATCTGGAACTACGAGCTGTTCACGCGTGCCAACCTGCTGGACGATACGCTGACGGTGAACGGCAACCTGTTCTACATGGACATGAACAATGCCCAGTTTAACGTGCCGGTCGTTGTTTCCACGGGCATCAGCGAATCCTACACCGTCAATGCCGAGGAAGCCCATGCCTACGGTCTGGAAATCGGCGTGGATTATCAGGTTCTCGACAATCTGACACTGAAGGCCAGCGCAGGTCTGCTGAAGACGAAAATCGACGAGATTTCCAGCAACGCCGCCTATGTCGGCAAGGAATTCGCCAAATCGCCGGGTTACAGCTTCACCATCGGCGCGAGCTGGGATGTGACGGACAAGTTCACCGTCTCGGGCCAGGTCCGTCATCTCGACGGTTATTATTCCGACACGGATAACAAGGCCGTTTATGCGATCGACCCCTATACGATCGCGGATGTGCGGGCGAGCTACAAGTTCCAGGAGGAGCTTGAGTTCTACGCCTACGTCAAGAACGTCTTCGACGAGCGCGCACCGACGCTCATGAAGGAAAACCGCGGCATTGGCGGCATCGAGGCCAGCATGACCGAACCGCGCATGTTCGGCATCGGCGTGCGCGGCACGTTCTGAGCCGTCACCTGAACTCGAAAAGAAAAAGGCCTTCGAAGCGATCTTCGGAGGTCTTTCTGTTTCAGGGGGATTACTCCCGATGATACGATTTGAGCTTAGCTCAGAGGGCAGGTTCACATTTGCCGGGGCGTCATGCACTCTCCCTCCGTCATTCCGGCCTTGAGCCGGAATCCAGCCAGCCCAAGTCCTTGGGCTGAAAGGAGTCTTCCCGCCGTGCAGACGCACGTCGGCTGGATTCCGGCTCAAGGCCGGAATGACGGTGGGGGAATCTTCGCGGGTGTACTATGCCGGTGCTGATCCCGCCTCCAGTCCACAAGCCTCAGAAAAACGCCTGAATGCCCGTCTGCGCCCGGCCGAGGATCAGCGCGTGGACGTCGTGCGTGCCCTCATAGGTATTGACCGTTTCGAGGTTCTGGGCGTGGCGCATGACGTGGTATTCGATCTGGATACCGTTGCCGCCATGCATGTCGCGGGCCTGGCGGGCGATGTCCAGCGCCTTGCCGCAATTGTTGCGCTTGATGATGGAGATCATTTCCGGCGCCATTCTGTGTTCGTCCATCAGACGGCCGACGCGCAGCGATGCCTGGAGGCCGAGGGCGATTTCGGTCTGCATGTCGGCGAGCTTCTTCTGGTAAAGCTGCATGCCGGCCAGCGGCTTGCCGAACTGCTTGCGGTCGAGACCATATTGCAGGGCGCGGAACCAGCAATCTTCCGCCGCACCGATGACCCCCCAGGAAATGCCGTAACGGGCGCGGTTGAGGCAGCCGAACGGGCCTTTCAGGCCGGAGACATTGGGCAGCAGTGCGTCTTCGCCCACTTCCACACCGTCCAGAACGATCTCGCCCGTAATGGAGGCGCGCAGCGAAAGCTTGCCGCCGATCTTGGGGCCGAAAGTCCCTTCATGCCCTTTTCCAGCACGAAGCCCTTGATCTGGTTGTCATGGGCTTCCGATTTCGCCCAGACGACGAAGACATCGGCGATCGGCGCATTGGAAATCCACATTTTCGAACCGCGCAGGCGATAGCCGCCAGCGATCTTTTCAGCGCGGGTCTTCATGCCGCCCGGATCGGAACCGGCATCCGGCTCGGTCAGGCCGAAACAGCCGATCAGTTCCCCCGAGACGAGGCCGGGCAGATATTTCTTCTTCTGCTCGTCGGAGCCATAGGCGAAGATCGGATGGATGACGAGCGATGACTGCACGCTCATCATCGAGCGGTAACCGCTGTCGATCCGTTCCACTTCGCGGGCGACGAGACCATAGGCCACGTAACTTGCATTGGCTGCGCCGTATTCTTCCGGCAGGGTGACGCCGAGAAGGCCGGTTCGGCCCATCAGGCGAAACAGTTCCGGCTCGGTGGTCTCGGAAAGATAGGCCTCGGAGACACGCGGCAATAGTTCCGATTTGCCGAAGGCGGCGGCGGCGTCGCGGATCATCCGCTCGTCGTCGGTCAGTTGGTCTTCGAGCAGAAAAGGGTCCTGCCAATTGAATGCTGCGTGTTCGCTCACGTGATGCCTCCGGATTTGCTGGCCGGATTATTGGTATTCGAGCCAGCCGGCACAAGCCATGTTTACTCATTTTTGCATTACATATAGTAATGGCTCATGACGTCTCTCAGCCGCAAACTTCTGCCCTCCACCAGTGCGCTCGCCGCCTTCGATTCCGTGGCCCGGCTCGGCAGCTTTTCCGCAGCCGCCGATGAGCTTGCCCTGACGCAGGGGCGATCAGCCGGCAGGTTATGTCACTGGAAGAACAGCTTGGCGTGCGCCTGTTCGAGCGCGGCGCACGCGGGGTGGCGCTGACGACCGAGGGCAGCGCCTATGCGAAATCGATTGCCGCAGCCCTTGGCGAGATACGCTCCGCGTCCCTCCAAATCATGACCAAAACGCATGGCAATACGCTGAACCTTGCCATGCTGCCGACATTCGGCACCCGCTGGCTTCTGCCGCGTATCCCGGATTTCGTGGCGAACCATCCCGAAATCACCATCAATTTCGCCACCCGTATCGGGCAATTCGATTTTGAGCGCGAGCAGCTGGATATGGCGATCCATATCGGTCAGGCGGACTGGCCGGGGCGGAAAGCACCTTTCTGATGCATGAAATGGTCGCCCCGGTGTGCAGTCCCGAGTTCCTGAAGGCGCATCCGATCGAAAAGGGCGAACATATTGCGGCGCTTCCGCTTCTGCACATGGCTTCGCGGCCGGGCGCATGGAGCCACTGGTTTGAAAGCCTCGGCCTGTCGCTTGCCCTGCCCCAGGGCATGCGTTTCGAGCAGTTTTCCAGCGTGGCGCAGGCCTGCATCGCCGGACTGGGCGTGGCGCTGATGCCGCTTTTCCTGATCGATAATGAGCTGAAATCGCGGCAGCTGGTGAAAGCCTTCGATCATCAGGCCAAAAGCCCCAGCTCCTATTATGCCGTGGCGCCGCTTTCGCGCGCCAACCACGTTCCGGTCGTGCTGTTTCGCGACTGGCTGGTGCGGCAGGTGGAGGCCTATCGTGCGGCCAGCAATCCACAGCTCTAAAAAATAATAGCACTTTTTTCGGGCGTTTAGACTTTATGCCTCGGTTTTCGCCCGGTTTTGCCCCGGTCCGGACTCGACAGGGCGGTTTTGCTCGACTATCGTGATTAAACGTTTAATCAGCCCTTTCGGACCATTATGGCGTCTTCACGGCCTGCCACCAATCTGAGCGCGATAGCAGCGGCACTCGGCGTGTCGGTTGCAACCGTGTCCAATGCGCTGTCGGGCAAGGGTCGGGTTTCGCCGGAGCTGGTGGAGCGCATCCGCAAGACCGCAACCGAGCTTGGTTATGTGCCGAGTTCGGCGGGCAGGGCGCTTCGCACCGGCAAAAGTGGCGTTCTGGGGCTGGTTCTGCCCGATATTGCCAATCCTCTTTTCCCGCAGATCGCACAGGCCATCGAAAAGGCGGCCGTCAATGCCGGTTACGGTGTGCTGATCGCCGACTCGCGCGGTGAGATCGCCATGCAGACGGACGCGATCAACCGGCTGATCGAGCGCGGCGTGGATGGCATGGTCATCGTGCCCGCCGCGGCACGCGCATCGCCGATGTCGATTGTCCGGTGGCCGTGATCGACAGTCCATCGACGCCCGGCAACACGGTTGCCGCCGACCATTGGGATGGTGGCCGGCAGGTCGGCGAATATCTGGCGGGGCTTGGCCACGACAGGGTGGTGCTGGTGGGCAAGAACCGCGATTCCAACGTGCAGAACGACCGCCTTGGCGGCATTCGCGATGGGCTCGGCAAGGCCTGCACCACGCAGACGCTATGGATAGATGCCATTGAAAAGGCTGATGGCGCGGGTTGCCGTCTTGGCCTTGCCGACCGGGTTGCGGATGGTTTTACCGCCTTTGCCTGCGTATCGGACCTGCATGCGCTGCGCGCGCTTACCGAATTGCAGCGCGAGGGTATCGAGGTGCCGGAAGAGGCCAGTGTAACAGGCTTCGACGATCTGATTTTTTCGGCCGTCGTGACGCCGCCGCTGACGACGATGCGCATGGATATGGGCCGCATCGCCGATCTGGCGGTCGAGGCGCTGCTGCGCGCAATCGATGGCGAGGCCGGTTTAGAAAACGGCATTGCCGCCGAGGTGAAGGCCGAAATATCGAACATACCGATGGCGCTGATCATGCGCGGCTCCACCGGCAGAAAAAAGCATGATGCGATTGAAGCCAAAAACACGACAGCAGGAGAACTCACACCATGAAAAAAATCATTCTTGCATCGGGCACCGCCCTGATGCTGACGATGGGTGCCGCGCAGGCGCAGGACAAGACGCTGACGATCTCTGTCTATGCCTTCGCGCAGGACGAATTCAAGGAACTGGTCTATACGCCGTTCGAAAAGCAATGCGGCTGCAAGCTGGTCGTCGAGACCGGCAACAGTGTCGAGCGTCTGGCCAAGATGGAGGCCAACAAGGCCAATCCGGTGGTCGATCTCGCCATCGTTTCCATGGCGGATGCGCTTTCCGCCACCCGCAAGGACCTGATCCAGAAGATCGACGCTTCCAAGGTCCCGAATATCGACAAGCTCTATGATATCGCCAAGGACCCGAATGGCGACGGCATGAGCGTCGGCGTCAATTTTTACGCCACCTCCATCGTCTATCGCACCGACAAGATGAAGGTCGATAGCTGGGCCGATCTCCTCAAGGACGGTATCGTCGACCACGTCGCCTTCCCGAATGTCACCACCAACCAGGGCCCGCCGGCGCTTTACATGCTCGGCAAGGCCATCGGCAAGGATACGCCTGATCTTTCCGGCGCGATCGAGGCCGTGGGCGAAAAGAAGGACGATATCGTCACTTTCTACGTCAAGTCCTCGCAGCTGGTGCAGTTGATGCAGCAGGAAGAAATCTGGGCTGCCCCGATCGGCCGCTTCTCCTGGGCGCCTTTCACCAAGCTTGACCTGCCGCTTGCCTGGGCAACGCCCAAGGAAGGCCAGACCGGCGGCATGAACGTGCTCGTGGTGCCGAAGGGCACGAAGAACGAAGATCTGGCGCTGCAGTTCATGGATTTCTGGCTCTCGACCGACGTTCAGAAGGCGCTGGCCGAAAAGCTGGTGGACAGCCCGACCAACAGGGAAGTCAAGGTTTCCGACGAGGTGGCGAACAACATCACCTATGGCGACGAAACCGCAAAAAGCCTGCAGCTCATCCCTTCCGACGTGACGCTGGATAACCGCGACAAGTGGCTGTCCGAGTGGAACTCCAAGGTCGGGCAATAAGCCGGGACAGTTTCAGTCAGGAACGGGGTGATTTTCAGCGTCCGCAAGGGCTCGCCCCGTTTCAGGAAAAGCGGTTTGGTCGTCCCCTGACCGCTTTTCCAACCTTTTCAGACCGCAAGCCGGCACGCCGGCTTCAACCGTAACCGGCCGCGTGGCCGTTCAGGGAATAAACCCATGTTTCAGAACCGGGCCGAAGCGCTGGCGCTTGCCTTGCCCGCCGCTATTTTTGCGGCGGCGGTCTTTCTTGTGCCGGTCTTCATGCTTCTGTCGGAGGGCTTCCACAGCGCCGAAGGCTGGACATTGTCCGCTTACGCCGATTTCTTTTCCGATCCGCTGAACCAGACGGTTTTCCTGCGCACCCTGAAGCTTGGCGCGCTTGTCACCATCGTCTCGGCGGTGGTGGGTTATGCGGCGGCTTTCGCCATCGTCAATCTTTCGCCGGGGCAAAAGGCCATGTGGTCAATCTGGTCGTGCTGCCGCTGATGATTTCGCCGGTTGCCCGCACCTACGCCTGGATCGTCATTCTGGGCAGAACCGGTATCGTCAACCAGGCGCTGCAGGCGGTCGGGCTGAGTGACGCGCCTATACGCATCCTGTTTTCCGAAACGGCCGTCTTCATCGGTCTCCTGCAATTGTTTCTGCCGTTGATGATCATCTCCCTCATCAGTGCGCTGGAGAATATGCCGAAGGACACCATCGCCGCCGCGCGCGTTCTCGGCGCAAACTGGTTGCAGGTGTTCTGGAAGGTCATCCTGCCGCTCACCAAGGAAGGGCTGGTCGTCGGCGGCACGCTGGTCTTTACCGGTTCGCTCACGGCCTATATCACGCCCGCCATTCTCGGCGGCTCCAAGGTGCTGATGCTGGAAACCCTGCTTTACCAGCAGGTGACGGTTTCCAACAATTTCGTCGCCGCCAGCGTCATCGCCTTCATCCTGATCGTCATGAGCTTTGCCGCCAATATCCTGCTGAAGCGCATCGCCACCGCGAGGAACAAGAAATGACCCGGCAGCTCTTCATTCCGCTCACGCTCCTTCTTGTCGTCGGTTTCCTCATCGGGCCGTTCCTCATCATCGTCGCGGCCTCGTTTTCGGCCGGCGATACGCTTGCCTTCCCGCCGCAGGGCTTTTCGCTGAAATGGATCGCCAAGGTCTTTACGGTTGAGAGCTTCCGGGAAAGCTTTGCAATGTCGATGTTCCTCGCCATTGGCGGCACCTTTGCAGCGCTCATCCTCGGCATTCCCGCCTCCTACGCCATGTCGCGTTACAAGCTGCCTTTTGCAGAGACGGTGCGCACCATCGTTTCCGCGCCGATCATCGTGCCCGGCATCATCGTGGGTCTCGCGCTGCTGCGTTATTTCGTCGTGCCCTTCGGCATCGGCATCACGCTTGCTTTGTTTCTCGCCCACACCGCGCTCATCCTGCCCTATGCGGTGCGGGTGGTATCGGCCAGCCTCAACAATCTGCGCTCGGACATCGAGGAGGCGGCGGTGCTGCTCGGCTCGTCGCGGCTCGGTGCGTTTTTCCGCGTGGTGCTGCCCAATATTCGCGGCGGTATTCTCTCCGCCTTCATTCTCGGTTTCGTGACGAGTTTCAACCAGGTGCCGGTATCGCTGTTCCTGTCGGGGCCCGGCGTGCGCACGCTGCCCATCGACATGCTGGGTTACATGGAAATCGTCTTCGATCCTTCCGTGGCCGCACTCTCCTCGCTGCTCGCCTTCCTTTCCATCGGCATCGTTTTCATGGCCGAACGTTTTCTGGGGTTCTCCCGTTATGTCTGACGCAAATTATCTTTCGCTCCAAAAAGTCTCGCTCGCCTATGGCAACAGCATTGCCGTCAAGGATCTCGATCTCGATATCCGCAAGGGCGAACTTCTCGCGCTGCTGGGGCCTTCCGGCTGCGGCAAGACCACGACGATGCGCGCCATTGCCGGGCTGATGCCGGTAGCGGGCGGGCGCATCGATCTCGATGGGGCCGATATCACCCGCGTTGCCGCCAACAAGCGCGCCGTGGGTCTGGTGTTCCAGTCCTACGCGCTCTTCCCGCACCTGACGGTCTATGAAAACGTCGCCTTCGGCCTGAAGCTCAAGGGCATGAACGGCAAGGCGCTGGACGACAAGGTCGCCTCCGGTCTGAAGTCCGTGGGGTTGTCGAACTTCGCATCGCGCAAGCCGGCAGAGCTTTCCGGCGGCCAGCAGCAGCGCGTGGCGCTGGCGCGCTCCATGGTTATGGAGCCGAAGGTGCTGCTGCTCGACGAGCCGCTCTCCAATCTCGATGCGCGCCTCCGGCTCGAAATGCGCACAGAATTGCAGCGCGTGCAGAAGGAAACCGGCGTGACGATGATCTTTGTCACCCATGACCAGATCGAGGCCCTGGCGCTGGCCGACCGCATCGTCGTCATGAAGGGCGGCAAGATCGAGCAGATCGGCACGCCGGAAGACATCTACAATGCGCCGGTTTCGTCCTTCGTGGCTGACTTCGTCGGCTTCGAAAATATCTTCGCGCTGGAAGGCGGCGCGCTGAAAACCGCAAACGGCACAACACCGCTCACCGGACCAGTCCCTTCAGCATCTGGACTGGCCTGGCGGCCGCGCATGGTCACCCTCGGTTCAGGTCCTTTCCAGGGAACCGTGCGCGGCACATCCTTTGCCGGAAATACGCGTGAATATCTGCTCGATACGCCGCTTGGCGCCATAAAGGCGGAAACCGATGCTGCGCTCACCGCCCATACGATCGGTGATACGCTCGCCTTCGACCTGCCGGTCGAAAAAGCGGCAAGCCTGAAGGTGTTTGGCTGATCATGGGTGTGTGGATCGATACCGATATGGGCTTTGACGATATCGCCGCCATCATGGTGGTGCAATCGGCAGGCCTTGCCGTTGACGGCATTTCGCTGGTCTTCGGCAATGCGACGCTTCAGGCGGTCTGCCGCAATGCGGCGGGTGCCGTTGCCGCCTTCGGCTGGTCGATGCCGATCCATCAGGGCCGCGCCATGCCGGTGCTCGGCGCACTCGAAACCGCCCAGTCTATCCTCGGCGATAACGGCATTCCGACTGTCGGTCAAAGCCTGCCGGATGCGGCGGCTCTGCCGAAAAGCGATGCCTTCGCCGCTCTCTGCGACTGGCTGGCGGACGGAGCCGGTGAGAAGCGCATCCTCGCGCTCGGCCCGCTCACCAATATCGCCGCCCTTTGCCTTGCCCGGCCTGATCTTGCGGCCAGAATTTCTGACCTCACCTGGATGGGCGGCGGTGTGACGAGCGGCAACCACACGGCATCTGCCGAATTCAACGCCTTTGCCGATCCGGAAGCGCTAGCCATCGTGCTATCCCATGGCCTGCCGCTGCGCATGGTCGATCTGGACGCCTGCCGCAAGGTTACCGCCTCGTCGGCCGATGTGCTGCCGATCCGCAATGCCGGCGGAAAAAACGCCGGTCTGATTGCCGATCTGCTGGAAGGTTTCATCGGCATCGCAACAAGGCGCGGCAGACCCGCCATGGCGCTTTATGATCCCGTCGCCGCAGTCGCCTTCACCTCCGAGTTCCTTGGCTGGCGCCATGCGCGGATTGATGTCGAACTTCACGCCTCGCTGACGCGCGGACGAACGGTGGTTGAGGCACGGGCCGAGAAGGTGACGGGTTTCAACGCGCATTTCGCCGAAACCGTGAATGCCGAGGCTGCAAAGGCTGCGGTTCTCGAGGCGCTGCGCCGGGAGGCTGCCCTATGAGTGCGCAAATCCCGATGCGCGAGCCAACCGATCTCAACGACGATGCACTGCGCACCCGCGCGGTTGCCGCTGCGCGCGGCGATGCGCCTTTTGATGTCCTCATTGCTGGCGGAACGCTGGTGGATGTGGTGACGGGAGAGCTTCGCGCCGCCGATATCGGCATTGTCGGCCCGCTGATCGCCAGCATTCACGAACCGGCAAGCCGCAGCGATGCTGCACAGATTATCGATGCGACCAGTGCCTATGTCTCGCCGGGCCTGATCGACACACATATGCATATCGAAAGCTCGATGGTTACACCGGCCGCCTATGCGGCGGCAGTGGTCGCCCGTGGCGTCACCACCATCGTCTGGGACCCGCATGAATTCGGCAATGTGCATGGTGTCGAAGGCGTGCGCTGGGCGGCGAAAGCAATAGAAAACCTGCCACTCCGCGCCATTCTGCTTGCGCCGTCCTCAGTACCGTCAGCACCGGGGCTGGAATGCAGCGGTGCGGATTTCGACGCTGCCATTCTCACCGATATCCTGTCTTGGCCGCAGATTGGTGGTGTTGCGGAAATCATGAACATGCGCGGCGTCATCGAGCGCGATCCGCGCATGAGCGGCATCGTGCAGGCCGGTCTCATCTCGGAAAAGCTGCTCTGTGGCCATGCGCGCGGCCTGAAGGATGCCGATCTCAACGCCTTCATGGCGGCGGGCGTTTCTTCCGATCACGAGCTGGTCTCGGCTGAAGACCTGATGGCAAAGCTTCGGGCGGGGCTGACCATCGAACTGCGTGGCTCGCACGATCATCTGCTGCCGGAATTCGTGGAAGCGCTGAATGCGCTCGGCCATCTGCCGCAGACGGTGACGCTCTGCACCGACGATGTTTTCCCGGACGATCTGTTGCGGGGTGGCGGGCTGGATGATGTGGTGCGCCGCCTCGTCGGTTACGGGCTGAGGCCTGAATGGGCGCTGCGCGCCGCCACTCTCAATGCCGCGCAACGGCTCGGCCGTTCCGATCTCGGCCTCATTGCCGCCGGTCGCCGTGCCGATATTGTCATCTTCGAGGATTTGAGCGGCTTTTCGGCCCGTCATGTCTTGGCCGGTGGCAAAGCAGTCGCGGAAGGCGGGCGTATGCGCGTCGAGGTTCCGGCCTGCGATGCGACAACGCTCGAAGGCTCGATGAAGCTGCCGCAGCGCAAGGCCGATGATTTCCGGGTTGCCTCCGAAGGCTCGAAGGTCCGCCTCGCCACCATCGACCGCCCGCGTTTCACGCAATGGGGTGAGGTGGAGGCCGAGGTGAAGGATGGTTTCGTCGTTCCGCCAGAGGGTGCCACGATGATTTCCGTCACCCATCGCCACGGCAAGGCCGAGCCTGTCACAAAAACCGGTTTCCTCACCGGCTGGGGAAGCTGGAACGGCGCCTTCGCCACCACCGTCTCGCATGACAGCCACAACCTCACCGTCTTCGGCGGCAATGCCGAGGACATGGCGCTGGCCGCCAATGCGGTGATAACGGCAGGCGGCGGCATGGCTGTCGCCTCTGAGGGCAAGGTGACGGCACTTCT
Source organism: Rhizobium oryzihabitans (assembly GCF_010669145.1). NCBI lineage: Bacteria > Pseudomonadati > Pseudomonadota > Alphaproteobacteria > Hyphomicrobiales > Rhizobiaceae > Rhizobium > Rhizobium oryzihabitans. The sequence goes on from NZ_CP048635.1 coordinate 1,601,694, forward strand.
ACCGCTGCCGCTCTCCGGCCTTGTTTCCGATGCGCCGCTTGAAGACGTCGCAAGGGCTTTCGAAGCGTTGCGCGCCGCTGTCGGCGATGTCGTCGAATGGCAGCCGCCCTATCTGGTCTTCAAGGCCTGCTTCGGCGCCACGCTCGCCTGCAACATCGGCCCGCACCAGACGGATATGGGTATTGCCGATGTGTTGACGGGAAGGGTGATGGAGAGCCCGGTGATTGCGACGGTGGGGTAGGCCGGGGCCAAGCGTTGCCAAAAAGCCGGTATATTGCTAAATCCAACCCCCGTTTACCCGTCGCTTTATAGGAATGTTGAACATGGGTGCCTCGAAGTCAGCAGATAAGTAAGCCGCAACGACGATATTTCGTTGTTGCGGCGTTCTGTCGAGCAATCTCTGTTCCAACGGGCAGACGCCGCCAAATGTCCTCATTTGAGCGGATCAATTCTCATGTCTATTCAAACTCCCGTTTGGGGGAGATCGCTGTTTGCAGCAATGCTGCTCATGGCTCCCTTTGATATTCTCGCCTCGCTGGCCATGGATATTTACCTGCCGGTCGTCCCCATCATGCCGGAAACTCTCGGCACTACGCCCGTCGTTATCCAATTGACGCTCACCGTTTATATGTTGATGCTCGGCCTTGGCCAAATCGTGTTTGGCCCCATCTCGGACCGCATTGGTCGCCGGCCCGTTTTGCTCGGCGGCGCCGTGCTATTCGTCGTGGCCTCGTTCTGCCTTGCAGCCGTGACGACTGCGAGTGCCTTCATCGTGTTCCGGTTCCTGCAGGCGGCGGGTGCGGCGGCGGCATTGGTTGCCACTTTCGCCACCGTTCGCGACGTCTATGCGGACCGCCCGGAAGCAACGACGATGTACGGAACGTTCAGCTCCATTCTCGCATTCGTCCCGGCCCTCGGCCCGATTGTCGGGGCGGTCATCGCCGAAGGATACGGCTGGCGTGCCATCTTCGTCACTCTCGGGCGGCCGCTCTCATCGCCACGGTTGCCGCGTTGATGAACTGGAGTGAAACCCGGCCGGTGACGGCAGGGATGTCGCGCCCATCGCCCTTGCGCATGTTGGGCAGTAGCCGCTTCTGGACCTATACGCTTGGGTTCAGCGCTGCCATGGGGACGTTTTTCGTATTCTTCTCCACAGCTCCGCGCGTCATGATCGGCAGGGCAGGTCTGTCCGAGGTGGAGTTCAGCCTGGCTTTTGCAACGGTGGCGATCGCCATGATCGTTACCACCCGTTTTGCGAAGTTCTTCGTCGCCAGATGGGGTGTGCAGGGCAGTCTCGTCAGGGGCATGGCCCTGTTGCTGGTGGGGGCCTTTCTGTTTGCGGCAGGTGAAATCGGGGCGGTCCCGTCATTCCTGACATTCATCGTGCCGATGTGGGTCATGGCGGTCGGTATCGTTTTTACGGTCTCGGTCACCGCCAATGGTGCGCTGGAGGAGTTCGGGCATATGGCGGGCACGGCCGTCGCCTTCTACTTCTGCATTCAAAGTCTGTGTGTGGGAATAGTGGGCACCCTGGCGGTCGTCGTCCTGCCGGGTGATGCGGCATGGCCGGTGGTCGCCTATTCATCGATCATGGCCTGCATCGTTCTGATCGCGCTGTATTGGCTGAACCGCCGGGACATCTGAGAGAGAAAGCCGGGCAGCACCATTGGTGTTGCCTGGCTTTTCAGCTTTGGGAATGCGCAATGCGGTTTGCCGCCTTATTCTGCCGCCAGTTCCTGCTCCACCAGCGTTGCCCAGAAGGCGACGCCGGGAACGATTGCCGCGTCGTTGAAGTCATAGGAGGTGTTGTGGTGCAGCGCGCCATCCACCGCCGGGCCGTTGCCGAGCCAGACGTAGCAGCCGGGGGCTTCGCCCGCGAAAAAGGCGAAGTCGTCGCCTGCGGTCGAGGGCGGGAAGGCGGTGCGGGCCTTGCTGCCGAAGACGGTCTTGGCGGCCCGGAGCGCCCGTTTCGTCGCATCGGCATCGTTGATGACGGGTGGAATGCGGCGAATGAATTCATAGTTTGCCTCGATGCCGAACATCGCGGCCGTACCCCTGGCGAGCCTGCCGATTTCCGTTTCAAGCTGGCTGCGCACATCCGGCGCATAGGCGCGCGCCGTGCCGCCGATCTCGACGAGATCGGGGATGACATTGAGCGCCTTGGGGTCACCCGCCTGCACCGAGCAGGCGCTGACCACGGCAGGTTGTAGTGGATCGACGACGCGGCCGACGATGCTTTGCAGCGAAGAGAGGAAGGTGCCCGCCGCCGTTACCGGATCGCGGCCGAGATGCGGCTTGGCGCCGTGGGTGCCGATGCCCCTGAAGGTGACGCGCCAGCTATCGGACGAGGCGAGCTGCGGGCCTTCCACCACGGCCATCTCGTCAATGCCAAGCCCCGGCATATTGTGCAGGCCATAGACCGCATCGCAGGGAAACAGCGTAAAAAGCCCGTCCTCCACCATTTTTTTTGCGCCGCCGCGGCCTTCCTCGGCCGGCTGGAAGATGAAATGCACGGTGCCGGAAAAATCGCGGGTTCTGGCGAGATAACGCGCGGCCCCCAGCAGCATGGCGGTGTGGCCGTCATGGCCGCAGGCATGCATCTTGCCGGGGAATTTCGATTTATACGGCCGATCCGGAACTTCCGGCATGGCGAGTGCATCCATGTCGGCGCGAAGACCGATGCTGCGCGTGCCGTTGCCAACCTGCAGCGTGCCGACCACGCCGGTGCCGCCAAGACCGCGATGGACCTTCAGTCCCGCCCTTTCCAGAAGGTCGGCGACGATGGCGCTCGTTCTCTCCTCTTCAAAGCCCAGTTCCGGGTGGGCGTGGAGGTCGTGACGAAGCTCCGTCAGGAATGGCAGGTCCTCGCCGATGCGGTCCAGCAGTCTCATAGCTTGTCCTTGAATATGGGAAAAACCCACGCCATAGGTGAGCTTGTCCGAATGCCTGTTGCTTTGTTTTGTTCTAGCTGAAAAAGCCAATGAAAAGAACCCGCCGCATGCTTGCGGTTGTTGAAATGCCTGATGTGAAGAACCGGGCTGGCGTGGCCGAACAATGCGAGTGTCTTTCGCCACCCCGCTCCTGAAAGGAAAAGAACGATGCCGCAATCCGCATCGCCTGCCGCCCTATCCCCTGCTGCTCCGCATGAGTTCTGGCAGGATATCCGCGCGCCCCGCACATTTGAAACGGCAGGTCCGCATTCCGCCTTCTTTCCGGCGGAACTGGATGATGGACGTCAGATCTGCCTGCCGATCCGGCCTCTGGCGGATGGCGAGCATGCGTTGGCCTCGCTCATCGTCAATCAGGCTTCCTTTGAGGTGCTGGAAGCGCTGGCCGCCGATCTTGCTCAGAAGCTTCTCCCCCTCAAGCCAGAGGTGGTGATCGGCCTGCCGACGCTCGGGCTGACGCTCGCCGCCGCCGTCGCCCGCCATCTCGGCCATTCGCGTTACGTGCCGCTCGGGACGTCGCGCAAATTCTGGTATCTGGAGGAACTGTCGGTGCCCATGTCCTCCATCACCACCAAACAGGAAAAGCGGCTTTATATCGATCCGCGCATGTTGCCGCTTATCGAGGGCAGGCGGGTGGCGCTGGTGGATGATGTCATATCGAGCGGCAGTTCCATCATTTCAGGTCTTTCGCTTCTCGCCTCGTCCGGCATCCGGCCGGTGGTGATCGGTGCAGCCATGCTGCAATCGGACCGCTGGGAGCAAAAAATCGCTGCTTTCGGGCCGGAATGGCCGGAGCGGGTGAGGGGTGTTTTCGCCACGCCGCTGCTGACAAAGGCGGAAGGCGGCTGGCGGGCTTGACGTTGCGCAATTCCCGGCAAAAGGCAAGTGGTGATAATTTCATCGTTGCCTAATTTGCGTCTTGCGGAGCCGCGAGAGATCGTCCTAAGATCGTCTCTGACAGATTATAGCGGCCGGCAAAAAATGCGCCGGTTTGCTTTTGCGCGGTGTCATTCCGGCGTCTGCCCGCCCCCTTTGTTTTTGCCGCTTACTGGAATTTCTTCAAATGCATGCAGTGTTCGACGGTCATAATGATGTGCTGCTTCGGTTGTGGCGCAACAGCAAGGCCGGCGCCGATCCGGTTGCGGAATTCAGGAATGGCACACGCGAAGGCCATATCGATGGTCCGCGTGCACGGGCAGGCGGTCTTGGCGGCGGCATCTGCGCCATCTACATCCCCTCCGGCGATCTCATCCTGCAGGAGCCGGACGCGCAGGGTCACTATAATACACCGCTCGCGGCGCCGCTCGAACGCCAGCCTTCGCTTGATATCGCCATGGAAAAAGCTGCGATCGCGCTCAGACTCGATCGCGCCGGGGCTTGGCGGCTATGCCGCTCGACAGCCGATATCCGCAAGGCCTTTGCCGAGGATATCTTCGCGGCCGTGCTGCACATGGAAGGCTGCGAGGCGATCGGAGCCGATCTCGATGCGCTCGAGGTTTTTTACGCTGCCGGTCTGCGCTCGCTTGGTCCGGTCTGGAGCCGGCACAATATTTTCGGCCACGGGGTTCCCTTCTCCTATCCGATGTCGCCCGATACCGCGCCCGGCCTCACCGATGCCGGTTTTGCGCTGGTGAAGGAATGCAACCGGCTCGGTATTCTCATCGATCTTGCGCATATCACCGAAAAGGGCTTCTGGGATGTGGCGAAGACCACGAACCAGCCTTTGATCGCCAGCCATTCCAACGCGCATGCGCTCACCCCCGTCGCCCGCAATCTCACCGACCGGCAGATGGATGCCATCAAAGAGAGCGGCGGACTGGTCGGCCTCAACTATGCCGTGACCATGCTGCGGGCGGATGCGCGCGACATTGCCGACACCCCGCTTTCCGACATGGTGCGCCACATCGACTACATGGTGGAGCGCATGGGCATCGACTGCGTGGCGCTCGGATCCGATTTCGACGGTGCGACGGTACCCGTTGGCGTTGCTGACGCGAGCGGCAATCACAATCTGGTTGCGGCGCTGAAATCGGCGGGCTACGGTGACGGAGAACTGGCTAAAATATGCCGGGAAAACTGGCTGCGCGTCTTATCCCAGGCCTGGCATGAGGCCGCCTGAGAGCACATAAAAGCGAACGAAATCAATCTTATAACAAAAGGGGAGATCCTATGATCAAATCGCTCAACAAATCCATGCGTATTCTCAGCACCAGCGCCGCTTTGTCGCTGATGATGCTGTCTGCGCCGCATGCTTTCGCTGCCACACCGGCCGATACGCTGGTCGAAGGTTTCGCCATCGATGACATCATCACGCTCGATCCGGGCGAGGCATTCGAGCTGTCCGCAGCTGAAGTCACCGGCAACACCTACAGCAAGCTGGTTTCCATCGATCTCAACGACACCTCCAAGGTGATCGGCGATCTCGCCGAAAGCTGGACGACCTCCGAAGACGGCCTGACCTATACCTTCAAGCTGAAATCTGGCCTGAAATTCGCCTCCGGCAATCCGATCACGGCTGACGATGTGGCATTCTCGTTTGAACGCGCCGTCAAGCTCGACAAGTCGCCGGCATTCCTGCTGACGCAGTTCGGCCTCAAGGGCGACAACGTCAATGAAAAGGCGAAGGCTGCGGATGCGAACACCTTCGTACTGACCGTCGACAAGCCCTATGCGCCGAGCTTCGTGCTGAACGTGCTCACCGCAACTGTCGCTTCGGTGGTCGACAAGAAGCTCATCACCGAAAAGGCGAAGTCCGTTACCCCGAGCGCCGATTACAAATATGACACCGATTTCGGCAATGAATTCCTGAAGACCGGTTATGCCGGTTCCGGCCCTTACAAGATCCTTGGCTGGAAGGCCAATGAAGCGGTCATCCTCGAGGCCAATCCGAATTATTACGGTGAAAAGCCGAAGCTGAAGCGCGTTGTCTATCGCCACATGAAGGAAAGCTCCGGCCAGCGCCTGGCGCTTGAAAACGGCGATATCGATGTGGCCCGCAACCTCGAGCCGGGCGACATGGAAGCCGTTTCCAAGAAGGAAGGCCTTGCCGTCACCTCTGCGCCGAAGGGCACCGTCTATTATTTCAGCCTCAACCAGAAGAACGAGAACCTGAAGAAGCCCGAGGTCATCGAGGCGTTCAAATATCTCGTCGATTACGACGCGATCGGTGAGACGATCATCAAGGGCATCGGCGAAGTCCACCAGACGTTCCTGCCGAAGGGCCAGCTCGGCGCGCTCAACGAGAACCCCTACAAGCTCGACGTCGCCAAGGCGAAGGAACTTCTGGCCAAGGCCGGCCTGAAGGACGGCTTCACCGTGTCCATGGATGTGCGCAATACGCAGCCGGTAACCGGTATTGCCGAAAGCGTGCAGCAGACGCTGGCGCAGGCCGGCATCAAGCTGGAAATCATTCCGGGCGATGGCAAGCAGACGCTGACCAAGTACCGCGCCCGCACCCATGATATCTACATTGGCCAGTGGGGCTCGGACTATTTCGATCCGAACTCGAATGCCGAAACCTTCACCATCAACTACGACAATTCCGATGAGGGCAAGAACAAGACGCTCGCATGGCGCAATGCCTGGGACGTTCCTGATCTGACCAAGGAAACCCAGTCGGCGCTGCTGGAGAAGGACAGCGCCAAGCGCGCCGCCATTTATGAAAACCTGCAGAAGGAAGTTCTGGCGAAGGGTCCCTTCGTCATCATCTTCCAGCAGACGGAAGTGGCCGGTTATTCCGCCAAGCTCAAGGGCCTGAAGCTCGGACCGAGCTTCGACACCAATTACGTCTATACGATCTCCAAGGAATGATCCGGAAGGATCGGTCTCTTGAGCATCGTTGAAACGAACAGCCGGGCGAGGCAGGGCAAACGCCGTGCCAACGCCCGTGTGAAGGCCGTTCTCGGCTTCGCCGTCACCGTCATCACCACCTTTCTGGGGTTGATGGCGGTCACATTTTTCATTGGCCGTGTGGTGCCGATCGATCCCGCATTGGCGATTGTCGGCGACCGCGCGCCTGCGCACGTGGTCGAGCGGGTGCGTGAGCAGCTCGGCCTCAACCTGCCGCTCTGGCAGCAGTTCTTTCTTTATCTGAAGCAGGCGCTTTCGGGCGATTTCGGCATCTCCGTCCTCACCACCAATCCGGTGATGGAGGATATCAAGCGGGTGTTCCCGGCGACGATCGAACTTGCGACGATCGGCACCATCATCGGCGCCGTTTTCGGCATACCGCTCGGCGTGCTTGCCGCCGTCAAGCGCGGCAGTTTTGCCGACCAGGTCGTGCGCGTCATCGGCCTCATCGGTTATTCCGTGCCGATCTTCTGGCTCGGCCTCCTGGCGCTGCTGGTGTTTTACGCCCGGCTGCAATGGGTCGCCTATCCCGGCCGCATGGATATCGTCTATGAATTCACCTTCACGCCGGTCACGGGCTTTTTCCTGATCGACGCGATCTGGCAGCGGCAATGGGACGTGTTGTGGGATCTCTTCCGCCACATCATCCTGCCTGCCTCTCTGCTCGGTTATTTTTCGCTGGCCTATATCAGCCGCATGACGCGCTCCTTCATGCTGAATGAGCTCGCCCAGGAATATATCGTTGCGGCCCGCGCCAAGGGGCTTTCGGAAACCCGCATCATCTGGTTCCACGCGCTGCGCAACGCCGCCGTGCCGCTGGTAACGGTGATTGCGCTGTCCTATGCCGGCCTGCTGGAAGGTTCGGTGCTGACCGAAACCATCTTCGCCTGGCCGGGCCTTGGCCTCTACATCACCAATTCCCTGCAGAATGCGGATATGAATGCCGTTCTTGGCGGCACGATCGTGATCGGCGCCATCTTTGTCGGCATCAATCTCTTCTCCGATCTGCTTTACCGGACGCTCGATCCAAGGACGCGCAGCCGATGACGATTTCGACCGATACACTGAAACCCTACAGCCGCGAATGGCTGCTCTCCGACCGGCCGGCCTCGCGCAGACAGGCGCGCCTTGGCCGTGCCTATGTCATCTGGCGGCGCTTTTCGGAAAACCGGCTGGCGCTGTTGGGCCTCGGCATCATTGTTGCGCTGCTGTTCGTCGCGCTGTTTGCCAATGTGCTGGCACCGCACAATCCGGTGCAGGGCGATCTGCGCAATGCCCGGCTTCTGCCGCCGGGGACGGAAGGTTACCTGCTCGGCACGGATGATCAGGGGCGCGATATTCTCTCGCGTCTCATTCATGGCTCGCGGCTGACCCTCTTCGTCGTGCTGCTGGTGGCCATCATCGCGGCCCCCATCGGGCTCATCGTCGGCACCGTCTCGGGTTATGCCGGCGGCTGGGTGGATGCCGTTCTGATGCGCATCACCGATATCTTTCTGGCCTTTCCGAAATTGGTTCTGGCGCTGGCGCTGGTGGCCGCCCTTGGGCCGGGCATTGAAAACGCCGTGCTCGCCATCGCGGTCACCTCATGGCCGCCCTATGCGCGCATCGCACGCGCCGAAACCATGACCTTCCGCAATTCCGATTTCATCGCGGCGGTGAAGCTCATGGGGGCCTCGCCCTTCCGCATCGTCCTGAAACACGTCATGCCGCTTTGCATGTCGTCGCTCATCGTGCGTGTCACGCTCGATATGGCGGGCATCATCCTCACTGCCGCCGGTCTCGGCTTCCTCGGCCTTGGCGCGCAGCCGCCGCTGCCGGAATGGGGCGCGATGATCGCCTCCGGTCGGCGGTTCATTCTCGATCAATGGTGGGTTGCCGCCATGCCGGGTATCGCGATCCTGATCGTCAGCCTCGGTTTCAACCTTCTGGGCGATGGCCTGCGCGATGCGCTGGACCCCAAGGAGGCGAACCAATGAGCGCGCCGCTTCTGACTGTCGAGAACCTGCGCGTTTCCTTTCCCACCCGCACCGGGCTGGTGGAGGCGGTGCGCGGCGTCTCCTTCACGCTGGGACGCGAACGCCTCGGCATTGTCGGCGAATCCGGCTCCGGCAAATCGCAGACCGGCCGCGCCATCATGGGGCTGACCCCGAAAAGTGCGCGCATCGAGGCCGATGCCCTGCGCTTCGGGGATATCGATCTTCTCAAAGCTTCGGCGAAGGAAAGGCGGCTCATGCGCGGCAAGCGCATGGCCATGATCCTGCAGGACCCGAAATATTCGCTGAACCCGGTCATGCCCATCGGCCGCCAGATCATGGAAACGCTGCGCACCCATGAAAATATCGGCTCCAGCGAGGCGCGCCAGCGCACGCTCGCCATGCTGGAAGCTGTGCAGATCCGTGATCCCGAGCGCGTCTTCGATCTTTACCCGCACGAGGTTTCAGGCGGCATGGGCCAGCGTGTCATGATCGCCATGATGCTGGTCTGCGGCCCGGAGCTGCTGATCGCCGATGAACCGACTTCGGCGCTCGACGTGACCGTTCAGCTCGAAGTGCTGGACATTCTCGACAAGCTGGTGCGGGATCGCGGCATGGGGCTGATCTTCGTCAGCCACGATCTGCGGTTGGTATCGTCTTTCTGCGACCGTGTTCTCGTCATGTATGCTGGCAAGGTGGTGGAGGAGCTTGCTTCTGCCAATCTGAAAGAGGCGAAGCACCCCTATACGCAGGGCCTGCTGAACTGCCTGCCGGAGATTGGCGGCCACCGGCATCCGCTGCCGGTTCTGGAACGCAAGCCGGAGTGGCGCGCATGAGTTCAGTTCTTTCCGTTCGCGACATGGTGGTCGATTTCGACGGTTACATCGCGCTCGACAGCGTCAGCATCGATGTGGCCGAGGGTGAATCCTTCGGCATCGTCGGCGAATCCGGTTCCGGCAAGTCGACACTGCTGCGCGCCATTGCCGGCCTTAATCATTTCGATGAAGGCTCCTTGATGGTGGCCGGGCGCTCCTATTCCGGCAAGCACCGCGACAAGAGCTTTTATAGCGATGTGCAGATGGTGTTTCAGGACCCCTATGGCTCGCTTCACCCGCGCCAGACGGTGGATGCGCTGCTGCTCGAACCGCTGGTCATCCACGGACTCGACAATCGCGAGCAGCGCATTGCCCGGGCATTGGACGAGGTGGGTCTCGGCACCGGCTTCCGTTTCCGGTATTCGCACCAGCTTTCCGGCGGCCAGCGGCAGCGTATCGCCATTGCGCGTGCGCTGATCGTCGAGCCGAAAATCCTGCTGCTGGATGAGCCGACTTCGGCGCTCGACGCCTCCATTCAGGCGGAAATCCTCAACCTGCTGGAACAGGCCCGCAAGGACCGCAATCTCACCTTCGTCATGGTCAGCCACGATCTCGGTGTCATCAGCCATATGTGCGATCGCCTTGCGGTGATGAAAAGCGGCAAGGTGGTGGAAATGCTGGAAGCCGAGGCGCTGGAAAGCCGCGAATTCAGCGCGGATTATACAAGGCAGCTGCTGGTGGCGAGCGAGGGCTTCAAGCGCGCTTGAGGTGCCGCTATAGTCGGGTCAAATGACATCTTCCGTCATTCCGGCCTTGAGCCGGAATCCAGCGACAGCGCGTCTGCGCGGTCAGAGACTCTATTGCGATCAAGGACTTGATCGCGCTGGATGCCGGGTCAAGCCCGGCATGACGGACGGTGTCGGCCAAAACAAGGTATTCAGACTATGCAATTGCGCGCATTGATGTATTTCGACGAACTGGTCCGCACCAATTCCATGCGCGCCGCGGCGGAAAATCTGAATGTCGCACCAACGGCGGTCAGCCGCCAGATCGAGAATCTCGAATATTATTTCGGCTCGCCGCTGGTTGAGCGCTCCAGCCGGGGCGTGAAGCTGACGGCTGCGGGGGAACTGCTGGCCGCCCGCGCCGGCAAGACGTTGCGGGAACTCGACCATGTGCACCAGCTGATCGACGATCTGAAAGGCCTGCAGCGCGGCCGGGTCACGGTCTATGCCAATGGCGCGACGGTGGCGAACCTTCTGGCACCGGTGCTGGCACAGTTCAGCCTTAAATATCCGCAACTGCGCTTCGAGGTCCATATCACCAGCGCACGCCAGGCGATGGAAGCCCTAGGGGCGGCAGAGGCTGATCTGGTCGTCAGCCTTTTTGCGCCAAAGGTCTCCGGCGTGAAGGTGCGCTCGCGCACCCGCATCAGCTATGACGCGATCTTTCCCGCCGGCCATGCTCTTGCTGCGCAGGCGGAAGTTTCGCTGAAGGAACTGGCCAGCCTGCCGCTCGCCCTGCCGGACAAGAGTTTTGCTGCGCGTCAGGCCTTCGATACGCTGTTTGCGGATGCGGGCGTCGAGCTTGATCCCGTCTTCATCACCAGCTCGCTGGAAATGCTTAAGGAGCTGGTGCTGGGCCACGCCGCAGCCACGTTGCTGCCGGCGCTTTCGGTGGCGCGTGAAATCCGCAGCGGCCAGATGGTTGCCGTTCCCCTTGCCGGCAAAAAGGGCATTCACACCCAGATCGATCTCTGCGTTGCGCCCGACAGGCAATTGTCCTTTGCCGCCTCCAAGCTTGCCGATTTCATCGAGCGCTTCATGCGTGAAGCGACAGCGGGGTAAGCGGGATGGTTTGGTCTTTCCGCGCGGAAGGTTGATTTCCATCCGCATTTCCGTGTAGCCATTTCAGCTACACGGAGCACACAAAAATCGAGATTGTGTGTGCGCCTGCAACATGACACTCTTTTTGCAACGGGCGGTCTTTCCGAGGGCAAAAATGCCCCGGCCGCCAGACAGGGGACAATGATGCCACGCACTTATCTTTCGCAGGCGGCAACGCTTTCGCGCCGCGCCGCGCTGGGCCTCGCATTGAGCACGGCGCTCTGGCTGCCGCTTTCGATGACGACTGCCGAGGCAGCGCCGAAAACCGCGCTGACGCTTGGCATGGCCGTCGAGCCGGCCGGTCTCGATCCGACCATCGCCGCCCCCGTCGCCATCGGCCAGGTCACCTGGCAGAATGTCTTCGAAGGTCTGGTGAAAATCGACCGCGAAGGCAAGGTAAAGCCGCAGCTTGCCGAAAGCTGGGAAATTTCCCCTGATGGCAAAACCTATACGTTCAAGCTGCGCAAGGGCGTGACCTTCCATGATGGTGAGGCTTTCGATTCCGCTGTCGCGAAATTTGCGCTGGATCGGGCGCGTGGCGAAAGCTCGGTCAATCCGCAGAAACGCTTCTTCGCCGCCATCGACAGTATCGAGACGCCGGATGCCGCAACGCTGGTGCTGAAGCTGAAGCAGCCGGCCGGCAGCCTTCTCTACTGGCTCGGCTGGCCGGCCTCCGTGATGGTGGCGCCGAAAAGTGCGGAGAATAACCGCACCACTCCTGTCGGCACTGGCCCGTTCAAATTCGTGGCCTGGGCCAAGGGCGACAAGGTCGAGTTGCAGAAGAACGACGCCTATTGGGACAAGGCCGTTTCGGTGAAGCTGGAGAAGGCGACCTTCCGTTTCGTCTCCGATCCGCAGGCGCAGGCCGCGGCGCTAAAATCCGGCGATATCGATGCCTTCCCGGAATTCGGCGCACCGGAACTGATGACCTCCTTCGATGGCGACGCGCGCCTCGGCACCTTCGTCGGCAATACCGAGTTGAAGGTCGTGGCCGGCATGAACAATGCCCGCAAGCCTTTTGACGACAAGCGCGTGCGTCAGGCGCTGATGATGGCGGTGGATAGCGGTACTGTCATTGAAGGCGCCTGGTCCGGCTTCGGCACGGCCATCGGCAGCCATTACACCCCGAATGACCGCGGCTATATCGATACGACGGGCGTTCACCCCTTTGATATCGACAAGGCTAAGGCGCTGCTTGCCGAAGCCGGTTATCCGGATGGTTTCAACTTCACCATCAAGGCGCCGCAAATGGCCTATGCCCAGCGCACCTCGCAAATCCTGCAGGCGATGTTTGCCGAACTCGGCGTGACCATGACCATCGAGACCACCGAATTTCCGGCGAAATGGGTGGCGGATGTTCTCAAAGGCGCGAATTACGACATGACCATCGTTGCCCATGCCGAGCCGATGGATATCGATATCTATGCGCGCGACCCCTATTATTTCAATTACAAGAACCCGGCCTTCAACGAGGTCGTGGCGAATGTGGAAAAGACGGCGGATGCCGGCGAGCAGGAAAAGCTCTATGGCGAAGCCCAGAAAATCCTCGCGGAAGATGTGCCGGCTCTCTTCCTTTTCGTCATGCCGAAACTCGGTGTCTGGGACAAGAAGGTGAAGGGGCTTTGGGAAAACGAGCCCATTCCCTCGAATGTGCTGACGGATGTGCATTGGGAAGAGTGACGTTTGTCGATAGCCGTTTCTTCCGTCATGCCGGTCCCCGGGTCGAGCCCGAGGATGATCCGGCATCCAGCCAGCCCAAGTCCTTGGGCTGAGAGGGCTCTCTCCGCCGCGCAGATGCGCGTCGGCTGGGTTCCGGCTCGGGGCCGGAATGACGGGAGAGAGATAACTGGACCTTCGATCGCAGGCGAAACAAAGCAAGGAAAGAATGCCAGATGTTAGCCGTCCTCATCCGGCGTCTTTTAAGCCTCGTCATCACGCTGTTTGCCGTTTCCCTCATCATCTATGTCGTCATGGGCCTGCTGCCGGGCGATCCGGCGGCCATCATGCTTGGAACCTCGGCGAGCCCCGATACGCTCGCCGCGCTGCAGAAACAGATGGGCCTCGATCAGCCGCTGCCGTTGCGTTATCTCCACTGGCTGGCCGGCGTGTTTCATGGCGATCTCGGACAATCCTATACCTATGGCGTGCCGGTGGCGGGGTTGATTGTCGAGCGGCTTGCCGTCACCCTGCCGCTTGCGCTGCTGGCCGTCTGCCTTTCGGTGGCCATAGCCATTCCGCTCGGCGTTGCGGCGGCGAGAAGCCGCAACGGGCCGGTGGATTTCGCAGCCGGGCTGTTTTCCCACGTGGGCATTGCCGTGCCCGGCTTCTGGGTCGGACTGCTGCTCATCATCGTCTTTTCCACCACGCTCGGCTGGATGCCGTCAGGCGGTTTTCCCGGCTGGCAGCCGAGTTTTTCGGCCGGTCTCATCGCGCTGGTGCTTCCGGCCATTGCCCTTGCGCTCTCGCAGGCGGGTGTTCTCACCCGCGTCTGCCGCTCGGCGGTGCTGGAGGTGATGAACGAGGATTTTGTGCGCACCGCCCGCGCCAAGGGCCTGAGCGAGCGGGTGGCGCTGTGGCGGCATGCGGTGCCGAATGCGATGATCCCTGTGGTCACCATGATCGGCCTGCAATTCACCTTCCTCATCGCCGGCGCGGTGCTGGTGGAAAATGTCTTCAATCTGCCGGGCCTCGGGCGCCTTGCCTATCAGGCGCTGACCCAGCGGGATATCGTCGTCATGCAGTCCGTCGTGCTGTTCTTCTCGGCGCTGGTCATCGTCATGAATTTTCTGGTCGATATCGCCTATCTCTTCATCGATCCGAGACTGCGGGCAGGTGCGCGATGATGCGACTGATCCGCCGCCGCCCCGCATTCGTTGTCGGCATCGCCGTCACCACCTTTCTTGTCGCGGTTGCGCTGCTCTCGCTGGTCTGGACGCCGGTTTCGCCGACCAAGATGCAGATCGCCCAGAAACTGAAATCGCCCTTTGCCTATGGCGGTCTTGGCACGGACCATTTCGGCCGGGATGTTCTCTCCATGCTGATGGCCGGGGCGTGGAACTCGCTTTCCACCTCCATCGCCGCCGTTGCCATCGGCGCTCTCATAGGCACCGCCGTCGGCGTATCGGTCGCGGCCCTGCGAGGTTTCACCGAAACCGTGGTGATGCGCATCTGCGATATCATTTTCGCCCTGCCGCCGATCCTGTCGGCCATGATGCTCGGCGCTTTCATCGGCACGGGCCGGTTCACCGCCATCATCGCCATCGCCACCTTCATGGTGCCGGTCTTTGCCCGGCTGACGCTGGGGGCGGCCTTGCAGATATGGTCGCGGGAATATGTCACCGCCGCCACCAGCATCGGCCAGAACCGCGCCAAGATCACGCTGTTTCATATCCTGCCGAATATTTCCAACCAGATCATCGTGCAGGTGACGATCCAGCTCGGTCTTGCCATCCTTACCGAAGCGGGGCTTTCCTTCCTCGGTCTCGGCATGCCGCCGCCTGCCGCCACCTGGGGTCGGATGCTTGCCGATGCGCAGACCTATCTTGGGACAGCGCCATGGCTCGCCATCATGCCCGGCCTTGCGATCGCGCTTGCCGTCTTCGGCCTCAATCTTCTCGGCGATGGCCTGCGCGACCTGCTGGACCCGCGCGATACCAGCTGATCGCTTCTAGCCGATATCGCCCTATTATCTGTTTTTCTGACGAGACGACGCTGATGACCGATCTCATAGACCTCAACACGCTCGAAATCCTGGCGCTTTACCGGCAAAAGAAGCTATCGCCATCGGAATATTGGCAGGCGGTAGAGGCCCGCATCGACGCATTCGAGCCCACGGTGAACGCGCTTTACGCCTATGATCCCGAGGATGCCCGCAAACAGGCGCTGGCCTCGACGGAGCGCTGGCAAAAAGGGGAAACGCTCGGCGCGCTCGATGGGATTCCGGTCTCGCTGAAGGAACTCATCGCCACCAAAGGCCAGCCGGTTCCGCTTGGCACCAAAGCGGTGGAACTGGTGCCGGCTCTGGAAGACGCGCCGGTCGCCGCCCGCTGCCGCGAGGACGGCGCGATCCTTTACGCCAAGACGACCTGCCCGGATTACGGCATGTTGTCATCAGGCCTTTCCAGTTTCCACAAGCTCAGCCGCAACCCGTGGGACCCGACGCAGAACCCCGGCGGCTCCAGCGCCGGTGCGGCCTCTGCCGGTGCTGCGGGTTACGGCACGCTGCATATCGGTACGGATATTGGCGGCTCGGTGCGCCTGCCGGCCGGATGGACGGGCCTGTTCGGCTTTAAGCCCAGCCAGGGCCGCATACCCGTCGATCCCTATTATACCGGCCGCTGCGCCGGGCCGATGACCCGCACGGTTGTCGATGCCGCCTATGCGATGGCCACACTTTCCCGCCCGGACTGGCGTGATGGCACCGCGCTGCCGCCCAACAATATCAACTGGATGGACCTCGAAATTAATGTGAAGGGCCTGAAGATAGGTCTGATGCTGGATGCCGGCTGCGGACTGCCTTTGGAGAACGAGGTGCGCGATGCCGTGCTCTCTGCCGCCAAACTGTTCGAAGAGGCAGGCGCCATCGTCATCCCGGTCGAGCCGGTGCTGACGCGGGACATGCTGGACGGGCTGGACGATTTCTGGCGGGCGAAGTTCTGGGGTGACATGGCGGCATTGAGCGCGGAGCGGCGCGGCGCGATCCTTCCCTATATTCATGAGTGGGCGGAAAAGGGCGCCGATGTCTCCGGCGCGCGCGCCGTTTTCGGTTTCAACCAGACCATGGAAATGCGTAGGAGTTGCGGACGGTTGATGCAGTCGGTTGATGTGGTGATTTCACCCGTCAATCCCATCGTCTCCTATCCGGCCGACTGGGCCTCGCCTACCAACGATCCCGAGCGGCCTTTCGAGCATATCGCCTTCACCGTCCCTTGGAACATGTCGGAGCAGCCGGCATCCTCAATCAATTGCGGCTTCTCGAAATCCGGGATGCCCATCGGATTGCAGATCGTCGGCCCACGCTACGAGGATTTGTTCGTCCTCAAGCTGTCCAAAGCCTTCGAGGATTGGGGCGGCGGCGTGCGGCGCTGGCCGGAGCCGCCGGAGCGCCGATGATCCCGCCTTTATCGGCCGTGTAGTATAGCCATAATACCCGCATCTCCACCCGCCCTGCTACGGTGCCCATGGCATTCAAAAAACGGGAGGAGCAAGCATGCCGAAGAAGATTTTGATGATCGCCGGCGATTTCGCCGAGGATTATGAGACCATGGTGCCGTTCCAGACGCTGCTCGCGGTCGGCCACACGGTGCACGCCGTCTGCCCCGGCAAGAAGGCGGGCCAGACGATCGCGACCGCCATCCATGATTTCGAGGGCGACCAGACCTATTCGGAAAAGCGCGGCCACAATTTCGCGCTCAACGCCACCTTCGCCGATATCAAGGTTGCCGATTACGATGCGCTGGTCATTCCGGGCGGCCGCGCGCCGGAATATCTGCGGCTCAATGCGGATGTGCTGGCCGCCGTGAAGCACTTTTTCGAGGTCGACAAGCCGGTGGCGGCCGTCTGCCATGGTGCGCAATTGCTGGCGGCTGCGGGTGTCCTCAAAGGCCGCACCTGCTCGGCCTATCCGGCCTGCCGCCCCGAGGTGGAACTGGCGGGCGGCACCTATGCCGATATCGCCATCGACGCGGCGGTGACCGACGGCAAGCTGGTGACGGCGCCCGCATGGCCCGCCCATCCGGCATGGCTTTCGCAGTTCATGGCGGTGCTTGGCAAATAAGCTGCGCGGAACGGGGCTTTTACCGGCCCTGTTTCCCGTCTATCTTTTGGAGCGTGGTGAGGGAGGAAACCATGTGCAAGCTTTTCATCAAGGCGGACCCGGCACTTTGGGAAAGCCACACCCGGTCTTTGCGGATCGACGGCATGGTCACGAGTGTGCGGCTTGAAAACTTCTTCTGGACCACGCTGGACGAGATTGCACGCCGCGATGGCATGAACAGCGTGCAGCTCATCGCCAAGCTTTATAATGAATCGATCGATGCCGGGCACGATCTCGGCAACTTCACCTCTTTTTTGCGGGTCTGCTGCGGACGCTATCTGGCCTTGCAGCTTTCCGGCGATATTCCGGCGCGCAGCGACGTTCCGATTGCCGCGCTGGACGCCGACAGCATCCTCGATGCGGAGAAGGTGAATTACCACTAGCAGTGCGTGCCGCTTTTTACGTGCCGATGCATCCCCGCCACCTCATTCCTGTGCTTGTCACAGGAATCCAGCCGACGCGCGTCTGCGCGACGGGAGGAGTCTTTTCAGCCCAAGGACTTGGGCTGGCTGGATCTCTGTGACAGGCACAGAGATGAGGGAGGGCGTGCTCAGCTCTTCAGCGCCCTTGGATCAAGCGCATCGCGCACCGCATCGCCGATGTAATTGACGCTCAGAACCGTCAGCGAGATTGCCAGTCCCGGCCACAGGACGCGCGATGGCGTCAGCTGCAGGAAGTTGGCGCCGTCGAACAGCAGCCGTCCCCAGGTCGGAAAGTCCGACGGAAATCCGAGGCCGAGGAAGGACAGCGCCGATTCCGTGATGATGGCTGATGCAATGCCGAGCGTGGCCGAGACCATGATCGAACTCAGCACATTCGGCAATATATGCCTCAGAATGATGCGGTATTCGCGCATGCCGCTCGATTTCGCCGCCATGATGAATTCCTGGCTTTTAATCGTCAGCACATCGCCGCGCACGATACGCGCGGTATGCATCCAGCTGGTTATCCCAATCACGAAGACGATCAGGATGAAGATGCCGGTTTCCGGCCCGAAGGCCGCGCGCAGCGTATCGCGAAACAGCATGAGGATGACAAGCAGCAGCGGCAGCAGCGGCAGGGCGAGGAACAGGTCCGTCAGCCGCATCAGCGGCCCGTCAAGCCTTCGGAAATAACCAGACAGTACCCCCACCAGCGTGCCGAGAAACAGCGCCAGCAGCATGGCGGTGATGCCGACGGCAAGCGAGATGCGCCCGCCGGCCAGAACCTGCGCCAGCATGTCCTTGCCCAGATTGTCGGTGCCGAAGGGATGCGCCAGCGACGGCCACTGGTTGCGCTCCCTCACATTGATGGCGTTTGGCGCGACGGTGTGGATATAGGGGCCGACAAAGACCGCAAGCAGAATGAAGATGAAAACGAACAGGCCCGCCACGCCGCCCTTATGGGCGCGAAACTGTTTCCAGATATCGGCAAGTGCCGATTGCACGGGCGTGGCGGCGACGGCCGGCGCTGCGATGGTGGCGTCAGTCATAGCGGATCCTCGGGTCGAGAATGCCGTACAGAACGTCGGCAATCAGGTTGAAGAGCACGATAAGCACCGCGAAAATGAAGGTCAGCGTCTGCACCAGCGGAATATCCGCGCCCTGAACGGCGGTGATCAGCAACTGGCCAAGCCCGTTCACGCGGAAGATCTGCTCGGTAATGATGGCGCCTGAAAAGATCGTCGGCACGCCGAGTGCGATGACGGTGACGACCGGGATGAGGCTGTTGCGCAGCACGTGAACGAGCAGAACGGATTTTTCCTTCACGCCCTTTGCCCGTGCGGTGCGCACATAATCCTGATGCAGATTGTCCAGCATGGAGGCCCGCACGAAGCGGCTGATCTGCGAGACATTGTAGAGGGTCAGCACCAGAACCGGCAGGAACATCTGTTTGATCTGCGCGACGAAGCTTCCCCAGTCCGTCACCTGCAGGTTGGTGTCATAGACGGAAGGGAACCATTGCAGATAAGAGCTGAAGATGACGACCAGCAGCACGCCGGTGAAGAAGGTGGGAACCGAATAACCGACCATCGAGACGAAGGTGCCGATCTGGTCGAAAATCGAATATTGCTTGTAGGCGGAAATGACGCCGATCGGGATCGCCAGAAGCGCCCCGAAAAGATAGGCGAGGCCGACCACCCAGAGCGTTTGCGGCATGCGCTGGATGACGAGATCAACCACCGGGCTGCGCGTTGCCCAGGACAGCACACGCATGCGATTGCCATCGCCGATCTGCCAGCCGGTGAGTTTTTCAATAAGGTTCAGCGGCTCGTTGATGAAGAATTGCTGCAGCCACATCAGGTAACGGATGAAGAAAGGCTGGTCGAGGCCAAGCGAGGCGCGGATCTGCTCGCGAACTTCAGGCGGGATGGTGAGCGGCAGGTCGCCGGTCGGGTCATTCGGCGCAAGATCGAGCAGCGCGAAGATGACGAAGCTGATGACGAGCAGCGTCGGTACGGCAAAGGCTAGCCGCCGGAGCGTAAAGGTAAACATCTGAAACTCTCCAGACCCAGAGCGCGACAGGGCGAAAATTGGGAGCGTTTTCGCCTTAGCGCGGCAAATGTGTCTTCAGATCATGGTCCAGGGGCATGCAGAAGGCCGGCCTCTCCGGGGGAGAAGCCGGCGCATTTGCGTGTTACTTCTTGCGGGACCAGTCCGCGACGTTCCAGAGTTCCGAATCCCAGGCATTCATGCGAACGCCTTCCAGCGTCAGCGAATGCGAGGAAACGCTGCCGCGGTGGATGAGCGGAATATGCGCGCCTTCCTCCGTCAGCATGTCGTTCAGCTGCTTGGAAATCTCACCGCGCTTGGCAAGGTCTGCGGTCTTGGAGAGTTCGCCGACCAGCTTGTCGAATGCCGGGTTGCAATAACGCGGAATGTTTTGTCCCTGCCAGCCGTTAGCGGGTGCCGGGATTTTATCGCACAGCCATTCCGCCAGGTATTTTTCCGGGTCGGTGCCGTCGAAGTTGTTGGTGTACATTTCGACGTCGGCATAAAATTTCTGGAAGGTATCCGGGCTTGCCGGGTCGCCGCCGAAGAAGACCGAGGCGCTGACATTGCGCAGCTCGGAGGCGACGCCGATCTGCGACCACATGTCCTTCACCAGCTCCTGCGTGGCCTGGCGAACGGAGTTGGTGGAGGTCTGGTAGAGGAAGGAGAGCTTCACGCCGTTCTTGGCGCGGATGCCATCGGCACCCTTCACCCAGCCGGCATCGTCCAGCAGCTTGTTTGCGCCTTCCACATCCTGCTTCAGGCACCAGCTGTCATTCTTGGTGGAAGCGAAGGCTTCCGGCGCCGGCACGATATTGCAGGTCGGCTTGCCCGCCTCACCATAACCGGCCTCGTCGATGATATCGCGGTCGATGGCAAGCGAAAGCGCGCGGCGCACGGCCGGGTCTGATATGGCCGGGTGCGGGCCGCCTTCCTTGGTGGAGCGCTTGTCGCCGAGCGACGGATCGGGATTGTACCAGTTGAGATTGATACGTTCGACCTGGGTGCCGAAGGCGGTTTCCAGCTTGCCCTTGCCGGCAGCCACCATGGTGGCGAGCACTTCCGGCTCCACCTGCATGTTCCAGGCATAGTCGAATTCGCCGGTTTCCAGCACGGCGCGCGCGGCAGAAGCGGCGTCGCCGCCGCCCTTCAGGGTCGCGGTGGCGAAGGCGGGCTTGGCGGGGTCGCGATAATTGGTGTTGGCGACGAAGCTGATCACGTCGTTCGGCTTGAAATCCTTGACCACGAAGGGGCCGGTGCCGATGGGACCGAAATTGGCGGAAGTGCAGCCGGGTGCAGCAGCGCCAACGCATTTCTCAAACTGCTTCTTCTGGATAACCGGCGATTGCGCGCCGACGAATGCGGAATAGGGGTAAGGTTTCGGTTCGGTGAAGCTGATCTTGACGGTATGGGCGTCGACGGCCTCGACATTCTTCACGCCCTCATATTGCGCCGCCTGCGCGCAGCCGCCATCCGGTGCAAGGCAATATTTCCAGGTGAAAATGACGTCCTCGGCGGTGAACGGTGTGCCATCCGACCATTTCACATCGCTTTTCAGCTTCCAGGTCATGCTGAGCAGGTCCTTTGCGACGCCGCCATTGTCAATCGTCGGAATCTCGGTGACCAGCATCGGCACCAGCTCGCCCTTTTCGTCGTAGCGCGCCAGCGGCTCGATTACCATGGACGAGCTGTAGACTTCCTTCGTGCCCGCAGAAAGATAAGGGTTAAGTGTCGATACGGCCTGCCAGAACAGGATTTTCAGTTCGCCGTCACTGCCACGCTCGGCATGGGCGGCAGAGCCTGCCAAAGCCATCGCCGCCACCGTGCTGGCAAAGAGAACGCTGCGCTTCTTCATTGTGGTTTTCCCCTTTTTAGATTTTATCTATTTGAATGTTTGACGCTTTTCCTGTCGCCATGAGCAAGGTCTTTTGTTCTAAGTATTTGATTTTGCTGATGAATAATCCTCCATCCCCGATGATGCTATTGTCAGTTTTTTTGAAAAGCAAGCCCCAAACTTTTATTGATGAACAAAATTTGTGCCATTCGACTTTGGGCCTATTTTTCGCTCATGGAGCAAAATTCATACTTGCAAAAGCAGAAATTCCAAACGCAATATGGCTCCCGACAACCCGGCGGGGAACAAAAAAAGGAAAAATGGGAATGCCGATATTGAACCGTGTGGCCGAGATGCAGGAAGAAGTTGCCGGCTGGAGGCGCCATCTGCATGAGACGCCGGAGCTGCTCTACGACGTCTTCGAAACATCGAAATTCGTGGCCGAGAAACTCAAAGCCTTCGGCTGCGACATCGTCGAAACCGGCATTGGCAAGACCGGCGTGGTGGGCATCATCAAGGGGCGGCACGGGGACGGCCCGACCATCGGTTTCCGCTCCGACATGGACGCTTTGCCAATCCTTGAAACCAGCGGCAAACCATGGGCTTCCAAGGTGCCGGGCAAAGCCCATTCCTGCGGCCATGACGGGCACACGGCGATGCTTCTGGGTGCAGCGCAATATCTCGCCGAGACCCGCAATTTCAAAGGGTCCGTCGCGGTCATCTTCCAGCCGGCCGAAGAAGGCGGGGCAGGGGCTCTTGCCATGCTGAACGACGGAATGATGGAGAAATTCGGCATTTCTCAGGTCTATGGCATGCATAATGAGCCGGGCATTCCCGTCGGCAATTTCGCCATCCGCAAGGGCTCGACCATGGCGGCGGCGGATGCTTTCGAGATCACGATTACCGGCAAGGGCAGCCATGCGGCCGCGCCGCATCTTTCCATCGATCCGGTGCTGACCTCGGCCTATATCATCATCGCCCTGCAATCCATCGTCTCGCGTGAGACGGACCCGTTGAAATCGCTGGTCGTCACCGTCGCCACCACCCATGGCGGCACCGCGGGCAATGTCATTCCCGGTTCGGTAACGCTGACGGGCACGGTACGCACCCTGCTGCCGGAAACCCGTGATTTCGCCGAAAAGCGCCTGAAGGAAGTGGCGACCGCCACCGCCATGGCGCATGGCGCGACCGCCGAGGTGAAATATGATCGCGGTTATCCCGTCACTTTCAACCATAATGACGAGACCGAATTCGCGACCGGCGTGGCGGTGGGCGTTGCCGGTGCAAATGCCGTCAACACCAATCCCAACCCGCATATGGGCGCGGAGGATTTCTCCTACATGCTGGAATCGCGCCCCGGCGCCTTCATCTTCATCGGCAACGGCGATACCGCCGGGCTTCACAATGCTGCCTATGACTTCAACGACGACGCCCTGCCTTACGGCATCAGCTACTGGGTCTCGATGGCCGAAACCGCGCTTGCTGCGTAAGACATCCGGCGGCCTTCATGGCCGCCTTTCGCTTTTCAGGAGATCGGCATGCTTTTGGCGGCAACGTCCATGGAACAGACCGGCGGCTCGGTAAGCCCGGTTCTTTCGGTTGAAAATCTGACCACATCCTTCCGCGTCGATGGCGGCTGGAAATCCGTGGTCCGCAATATGAGTTTCGAGATCGCGCCGCGTGAGACGGTGGCAATTGTCGGGGAAAGCGGCTCGGGCAAAAGCGTGACGTCGCTGTCGATCATGCGGCTTCTGGATAAGAAAACCAGCCGCATCGAGGGCAAGGTCATGCTGGGCGGGCGCAATCTGCTCGCCCTTCCGGAAGAGGAGATGCGCAAGGTTCGCGGCAAGGACATTTCGATGATCTTCCAGGAGCCGATGACCAGCCTCAACCCGATCTTCCCGATCGGCAAGCAGATCGCCGAAGCGTTGACGGTACATCAGAATATTTCCTCATCCGCTGCGAAGGCGGAGGTCATTCGCCTGCTTGAAAAGGTCCGTATTCCCAATGCGAAGAACCGTTTCGACGATTATCCGCACCAGTTTTCCGGCGGCATGCGCCAGCGCGTGATGATCGCCATGGCGCTCGCCTCAAAGCCTAAACTCCTGATCGCCGATGAACCGACAACCGCGCTCGACGTGACCATTCAGGGCCAGATCCTCGACCTGATCAAGCAATTGCAGGAAGAAGAGGGCATGTCGGTCCTGTTCATCACCCATGATATGGGCGTGGTGGCGGAAGTCTCGGATCGCACCATCGTCATGTTCCGCGGCGATGTGGTGGAAACCGGCACCACCGACGATATCTTCCACCGCGGCCGCCACCCCTATACGCGCGCTCTTCTTTCGGCGGTGCCGAAGCTCGGCTCGATGAAGGAGCGCGTGCTGCCGGCCCGTTTCCCGATCATCGATATCAAGACCGGCGAGAGCCAGCCCGTGGTGGAGGTGAAGGACACGGTGTCCGGTTCGCGCACGCCCATTCTCTCCGTGAAGGACCTGACCACGCGTTTCGATATCCGTTCCGGTCTTTTCGGCCGCAAATCCGGCGCCGTGCATGCGGTGGAAAAGGTTTCCTTCGATCTGGCCGAGGGCGAGACGCTGTCGCTGGTCGGCGAATCCGGTTGTGGCAAATCCACGACGGGGCGGTCGATCACCCGGCTGATCGAGCCGACCTCGGGCAATGTGACGCTCGACGGTTACGAGGTCCTGAAGCTCGACAAGACGACGCTGCGCACCATGCGCCGCAGCGTGCAGATGATCTTCCAGGACCCCTTCGCCTCGCTCGATCCGCGCATGAGCATCGGTACGGCGATCATGGAACCTTTCATTGAGCATCGGCTGGGAACGAAGCCGGAGGCGCGTGAAAAGGCGGCGGATTTGATGGAAAAAGTGGGTCTAAGCCCGGATATGATGCGGCGTTTCCCGCATGAGTTTTCGGGCGGCCAGCGCCAGCGTATCGCCATTGCCCGCTCGCTGATGCTCGACCCCAAGGTCATCGTCGCCGATGAAGCGGTGTCGGCGCTCGATGTGTCCATCAAGGCGCAGGTCTGCAACCTGCTGCTCGACCTGCAACAGAGCCTCAATCTGGCCTTCCTGTTCATCTCGCACGATATGGCAGTGGTGGAGCGCGTCAGCCACCGTGTGGCGGTGATGTATCTCGGCGAGATCGTCGAAATCGGGCCGCGTGCGGCGGTTTTCGACAATCCGCAGCACCCCTATACGAAAAAGCTGATGTCTGCCGTTCCGGTGCCGGATCCGGCGCGACGGCAGATCCGGCGCAACATGGCGACGGATGAGATCAAAAGCCCGATCCGGCCGGTGGATTATGTGCCGCCGCAGCGGCATTACCGCGAGGTTTCGGCGGGGCATCTGGTGCAGGAAGCGGCGTGATCGAACAGTGTCGGCTTTGGGCTGAGGGCTGGTAAGGGATCGAGTGGTCACCTCTTGTTTCTTCTCCCCGCCGGGGAGAAGGTCGCGGCAGCGGGATGAGGGGGCGACGGTAGCGATATTGGGAGAGGGTTCCCCCTCATCCGACCCTTCGGGCCACCTTCTCCCCTCGGGGAGAAGAAACGCGCCGCACCGTTGTGCCAATGCATTTTTCATTCTGCCGCACGCTCTCTTCCGCATCCCCCGTTTGACAGCCGACGCAAAAAAATGCCAGCAAATGCGCAAGCATAATTCCTAGAGGGCAGCGGCATGGCCAGACGAAACGACGCACATGGACGGCTGGACGATGCGGCCCGTGCCGGCTGGCTTTATTATGTCGCCGGCCGCACACAGGATGAGATCGCCGCCGCCATGGGCATTTCCCGGCAGTCGGCGCAGCGGCTGGTGTCGCTCGCCGTTGCCGAACGGCTGATCAAGGTCCGGCTCGATCATCCCATCGCCGCCTGTCTCGAAAAAGCCGAGCGGTTGAAAGAGAAATTCGACCTTAGATATATCGAGGTGGTGCCGAGCGATCCGGCCGGCGTCTCCTCCACTGTCGGCATTGCCGAGGCCGGGGCGGCGGAGATCGAACGCTGGCTGAAGAATGCCGATCCCATCGTGCTCGCCATCGGTACTGGCCGTACATTGAAGGCCGCCGTCGACCAGCTGCCGCCAATGGAGTGCCCGCAGCACCGCATCGTCTCACTGACGGGCAATATCGGGCCGGATGGCTCGGCCGCTTATTACAACGTCATCTTCAGCATGGCCGATGCCATCAAGGCCCGGCATTTTCCGATGCCGCTGCCTGTCCTCTGCTCCTCTGCGGAAGAGCGGGAACTGCTGCACGACCAGTCCATGGTGCGCTCCACGCTGGCGCTGGGTTCCGCGGCCAATGTCACCTTCGTCGGTGTCGGCGAACTCGGCGAGAACGCACCGCTCTGCGTCGATGGTTTTCTCGGTGTCGATGAGATGAAGGCGCTGATGGCAAGCGGTGCGGTCGGAGAGATCTGCGGCTGGATGTATGATGCCAAGGGCCGCATTCTCGAGCATTCCGTGAACGAGCGCGTCGCCTCCGTTCCCATCCCTTCAAGAGAGACCTGCACCGTCATCGGCATGGCGCAGGGTGCGCGCAAGAATGCCTCGATTCTGGCGGCGCTGAGGGCGGTCTGTTGAACGGTCTCATCACCGACGAAGCGACAAGTGAATATTTGCTCACGCATTGAGCAAAAATTAATCACATAAAATCAATGGCTTGATTTTTCCATGTGCGCCGCAGCACAGGATGTCGCTTGACTTTTTTCGTCTCCGGGTGAGTAAATGCCCCAGAGCAAAGCGAATGCTCATCATTTTTCTTCTGGGAGGAAGATATGACACTGAAGACCATTTTGCTGGGCGCATGCTCGGCCCTCGCCTTTTCGACCCTTGCTTCCGCTGAAACGCTGACCATCGCCACCGTGAACAACGGCGACATGATCCGCATGCAGGGGCTGACCTCCGACTTCACGGCAAAGAACCCCGACATCAAGGTCGAATGGGTCACGCTTGAAGAAAACGTCCTGCGCGAGCGTGTGACGACCGATATCGCCACCAATGGTGGCCAATACGACATCATGACCATCGGCAACTACGAAGTGCCGATCTGGGCCAAGCAGGGCTGGCTGCTGCCGCTCGAAAAGCTTGGCGACAAATACGACGTGGATGACATTCTGCCGGCGATCCGTGGTGGTCTTTCCGCCGAGGGCAAGCTCTACGCAGCACCCTTCTACGGCGAATCCGCCATGATCATGTATCGCAAGGACCTGTTTGAAAAAGCCGGCCTGAAGATGCCTGAAAACCCGACCTGGGAATTCATCGGCGACGCGGCTCGCAAGATTACCGACCGCAAGACCGATATCAACGGCATCTGCCTGCGTGGCAAGGCTGGCTGGGGCGAAAACATGGCCTTCATCAGCGCGCTCACCAATTCCTTCGGTGGCCGCTGGTTCGATGAGAACTGGAAACCTCAGTTCGATCAGCCGGAATGGAAGAGCTCGCTGCAGTTTTACGTGGATCTGATGAAGGATGCCGGTCCCTCGGGCGCGTCCTCCAACGGCTTCAACGAAAACCTGACGCTGTTCCAGCAGGGTAAATGCGGCATGTGGATCGACGCCACGGTGGCTGCCTCCTTCGTATCAAACCCGAAGGATTCGACCGTTGCCGACAAGGTTGGTTATGCGCTGTTCCCGACGCATGGCGAGCTGAAGAACCACGGCAACTGGTTGTGGTCGTGGAACCTTGCCATCCCGAAGAGCTCGAAGAAGGCCGATGCGGCTGAAAAGTTCATCTCCTGGGCAACCAGCAAGGATTACACCACGCTCGTAGCTTCCAAGGAAGGCTGGGCAAACGTGCCTCCGGGCACCCGCACCTCGCTTTACAAGAACGCCGATTATGAAAAGGCCGCCGCCTTCGCCAAGCCGACGCTTGCGGCGATGGATGCCGCCGATATCACCAAGCCGACCGTAAAGCCCGTGCCTTATACGGGCGGCCAGTTCGTGGCGATCCCTGAATTCCAGGCGCTCGGCACCACGGTTGGTCAGCTGTTCTCGGCGGTCGTTGCCGGTCAGTCCAGCGTCGATGATGCGCTTGCGGGCGCCCAGTCGACAGCAACGCGTGAAATGACCCGCGCCGGTTACATCAAGTAATCCTCCCGAAGATCGCTGTCCGGCGCCAATGCCGGGCAGCGAACTCTCCGGGCCGGAAGCCGCGATGCGGCTTTAATGCCTTTCAAATCAAAACAAGAATGAGCCGGTTCTTCCGGATATGCCGGGCGTCGTGACGCGCAGGCCCAAGGGGAGGTTAGTGTAATGGCAACCCGAAACACGAGCGGTCTTGCGCGGGTTATGCTTGCGCCATCGGTGCTGTTATTGCTGGTGTGGATGATCGTGCCTCTGGCGATGACCTTGTGGTTCTCGTTCCAGAACTACAATCTCCTCAACCCGGCCAATGTCAGCTTCGCGGGCCTGTTCAATTACCAGTATTTCTACACCGACCCGGCCTTCTTCCAGTCGATCTGGAACACGCTGTTGATCGTCGGCGGCGTGCTGTTGATCACCGTCATCGGCGGCATCGCCATTG
Organism: Rhizobium oryzihabitans; assembly: GCF_010669145.1. Taxonomy (NCBI): domain Bacteria; kingdom Pseudomonadati; phylum Pseudomonadota; class Alphaproteobacteria; order Hyphomicrobiales; family Rhizobiaceae; genus Rhizobium; species Rhizobium oryzihabitans. The sequence continues at coordinate 1,629,824 of NZ_CP048635.1, forward strand.
CGCTCCTGCTCGACAATGACATTTTCGGCCAGGGCATCGTGCGCATCATGATCATCTCGCCCTTCTTCGTCATGCCGCCTGTCGCAGCTTTGGTGTGGAAGAACATGATCATGCATCCCGGTTATGGCGTGCTTGCCGATCTCTCGCGTTTCTTTGGTTTCCAGCCGGTTGACTGGTTCGCGCAGTTTCCGCTGCTCTCCATCATCATCATCGTCGCCTGGCAATGGCTGCCGTTCGCGACGCTGATCCTCTTGACCGCCCTGCAGTCGCTCGATGGCGAACAGAAGGAAGCCGCCGAGATGGATGGCGCCAACTTCGTCAACCGCTTCGTCTATCTGACCCTGCCGCATCTGTCGCGCGCCATCACCGTCGTCATTTTGATCCAGACGATCTTCCTGCTCGGCGTCTACGCGGAAATCCTCGTCACCACCAATGGCGGGCCCGGTTATGCCTCGACCAACCTTGCCTTCCTTATCTATCGCACCGCGCTTCTCGGTTACGACGTCGGCGGCGCATCGGCCGGTGGCATCATCGCCGTCATCCTCGCCAATATCGTCGCCATCTTCCTGATGCGCGCCGTCGGCAAGAACCTGGATCGGTAGGGGGTATGACAATGGTTCTATCTGCGGCATCAGCGCCCACTCCTCCTCATTCCTGTGCTCGTCACAGGAATCCAGCCGACGCGCGTCGGCGCGGCGGGAAGACTCTTTCTCAGCCCAAAGACTTGGGCTGGCTGGATCCCTGTGACAAGCACAGGGATGAGGGAGGTGGGGATGCCTCCGTCTCCACACCAAAACGGCCCCGTGCTTTTACCGCTATTACCTCAGGGGAGGTCTAATCATGGCCCGCAAGACAACGACACGTGCGAAGATCGGCTTTTCCATCGCGGCATGGGCCGTGGCGCTCCTGCTGTTCTTCCCGATCCTCTATGCCTTCCTCACCTCGATCAAGACCGAGCCGGAGGCGATCTCGGGCTTCAGCCTCATTCCCTCGGGCACGCTCGAAAACTACATCACCGTGCAGACCCAGCGCGATTACTTCAAGCCCTTCATGAACTCGGTCGTGCTGTCGCTCGGCTCAACGATCATCGCGCTGATCATTGCCATTCCCGCCGCATGGGCCATGGCGTTCTCGCCGACCAAACGCACCAAGGACATTTTGATGTGGATGCTTTCCACCAAGATGATGCCGGCCGTTGCCGTGCTGGTGCCGATCTACCTGATCTTCCGCAATGCCGGCCTGCTCGATACCCGCATCGGGCTCACCGTCATGCTCACCTTCATCAACCTGCCGATCGTGGTGTGGATGCTTTACACCTACTTCCGCGAAATCCCCGGCGAGATCCTCGAAGCCGCGCGCATGGATGGCGCATCGCTCTGGAACGAGATCGTGCATGTGCTGACCCCGATGGCGGTACCGGGCATTGCCTCGACGCTGCTTTTGAACGTCATCCTCGCCTGGAACGAATCCTTCTGGACGATCCGGCTGACGACCACCAATGCAGCCCCGCTGACGGCCTTCATCGCCTCCTTCTCAAGTCCGCAGGGGCTGTTCTGGGCAAAACTCTCAGCCGCCTCGATGATGGCGATCGCCCCCATTCTCGTCATCGGCTGGTTCTCGCAGAAACAACTCGTGCGTGGCCTCACCTTTGGCGCCGTGAAATAAGGAACGACAATAATGGGCAGCATTTCCCTTCAGAACGTGTCCAAGCTCTTCGGCGAGGCAAAAGTCATCCCGTCGATCGATCTCGATATCCATGACGGCGAGTTCGTCGTCTTCGTCGGCCCGTCCGGCTGCGGCAAGTCCACGCTGCTGCGCCTGATCGCCGGGCTCGAAGACGTCTCCGGCGGCAGGATCGTCATCGACGGCAATGACGCCACTGAAAAGGCCCCGGCCGAGCGCGGCCTTGCCATGGTGTTCCAGTCCTATGCGCTTTATCCGCATATGAGCGTGCGCAACAACATCGCCTTCCCGCTGAAGATGGCCAAGCTCGACAAGGCCGTCATCGATAAAAAGGTCGATGATGCCGCCCGCATCCTCAATCTCACCGATTATCTCGAACGCCGGCCCTCGCAGCTGTCGGGAGGCCAGCGCCAGCGTGTCGCCATCGGCCGCGCCATCGTGCGCGAACCGAAGGCGTTTCTGTTCGACGAGCCGCTTTCCAACCTCGATGCGGCGCTGCGCGGCACCATGCGGCTGGAAATCTCCGAGCTGCACAACACGCTGAAGACGACGATGATCTATGTCACCCACGACCAGGTGGAGGCCATGACCATGGCCGACAAGATCGTCGTGCTCAACCGCGGCAATATCGAGCAGGTCGGCTCACCGATGGAGCTTTACCGCTCCCCCGCCAACCTCTTCGTCGCCGGCTTCATCGGCTCGCCGCGCATGAACCTGGTGACCGGCGATTACGCCCGCAGCAAGGGCGCCACCACCGCCGGTGTGCGGCCGGAGCACCTGAAGCTGTCGAAGGACAGCGGTCTCTGGCAGGGCAAGGTCACCGTTGCCGAACATCTCGGCTCGGATACCTTCCTGCATCTCGATGTTCCCGGCATCGGGCCGATTACCGCAAGGACCGACGGCGAGTTCGAATGCAGGCATGGCGATACCGTGTTCATCACCCCGGACGAGACCAAGATCCACAGGTTCGATGACAAGGGTATCGCAATATGACGGGGAGACTGGAAGGCAAATCCGCGCTGATAACAGGTTCGGCGCGCGGCATCGGCCGCGCCTTTGCCGAAGCTTATCTGCGTGAGGGGGCGCGGGTCGCCATTGCCGATATCGACTTCGATCGCGCCAGCAAGACGGCCCGTGAGATCGGCGAGAACGCCTATGCCGTCGAACTCGACGTGACCAAACAGCATTCCATCGATACCGCCATCCGCACGGTGGAGGGCCAGACCGGTGGCCTCGATATCCTCATCAACAATGCCGCGCTGTTCGATCTGGCACCGATTGTCGAGATCAAACGCGAGAGCTACGAAAGACTGTTTTCGATCAACGTGTCCGGCACGCTGTTCATGATGCAGGCCGCCGCAAAAACAATGATTGCTCGGGGAAGAGGCGGCAAGATCATCAACATGGCAAGCCAGGCGGGCCGGCGCGGCGAGGCCTTGGTGGCGGTTTATTGCGCCACCAAGGCCGCCGTCATCAGCCTCACCCAATCGGCGGGGCTCGATCTCATCAGGCACGGCATCAACGTCAATGCGATTGCGCCGGGTGTGGTCGATGGCGAGCACTGGGACGGCGTGGATGCGCTGTTTGCGAAATATGAAAACCGCCCCGCCGGTGAAAAGAAGCGGCTGGTCGGGGAGGCCGTACCCTTCGGCCGCATGGGCCGTGCCGAAGACCTGACCGGCATGGCGATCTTCCTTGCCTCCGATGAGGCCGAATACATCGTCGCCCAGACCTATAATGTCGACGGCGGCAACTGGATGAGCTGAGTATCGGGCGTCTGCCGCCCGGCCTTGGCACTAACAACGTTTCCCCTTCGAGGATCGTGACATGACATGCAAACTCTCCCTCGCAACGCTTGATGAAGCCAGAAAAACGGCGGCGGTTCCGGCCTATTCCCGGGCCGATCTTTCCGCCGGCATCGTGCATTTCGGCGTCGGCAATTTCCACCGTGCCCATCAGGCGGTCTATCTGGATGACCTGTTCAACACGGGCGCGGACCATGACTTCGCCATCATCGGCGCGGGCGTTCTGCCCTCCGATGCAGTGATGCGTGAAAAGCTTGCCGCGCAGGATTTCCTGACGACGGTGGTGGAGCAGGACAATAACCGCACCGGCGCGCGCGTTACCGGGCCGATGATCGACATATTGCCGGTTGGTGACAGCAAGGCCATCATCGATAAGCTGGCAGACCCGAAAATCCGCATCGTTTCCATGACGATCACTGAAGGCGGGTATTTCATCGATGCCGCCGGTTCCTTCAACCCGCAGCATCCGGCCATTGCCGAGGATGGCAGAAACCCGGCTTCGCCGAAAACCGTGTTCGGCCTCATCGTCGCCGGGCTGAAGGCACGACGGGACAAAGGGCTGCAACCCTTCACCGTCATGTCCTGCGACAACATTCCCCATAATGGCAAGGTCACGAAAAATGCCGTGGTCGGCCTGGCGGCTCTCTCGGATCCGGCTTTCGCCAACTGGATCGGCGAAAACGTCGCTTTTCCGAATTCCATGGTCGACCGCATTACGCCCGCGACAGGCGAGCGCGAACGCAATATCGCCCGCGATGATTTCGGCATCGAGGACAATTGGCCGGTCTTCTGCGAGGAGTTCAAGCAATGGGTTATGGAGGATAATTTCCCTGCGGGTCGCCCGGCGCTCGAAAAGGCGGGCGTGCAGTTCGTCAAGGATGTTGCGCCCTACGAGCACATGAAAATCCGCATCCTCAATGGCGGCCATGCGGCGATAGCCTATCCGGCGGCGCTGCTCGACATCCATTTCGTGCATGAGGCCATGGAACATCCGCTGATCCGGGCGTTTCTGGCAAAGCTCGAAAATGAAGAGATCATCCCGGTCATTCCGCCGGTTCCCGATACGAATCTTGCCGACTATTTCGGGCTGATCGAGCGGCGTTTCCTCAATCCGAAAATCGGCGACACCATTCCGCGACTGGCGCAGGATGGCTCCAACCGTCAGCCGAAGTTCATTCTTCCATCCACCGCCGACCGTCTGGCGCGCGGTGAGGATATTGTCGGCCTGTCGCTGGTCTCGGCGCTGTGGTGCCGTTATTTCTACGGCACCTCCGATAGCGGCAAGGAAATCGCCTTCAACGATGCGAGCGCCGAGCGGCTTCAGGCGGCGGCGATCAAGGCCAAGGACGATCCGATGGCCTTCCTCGCGCTGGGCGATATTTTCGGGGAGGTTGCCGAATCGGCGCTTTTCCGTAAACGCTTCGCTCACGCATTGGCGACGTTGTGGCAAGAAGGCACGGCGAAGACCTTGCAGCTTTATCTGGACGACAAGCTGGCTGAAAAGTGACCAAGAGATGCAAGACGGGACCGGACCTCTTCTGATTTTCGACTGCGACGGCGTTCTCGTCGACAGCGAGCCGGTCTCCATCTCGGTTCTTCTCGACATGCTCTCCCATCTCGGCGTCGAGATGGGAGAGGAGGAAGCCTATAACCGCTTTCTCGGACGCAGCGTTGCCAGCATGACGACGACGCTGTTTGAGGATTACGGTGTCGAAACCGATATCGATTTTCTCGACCATATGCGCGCAACATTGTTCGAGCGTTTCCGCACCGAACTCAGGCCCATTGACGGCATTGCCGAAACGCTGGACAGGCTTGTGGGCCTGAAACGCTGCGTTGCCTCTTCCAGCCAGCCGGAGCGCATCCGTTATTCGCTGGGGCTGACCGGCCTGATCGACAAATTCGAGCCGCACGTCTTCAGCGCCACCATGGTGAAGAATGGCAAGCCGGCGCCCGATCTTTTCCTGCATGCCGCGCGTGAAATGGGCGCTGATCCGCGTCACTGCATCGTGATCGAGGACAGCCCGGCGGGCATTGCGGCGGCAAAGGCAGCCGGCATGGCGGTTTTTGCCTTTACCGGCGGCTCGCATGCGCGGTTTCCCGCATTCCGGGAAAAGATCGCGGGTCTCGGGGCCGATGCCACGTTTGACGCGATGCCGGATTTGGTCCAACTTGTCGACGGTTATGTGGGGAAGGGCGGTTTTGACAGCCAGGTGGCACGTGACGCAGGCTGAAGGAAACCATGCCTGCCGCCGCCCGGAAGTCGTTGCGCAAGGGATGGAATTGAAGTCTTGATGCGTCAGAATCTCGTGGCTGTCGATGTCGGTACGGCGAGCGCGCGCGCCGGGATTTTCGATCCGGCCGGCCGGCTTCTCGCCCGCTCCACCCATCCCATCCTGATGCAGAGGCCGCAGGAAAACCACGCTGAACATGATTCCACCGACATATGGAACGCGGTCTGCATCGCGGTCAGGGCAGCGCTTGCCGAGGCGGCTGTTCCGCGCGAAAGCATTGCCGCCATCGGGTTCGACGCCACCTGCTCGCTGGTTATCCGCGACGAAAAGGGAGAGCCGGTTTCGGTCTCCGTCACTGGCAAAGACAAGTTCGACACGATCGTCTGGCTTGACCACCGCGCAATCGCCGAGGCCGATCGGTTGACGGCATCCGGCCACCGGGTTTTGGATTTTGCCGGTAACAGCGTGTCGCCGGAAATGCAGATGCCGAAGCTGATGTGGCTGAAGAAGAATTTGCCGGCAAGCTGGGCCCGCATGTCTTTCGCCTTCGATCTGGCGGATTTCCTCACCTGGAAAGCGACCGCTTCGGCGAAGCGTTCAAATTGCACGCAGACGGCGAAGTGGAATTTCCTGGCGCAGGAAAATCCCGGCTGGCAGGCGGATTATCTCGAACTGGCCGGGCTTGGCGATCTGAAAGAGCGGGCCGGGCTGCCTGACACCACGGTGATGCCGGGGGAAAGCATCGGTCCCCTGTCGCCTGAAGCGGCGGCAGAACTTGGTCTGGATACGGGTTGCCAGGTGGCGGCGGGCATGATCGATGCCTATGCGGGTGCGCTCGGCGCGCTCGGCGGATGCCTTTCGGGGGATGTGGGCCGGCATGTGGCGCTGATTGCCGGCACCTCAAGCTGCCTTGTCGCCATGTCCGAGCGGCAGATGCCCGGCCACAGTCTCTGGGGTCCCTACTGGCAGGCGATCCTGCCCGGCCATTGGCTGGTGGAGGGCGGGCAATCGGCCACCGGCGCGCTGCTCGATCATATCGTGCGCATGCATGCGGCCGGTGGTGAGCCGGATACGGCGCTGCATGCCCGGATCGTTGCACGGGTGGCTGAGTTGCGCGCACTCGAGGGCGAGGCCTTCGCCGATCGGCTGCATGTGCTGCCGGATTTCCACGGCAACCGCTCGCCGCTGGCTGATCCGCACGCCGTCGGCGTCATCAGCGGGCTGACGCTGGATACGTCTTTCGACAGTCTCTGCCGGCTTTACTGGCGCACCGCAGTGGCAATCGCGCTTGGCGCACGCCATGTTCTCGATGCCATGGAGCGCTTCGGTTATGCGGTGGAAAGTCTGCATGTCACCGGAGGCCATGTGAAAAACCGGCTCCTGATGGAACTTTACGCTGATGTGACCGGCAAACGCATCGTGGTTCCCGCCACCGCTGACGCCGTTCTTCTCGGCACGGCAATGACGGCGGCCGCCGCCGGCGGCGTCCATGCGGATATTGCGGCGGCGGGGGCCGCCATGTATCCGGGCAATGCGGAAATTTCCGGAAATCCGGCGCTTGCGTCCCGCTATGAGCGAGATTATCGCCGGTTTCTTGCCATGTACCGCCATCGCCAGGAGCTGGAAAGCCTCTGATTTTGGCAAGAATGTTTGGCGATGGGGCACCCGCTCGATCCATATGCCCGTAGGACGCAGATCAGATGCCCAGCGAGCGCTTCAGGCCGGTGAGGTTTTTCATGCGTGCCCTGCGCGTCTCGTCCGCGCCGGCAATCAGGCTGCAGAGCGTGAATTCCATCAGTGCGACGAGTTGCAGCAGGCCCTGGCCGCCATTCTGGGCGTGCGGCATGGCAAGACAGATATCGGCACTTTCAGGTCCCCACTCATAGAAACGGGTGGTGATCAAAAGGGTTCTGTAGCCGCTCTTGCGCGCCGTGGATGAGAGGTTCTGCAGCGGCGAGAGGCTGCCGCCGCAGTCCATGAGGATGAGAAGGGCTTTTGCCGGCTCAAAATCCCATAACGTCACATAAGCGGCGCTGTCGCTGCCGAGATAATGGACCTGCTTGCGGTATTCCAGCAATCGCCCGTGAAAGTGGCGTCCTGTCCCCATGCCTTCGGGAGATGTGGCCAGAAAAACGTCGGGCGTCGAGGCAATCTCGTTCATCGCCAGACGCCAGATCGGCTGTGAGGTCATGTCGAAAGCGGTCTGAATGGCCTGTATCTGCTGCGACAGAAGCTGCGAAAACGGATTGGACTGTTCGCTGCTTCCAGACGATGCGGGCTGTTCCTCACCAACCACTTCCTCCGCATGGCGCAGATCGGCACGGATATCGCTGAATTGCCGGTATCCGAGCGAACGCAGGAAGCGGCCGACCGTCATCGGGCTGAGGCCGAGCTTTGCAGCCAGTGTCTGCGCCGTTTCGAATGGCAGCTCGTCCAGATGCTCGATCAGATATTTGGCGATCTTGCGCTCGGAGGGTGTGCCAGCCTTCATGGCACGCGTGAGGTTCAACAGCAGCTTTTCCACCAACGCCTCATTCTTATGATTATTGAACGATGATGCATGCGCGCGCGCAAAACAGCGTGCGAACCGCGTTTTGACGGTGGGGGAAGCTTTTCCGGCCATGTCCTCCACCGGACCGGAATGCGAATTATAATAGATGTTTTATTATATTTTAGAGATATCTTTTATTCAAGGGAAATTCCATCTGCGGTTTAATTCCAAGCGGTTGGCGTCTTGCCGTGCTTCTTGCAGAGCTGGCGGCAAGCTCTTATCTCTCGCTCAGTCAGAAAGTTTCAACGCGGAAGCGTCAAGGGAGTTCCGAATGATATTCGATGCGGCAAGGCTGGCGTTTCAAAATCTCTTCGCCGCCGAGACCCGGTCTGTTTTCTGGAAGGTTCTGGGGCTGACGCTTCTGGTGCTGGCGGCGCTGTGGTTCGCCATCCGCTCTATCTTCATCTATTTCGCCCTGCCGTGGGTGGATACGCTGATCCCCGGCGTGCCAGATTGGGCGGGATGGCTGACGTTCGTTTTCGCCATTTTCGCCGGCATAGGACTGGCGCTGGCATTGGCGCTGCTGATTTCGCCGGTCACCGCCGTCATTGCCGGCCTGTTTCTCGACGATGTCGCCGAAGTGGTGGAAAAAAAGACCTATCCCAATGATCCGCCAGGCCAGGCGATGCCGATCGGCGAGGCGGTGCTTTCCTCGATCAAGTTCTTCGGCGTCGTTATTGCCGGCAACCTCATCGCGCTTTTGCTGCTGCTGGTGCCGGGTGTGAACCTCATCGCGTTTTTTCTGGTCAACGGCTATCTGCTGGGACGGGAGTTCTTCGAATTTGCGGCGATGCGTTTCCGCACACCGGCCGAGGCGAGGCTGTTCCGCTCAAAACACCGCACCACCGTGTTTATGGCCGGGCTGGTGATCGCCGCATTTCTTGCCGTCCCGTTCCTGAACCTTCTGACACCGCTTTTCGCCGCCTCGATGATGGTGCATCTGCACAAGGCCGTCAGCCGGCGTGATCCTTTATTCGCCGCTGGCCGCACCGAACAGCTGCGCGGGTAATTCCACCAGCGGCGCCGGAATATCGAAGGTCTTTTCCGGCGACTTGCAGATATCGGCAATCACGCAGCGTTCGCATTCCGGCTTGCGCGCCTTGCAGCAATAACGCCCGTGCAGGATCAGCCAGTGATGGGCATGGAACAGATATTCTTCGGGAATGATGCGGACGAGCCGGTCTTCCACCTCGTCCGGGGTTTTCCCCGGCGCAAGACAGAGCCGGTTGGCGATGCGGAACACATGCGTATCCACGGCAAGCGTGGGCACGCCGAAGGCCATGGACATCACCACATTGGCCGTCTTGCGGCCGACGCCCGGCAGGGTGACCAGCTCCTCGCGGGTTTTCGGCACCTCGCCGCCGAAATTGTCGATCAGCATCTGCGACAGGGCAATGACGTTTTTGGCCTTGTTGCGGTAAAGCCCGATGGTCTTGATGTGGCCGATCAGCTGTTCTTCTCCGAGCGCCAGCATTTTTTCCGGCGTATCGGCCACCTTGAACAGCGCCCGCGTCGCCCGGTTCACGCCCACGTCGGTCGCCTGCGCGGAAAGCGCCACGGCCACCAGCAGGGTGAAGGGATTGGTATGTTCCAGCTCGCCTTTCGGCTCCGGCCGCTGGATGGAGAAACGCCGGAATATTTCGGTCAGCTCGTCCCTGGAATAGGCCGTCTTCACCCGAACCGGTTTGCGGGCGGATGTCGCATTTGACTTTTTCAAGGTTTGGGTGCTGGATCGTTTTTTGGCGACTGTCATGACCTATCTATAGCCAGCCCGCCTTGAGGAAATCAACGTGGATACGCTCAACGACCACCCGATTTTCGCGGCGGAACTCGTTCCGCACCGTTCGCTTGGCAGAAGAGGTTTCCGGCTGCTTCTTGCCTTGTCCGGGCTCGCCTGCCTCCTTTATGGCGGTTTTTTCCTCGCCAGCGGGCATGGCCCGTCGGCCTGTTTTTCGGGCTGGATTTTCTGCTGCTTTATGTCGCCTTCCGCGCCAATTACCGGGCCGCAAAGGCGCGGGAGGAGGTCAGCGTCTCGCGCACGAGCCTGTCGATCCGCAAGTTCTCGCCGGCAGGGCGCATGGTGGAGCACCGTTTCAATCCCTTCTGGGCACGCTTCAGGGTTCAGCGGCACGACGAAATCGGCATTGTCTCCATGCATGTCACGGGCGAAGGCAAGGCGACCGATATCGGGTCGTTTCTCAATCCGGATGACCGGGAAAGTTTCGCCAAGGCTTTTGGCGGTGCGCTGGCGAATGTCAGGAGGCGGATGTGAGGGAATCAGGAAGTGTCGACGCGCTCTGCCGCCCTCATCCCTGTGCTCGTCACAGGAATCCTGTGTATTGCGTCTGTGCTAGAATGGTAGCGGACGGAAGGCCGTCGGGATCCTGGTCGTTTGAGACCGCTTGCTGGCTCTGGTCCTCCGTCCGCCTTTGATATCCCAACCTGAACAGTTGATTGAGGCCGTGAGCGCGGACCTCGAAGCACAGGATGAGGCTTGCCATGATACACCCTGTTTTCATTGGATGCGACGTCGCCAAGGCGCATCTTGATCTTTTCGACGGCCGGACATCCCGGCATATCCGCATCGACAACACCGCTGCCGCCATTCATGCATGGCTGCAAAGCCTGGAGGGGCAGGAGGCGACGGTCATTCTGGAGGCGACCGGGCGTTATGACAGGCAGCTGCGCGCGGCTCTCGATCGGCAACAGCGTCCGTATTGCCGGGTCAACCCCGCCCGGGCGCGCGACTTCGCAAGAGCCACCGGCCGCCTGGCCAAGACCGACGCCATCGATGCCCGCCTGCTGGCACGCATGGGCGAAACGCTTGGCCCCGCAACCAGCACACCACCCGATCCGGCCCGGCAGGCGCTTGCCAGCTTCCATACAAGGCGCGATCAGCTCGTTGCCATGCGCCAGCAGGAGCGGCTTCGCCTTTCCAGCGCAGAACCCATGGAGCACGATAGTCTGGAGCGCCATCTCATCTGGCTGGACGGCGAGATCGAGGCGATCGAAAAAGCCTGTCACGCCCATGTCCGGGAAAACGCGGAACTGAACGAACAAAGCACCAGGCTTCGTTCCATTCCGGGCGTCGGGCCAGTCACCGCATTCACGCTGATGGCGCATATGCCGGAACTGGGCGGCAGCTCTTCCAAAGCCATGGCGGCATTGGCGGGACTTGCTCCCTTCAATGCCGACAGCGGCATCAAACGCGGCCAGCGCCATATTCGCGGCGGACGAAAGCGCGTGCGCGATGCCCTCTACATGGCGGCGCTGGTGGCTTACAGGCTGAAGACCGCCTTCGCCCGCACGGCGCAAACCATGCAGACCAAGGGCAAACCGTTCAAGGTCATGATCATTGCCATCGCCCGCAAAATCCTCGTCGCCGCAAACGCAATCCTCAGGGATAAAACCGTCTTTGCTAAAACCTGACAATACAGTTGCCAGCCAGCCCAAGTCTTTGGGATGAAAGGACTCTTTCCGCCACGCGGACGCGCGTCGGCTGGATTCCTGTGACGAGCACAGGAATGAGGGGGTGGGGATATTCCGGCAGATAAAACATTTAGGTTGCGTATTGTGATGCAACGCAAGAAACGGGTGGAGACCGACGCGCTTTGGTGGTTTTCTGTGAAGCGTTAGGAGAAATGCGATGAACGCCAATATCATGCTGAATGAAGACATCACCCCCATCGGATCGGATTACGACACGGTGCGCGGGGTTATCGAGCTTTTGACGCTGGATTATCGCGAGCAGCTCTCCCTCGAAGCCATTGCCGCAGAGCTCGGCCAGTCGCCGACGCAATTGCAGAAGACCTTCACCCGTTGGGCTGGCCTTTCACCCAAGGCATTCCTGCAGGCCGTGACGCTCGATCATGCCAAGAGGTTGTTGCGCGAAGAGGACTTGCCGCTGCTGGAAACCTCGATCGAGGTCGGCATGTCGGGGCCGGGCCGCCTGCACGATCTGTTCGTCACCCATGAGGCCATGTCGCCGGGCGAATGGAAGGCCAAAGGCGGTGGGCTGACGATCCGTTACGGTTTCCACACCTCGCCCTTCGGGCTTGCGCTGGTCATGGTGACAGATCGCGGCCTTGCCGGCTGCGCCTTTGCCGATGCCGGTGATGAAAGGGCCTGTTTCGAGGACATGGCCGGCCGCTGGCCGAATGCGGGCTATGTCGAGGATCGCGAAGCGACGGCGCCCTATGCCGCGCGCATTTTCGATCCGTCCATGTGGTCGGCGGACAGGCCGCTGCGCGTCGTGTTGCTCGGCACGGATTTTCAGGTGCGGGTTTGGGAGAGCCTGTTGAAAATCCCGATGGGCCGCGCCGTCACCTATTCGCATATCGCCTGCGATATCGGCCAGCCCACGGCTTCCCGCGCTGTCGGTGCGGCCGTCGGCGCCAACCCCGTTTCCTTCGTCGTTCCCTGCCACCGTGCTGTCGGCAAAAGCGGGGCGCTGACCGGTTATCACTGGGGCCTGACCCGCAAGAGGGCGATGCTCGGCTGGGAAACGGGGAAGGTGTGAGGCTGGTCTCCCTCATCCCTGTGCTTGTCACAGGGATCCTGTGTATTGCGTCTGTGCTAGAATGGTAGCGGACGGAAGGCCGTCGGGATCCTGGTCGTTTGAGACCGCTTGCTGGCTCTGGTCCTCCGTCCGCCTTTGATATCCCAACCTGAACAGTTGATTGAGGCCGTGAGCGCGGACCTCGAAGCACAGGATGAGGCTTGCCATGATACACCCTGTTTTCATTGGATGCGACGTCGCCAAGGCGCATCTTGATCTTTTCGACGGCCGGACATCCCGGCATATCCGCATCGACAACACCGCTGCCGCCATTCATGCATGGCTGCAAAGCCTGGAGGGGCAGGAGGCGACGGTCATTCTGGAGGCGACCGGGCGTTATGACAGGCAGCTGCGCGCGGCTCTCGATCGGCAACAGCGTCCGTATTGCCGGGTCAACCCCGCCCGGGCGCGCGACTTCGCAAGAGCCACCGGCCGCCTGGCCAAGACCGACGCCATCGATGCCCGCCTGCTGGCACGCATGGGCGAAACGCTTGGCCCCGCAACCAGCACACCACCCGATCCGGCCCGGCAGGCGCTTGCCAGCTTCCATACAAGGCGCGATCAGCTCGTTGCCATGCGCCAGCAGGAGCGGCTTCGCCTTTCCAGCGCAGAACCCATGGAGCACGATAGTCTGGAGCGCCATCTCATCTGGCTGGACGGCGAGATCGAGGCGATCGAAAAAGCCTGTCACGCCCATGTCCGGGAAAACGCGGAACTGAACGAACAAAGCACCAGGCTTCGTTCCATTCCGGGCGTCGGGCCAGTCACCGCATTCACGCTGATGGCGCATATGCCGGAACTGGGCGGCAGCTCTTCCAAAGCCATGGCGGCATTGGCGGGACTTGCTCCCTTCAATGCCGACAGCGGCATCAAACGCGGCCAGCGCCATATTCGCGGCGGACGAAAGCGCGTGCGCGATGCCCTCTACATGGCGGCGCTGGTGGCTTACAGGCTGAAGACCGCCTTCGCCCGCACGGCGCAAACCATGCAGACCAAGGGCAAACCGTTCAAGGTCATGATCATTGCCATCGCCCGCAAAATCCTCGTCGCCGCAAACGCAATCCTCAGGGATAAAACCGTCTTTGCTAAAACCTGACAATACAGTTGCCAGCCAGCCCAAGTCCTTGGGCTGAAAAGACTCTTCCCGTCGCGCCGACGCGCGCCGGCTGGATTCCTGTGACAAGCACAGGAATGAGGAAGAGACTGAAACGCCTGACGAGGCCTAAACCAGCTCCATCAACGCCCTTGCCGCCGCCTCGTCGGTGATCAGCGTATTACATCCGATACGTTTGATGGTGGCGCGGATGGCGACGGCGCGGTGAGCGCCGCCGGAGGCAAGGACGATATGCTTGGCCTTGCGCAGCGTGTCGAGATCTATCGCCATGGCGCGCTGATTGATCGGGTGATCGACGGAACGGCCTTCCGCGTCGATGAAGTTGAACATCGTGTCGCAGACACAGCCGGCGTCGATGAGTTCCTGAAGCGTCGCCTTCGAAATGAAGCCTTCCGACAGCGATGTCGAATGCGGGCCGATATCGCCGCAGGAGACAATGGCGAGATCAAGGGTTTCGGCCAGATCGTAAAGCGTCGCAAGTCCGCATTTTTCGATCAGCGCCCGTTTGGTCTCGACGGAATCCACCAGTAGCGGTGCGAGAAACATGTAACATTCCGCGCCGAGCGCGCTCGCCAGCCGCCAGGTGTAATCGAGCGGGTTGGTCTGGTGCACGGCGACGATGCCGCCGAGCAGTGAGACGACCTTGCAGTTTTCCCGGCGCGGCGGACGAAAGCTCGATAGCGATGCGGTCATGGTGCGGCCCCAGCCGACGCCGATGGTGGCGCCATTCGGTACCGCTTCAGAGAGAAATTGCCCGAGCGCCAGGCCCACGGCCTTGGCGGTGCCTTCAGCACTTGCCTTGCCGGGGGATGAGCCGGGGAGGGAATGATCACCGCCTCATCCAGCCCATAAGCCGCCTCCAGCCGGCCGGCGAGCTCGACGAAATCCTCGATGCCTTCATTGATCCAGATCTGCACCTCGGAGCGCTTCATCGCCTCGTCGAGAAGACGGATGACGGTGGAGCGGCTAATGCCGAGTTTCTCGGCGACATCTTTCTGCGTCATGCCCTGATTATAATAGAGCCACGCGGCGCGCAGCCTCAGCGAAGCCGCTTCCGAATAGGCCGTATGGGTTTCTCTTCTCAGTTTCGCCACGGTTTCCGCCATTCTTTATGGACGGCCGAGTATCGCAGGCGTGAAACTTATGTCAATTGCGATGCGCAAATGTCTTGACTTTTGGCCCTGTCGCTTGCGATAGTCGGAGCCGGACAGAACCGCGATTTCGGCCTTGGGCGCACCCATGGTGCGGGAACGAAAAGACGGCTTGGCAAGTTTTGAAGAGATCATGAAGGATCATTCGGTATGACGTCTAAACTCGAACAACTTCGCGCCATCACAACGGTCGTTGCCGATACCGGCGATATCGAGGCGGTTGCGCGCCTGAAGCCGGTGGATTGCACCACCAACCCCACCATCGTTCTGAAAGCTCTCGGCACGCCCGCTTTTGCGGATGCGGTGAAGGAAGCCGTCGCCTGGGGCAAGAAGCAGGGCGGCCAGTCCGACGCCGTCGTCGCTGCCGTTGCCGATCGCCTCGCCATTTCCGTGGGTGCGGCTCTTGCCGGCCTCGTTCCAGGCCGCGTATCGACCGAAGTCGATGCGGACCTTTCCTTCGATACGCAGGCCTCCATCACCAAGGCGCGCCACATCATCGCCGCCTACAAGGAGCGCGGCATCGAGCGTGAACGCATCCTCATCAAGCTTGCTTCCACCTGGGAAGGCATCAAGGCTGCCGAGGTTCTCCAGTCCGAGGGTATCGACTGCAACCTGACGCTCCTGTTCTCGCAGGCACAGGCCATCGCCTGCGCCGAAGCCAAGGTCTTCCTCATCTCGCCTTTCGTCGGCCGTATCCTCGACTGGTACAAAAAGTCGACCGGCGAGACCTACACCGCCGAGACCGATCCGGGCGTTGTGTCGGTGCGCAGCATCTACAATTACTACAAGGCCAATGGCATCAGCACCGTCGTCATGGGCGCATCTTTCCGCAATGTCGGCGAGATCGAGGCGCTTGCCGGTTGCGATCGCCTGACGATCAGCCCGGCTCTCCTGGAAGAGCTGGACAAGGACACCGGTACGCTCGAGCGCAAGCTTTCGCCCGACAACGCCAAGCCGGAGGCGCTGCAGTCGCTTGACGAAAAGGCGTTCCGCTGGGCGATGAACGAAGACGCGATGGCAACCGAGAAGCTCTCGGAAGGCATCCGTCTGTTCGCAAAGGATCTGGTGACGCTGCGCGAAATGGTCCGCAAGGAACTGACGCTGGCTGCTGCCTAATAAAAAAGGGGGAACATTGTGTTCCTCTTGGATAATTCGGGTGTTTGGCGAAAGCGTAGCATCCCCACCGCGTCACCCCGGACTTGATCCGGGGTCCAGTGCGATCAAGTCATTGATCGCAAAAGACTCATTCCTCACGGCGCAGACGCGCCGTGGCTGGATTCCGGCTCAAGGCCGGAATGACGGAGGAGAGTTGCTCGGACTTTGTTATCAACCGCGACGGGAACCATCAACGCTCTCACCGCGTTTACACCACATAATCTCCAGTCACTCAAAACGCGATCGGGCCCCTGCCGGTCGCGTTTTTTGTGCGTTTCAGTCGCTTCCGTTTCCCGTCGCCACTTCGGAAATGCGCTTTGCCGCATCGCGGATCAGCGCCTCGCAGGCCTCGCGCGTGGGCGCCTTGCCGCCGAGCGGGGTGATGTAGGGGCAGGTGATGACGGCAAGTGCTGTGCCGTCGAGCGTCAGCACCGGGGCGGAAATATTGCGCACGCCAGCGGTCTGAAGGCTGTCCATGGATTCGAAACCCTGTCGGCGCACCTCCGCCAGCCGCTCGGCAAGGCCTTCAGGCACTGTTTCGCCACCGCCCCGCACCTGCTCGGTGATCATGATCTCGCGTTGGGCGTCTGTCTGGAAGGCCAGAAGCACGTGGCCGGAACCGGTGTGGAACAGGCTCATCTGCGCCCCCACCCGCAGGGACATGGCCCAGTAGGTGGAAGATTCCTGCTGGGCGATGACGACCACGCTGCCGCGGTCATAGACCGCCAGGTGGCAGGCCTGCGCGGCGCTTGCGGAAAAATCGCGCATCACCGGTGCGGCAAAAGAAACGAGGCGGCGGATCGGTGCGTGGAAATGCGCCAGCCCGAACATCTTCAGCGTCAGTGAAAACCGGTCGCCCTCCAGCCGCTGCACGTAACCGCGGCGCACCAGCCGGTCCAGCATGCGGTAAAGTTCGTTCGGGCTTTTGCCGATCGCCTTGGCGATCTCGATCTGCGTCAGCCCGCCATCGGTGCGGGCCAGAAGCTCGAGAATATCAAGGCCCTTGTCGAGGGCAGGAGCGCGGTATCTTTCGCTGTCGTCGTCGGTCATCTGGCCTCGATGGTGTTTTGCATGGTGGCCGGGCGGATATGGCAACCTGAAAATATGGTTGCCCGATGCCCGCCATCCGCGCAAGTTTGCTTGACGCCATATGAATACCGCGTTTACATATGAATTGTCGATCCATATTTGAGATCATCGAAATTCAGCGGTCCGGTCCCCGATGGGCGGGCGCGCCATAGCGGGAGGCTATTCATGGTGCAGGATTTTAACGGCCGGACAGTGGTGATCACCGCCGCCGGCCAGGGTATCGGCCGGGCGACGGCGGAGCGTTTCATATCGCTCGGCGCGCGCGTGATTGCCACCGATATCAACGAACAGGCGCTTTCCACCCTGAAAGGTGCGGAAACGCGGGTTCTGAACGTGCTGGATGGCGACGGCGTCAAGGATTTCGCCGCCGATATCGGCCATGCGGATGTGCTGTTCAACTGCGCCGGTTTCGTTCATTCCGGCACCATTCTCGACTGCGAGGAAAAGGACTGGGATTTCTCCTTCGATCTCAATGCCAAGGCCATGTACCGCACCTGCCGCGCCTTCCTGCCCGGCATGCTGGAAAAGGGCAAAGGCGCGATCGTCAACATGTCCTCGGTTGCATCAAGTGTAAAAGGCGTGCCGAACCGCTTCGCTTATACTGCCTCAAAGGCGGCCGTCGTGGGATTGACCAAGGCCATTGCTGCCGATTTCGTCACCAAGGGCATTCGCTGCAACGCCATCTGCCCCGGCACGGTGGACAGCCCGTCCCTGCATGACCGGCTGCGCGCTACCGGCAATTACGAACAGGCTCTGGCAGATTTCATCGCCCGCCAGCCGATGGGCCGCATCGCCACGCCGGAAGAAATCGCAGCTCTTGTGACGTATCTCGCTTCTGATGAGGCGGGCTTCACCACTGGCCAGATCCATGTGATCGATGGCGGTTGGACGGGCTGATTTTTTTAAGGGAAATGCGAGAGGCGACCGGCGTAAAAGCCGGTCGCCTTTTTTCATTCAGACGACCGCGCTTCCGGCCATCAGTGCAAGCACGAGGAAGACCAGGAAGATCACCACGGCGATGAAGAACAATATTCGGGCCACGCCCGCTGCCGCCGCCGAAATGCCGGTAAAGCCGAATACGCCCGCGATCAAAGAAATAACAAAGAAAATAAGAGCCCATTTCAGCATGGAGCTTCCCCTTTCGCTTAATTTTCAAGAGTCTGCCGTCTTGCAGCGGACTCTCGAAAATGACGCGCAAAAGGCGAAAATGTTCCATGCGCCCGCAAAAATCGTTGTTTTAAATCGCCGTTTCACGCGCCGCATTGATGCGATGGGCTTTCCAGGTGGTGCGGATGAAGGTGGCAACGAAGGCGAGGCTCATGAAGAGCACGATTGTGGGAGCAGGCGCGCTGTCGATCAGGAAGCTTAGCCATATGCCAGATAGGGATGAGATGACCGCCACCGCAATCGCCACGACGAGCATGGTGGAAAAGCGCCGCGTCAGCAGGAAAGCGATTGCGCCCGGCGCCACCAGCATGGCGACAGACAGGATGATGCCCACCGCCTTCAGCGCGCCGACGACAGCGAGCGACAGAACCATCAGCAGGCCGTAATGCAGCACACGCACCGGCAGGCCGATCGCCTTGGCATGCTGCGGATCGAAGGCGTTGACCAGCAGGTCCTTGCGCAGAAGCGTCAGGAACAGCGTTGCGCAAAGCGCAATCAGGCCAGTTTCCAGCATGTCTGACGGGGCAATGCCAAGCATGTCGCCGAAGAGGATGTGATCCAGATGTACGTCGCTCTGGACCTTCACATAAAGCACCAGCCCAAGCCCGAACATGCCCGAAAAGACGATGCCAAGCACCGTATCTTCCTTGATGCGGCTGTTTTCCTTGATGAAACCGGTGCCGAGCGCGCAGATCATGCCGGCGATGAAAGCGCCGATGGAAAGCGGAATTCCGGCAATATAGGCGATGACGACGCCTGGCAGAACGGCATGCGAAACCGCGTCGCCCATCAGCGACCAGCCCTTCAATACCAGAAGACACGACAGCATGGCCATCGGCACCGCGATCATCAGCGTGATCACGAAGGCATATTGCATGAATGGCAGTTGGAACGGCAGGATGGCGAGTTCGAGATATTCGCTCATGACGTTTCTCCGAGCGCCTTGCGGGCTTTGGCTCTGGAAGCGAGAAGCCCGTGTTTCGGGGCAAAGACGAAAGCGGCAAGGAAGATCGCCGTTTGCAGCACGACGATGACGCCGCCGGTTGCGCCATCGAGGAAATAGCTGAGATAGGCGCCGACGAAGCTGGTGGCCGCACCGATCACGAGGCTCATCAGGATCAGCCGCTCGAAACGGTCGGTCAAGAGGTAGGCGGTTGCACCCGGCGTCACCACCATGGCGACGACGAGGAAGGCGCCGACCGTCTGCAGGGCCGCGACAGTGGAGGCGGCGAGCAGGGTGAAGAAGATCACCTTCAGCACTTCCGGCTTCAGACCCACGGTGCGGGCGTGGTTTTCATCAAAGAACACCACCATGAAGTCGCGCCATTTCAGCGCCAGTACGAGGAGGCTGATGCCGCCGATCAGCGCGAGCTGGATCGTGTCTTCGGTGGTGATCGCCAGAATATTGCCAAGCACGATGGTCTGGATATTGATCGAGGTGGGCGAGAGCGAGACCATGAATAGTCCGAGCCCGAAGAACGAGGTGAAGATCAGCCCGATGATCGCGTCTTCCTTGAGCCTCGTCTTCTGGTTCAGGAATAGCATGGAGCCGGCCGCAAGCCCGCCGGAGAGGAATGCCCCTAGTGAAAACGGCAGGCCCAGCATATAGGCGCCCGCCACACCCGGAACGATGGCGTGCGAGAGCGCGTCGCCGATCAGCGACCAGCCCTTCAGCATCAGATAGGCCGACAGAAAACCGCAGACACCGCCGACAAGCGCGCTTACCCAGATGGCGTTCAGCATGTAGCCATAGGTAAAGGGCTCAAGAAGGCTGTTTATCATCGATTTTTTCCTTCGGAGCGTCAGGGTCGTGCCCGTTCTGGCCGTTCTTTCCGTAAATCACGAAGGGCCGCTCGTCATCGGTGATGACCTTCACGCGGCGCGGATCGGCGTCGTCATGCAGGTCGGCTCCGCCAAGGATGAAGTGGCGCAGGCTGCCGCCAAAGGCCTTTTGCAGGTTCTCCTCGTTGAAGGTATCCGCCGTCTTGCCGGAGGCCAGCACAGTTCCCTTGACGAAAACGGCGCGATCGCAGAATTCCGGCACGCTGCCGAGATTATGAGTGGAAACCAGCATGACGCGGCCCTCGTCGCGCAGCGCTTTCAAAAGGGCGACGATCTGTTCCTCCGTCGTCACATCGACGCCGGTGAAGGGTTCGTCCAGCAGAATGACCTGGCCCTCCTGCGCCAGCGCACGGGCGAGAAACACCCGCTTCTTCTGACCGCCTGAGAGTTCGCCGATCTGCCGCTTGCGATAGTCGAGCATGTTGACGCGTCTCAGCGCCTCCTCCACCATCTGGTGATCGCGTTTTGAAGGGATGCGCAGGAAGTTCATGTGGCCGTAGCGGCCCATCATCACCACATCCTCCACCAGCACCGGAAAGCTCCAGTCCACCTCTTCGGCCTGCGGCACATAGGCCACGAGGTTTTTGCGCAGAGCGTCCTTCACCGGCAGGTCGAAAATCGAGACGGAACCGGCGGCCAGCGGCACGAAACCCATGATCGCCTTGAAAATCGTGGACTTGCCGGCACCGTTGACGCCGACAAGTGCAGTGATCGTACCGCGTGGAATGGAAAAGCTGGCATTTCTTAATGCGGTGTGGCCGTTTCGATAGGTCACTGTCGCATTTTGAACCGTCAGGCCGCCTGCGGTTTTTTTACCGCCCATCCTCATGAGGACAGTCCTTTCGCAATCGTGCTGCTGGTTACCCGCAGCAGATCGAGATAGGTCGGCACCGGCCCGTCGGCCTCGCTCAGCGAATCCACGTAGAGTATGCCACCGTAAGCCGCACCCGTTTCCTTTGCCACCTGTTCGGCCGGATCGGCGGAAACCGTGCTTTCGCTGAAGATGACCTGTATATTATGTTCGCGCATGGCATCGATCACGCCGCGCACCTGCTGCGGCGTTCCCTGGCTGTCGGCGTTGACCGGCCACAGGAACAGTTCCTTCAGTCCGAAATCGCGGGCGAGATAGGAAAATGCGCCTTCACTGGTGACCAACCAGCGCTTGTCTTGTGGGAGAGCGGAAAGCTCGTCGCGGATGGGCTGGATGGTGGCTCTGATCTTGTCCGAATAGGCCTTGGCATTGGCGGCATAGACATCGGCATGGGCAGGGTCTATCTCGGCCAGGCCCTTACGGATATTTTCCACGTAGATCAAGGCGTTATCGGGTGACATCCAGGCGTGCGGATTGGGTTTTCCCTGGTAGGCGCCGCCGCTGATCGCCATCGGTTTCACGCCGTCGCTCACCGTCACGCTCGGCACGCCGGAGAGGTTGGCCAGGAACTTCTCAAACCACAATTCCAGATTGAGACCGTTGCGTAAAACCAGATCGGCCTTGCGGGCTTTGAGAATGTCGCGCGGTGTCGGCTGGTAGTTGTGAATTTCCGCGCCCGGCTTGGTGATGCTCTCCACCTCGGCCGCGTCGCCCGCCACATTGCGCGCCACGTCGGCGATGATGGTGAAGGTGGTAACCACCGTCGGTTTTTCCTGGGCAATGGCGGCGGCGGGCAGGAAAAGGGAGAAAGCGAAAACGGCATGCCGGATTTTAAGGAAATTCACGTCTGTCACCGAATGTTGTTGCGATTAATTCTCAATACCATCTGTTATAAAATCACACTTGTCAACGCTATTGCAAATCATTCGCAATTTAGTGGAATTCGCAAATGTCCGAAAATGGTGCGTTTTTGCCGATGCCATGCTGCGCGGGTTAAACTTTTTTCAATGAGAAAGCGGCACTATCGCAAGGCTTGGGACAGCGTGGTCCTGGGCTTCATCCCGCGTGTGTTCCTCATCCTTCGAGCCACGTTTTGGGGTGAGGGCGATAGGCGGGGTACTGGATGTCAGGATGTTGCGGGTGAAGGCTGTATTCGGACGAATGCGGTTTTCGCGCAAACTCGTTATGATCGGAGGCGGGATCCTGCTTTTGGCGGGTGCGACCGGTTCTGCTGCCGTGTTCATCGGCAGCGAGCGGCTGCTTGGCCCATCCTATGCCTCCGCCAACGGGCTTTCGTGCGACGCAGTCCAGACAGTCAACATCCGCAAGAACGGCTCCCTTTGGGTGCGCAAATTCATCCGCACCGATGGCGGCGATGGCACGGATCGCCTGAAGACCGCGCTACGCGTCGCCAAAGCGGTTTACGACAAGCAGAAGCCGGATCTGGTGCAGGTTTCCGTGCTCGACAAAAACGGACCGCAATTGCGCTCGGAAATGCGCGGCCGCGCCATTGCCGCGCAGGTGGTCTTTATTGCCGACCCGGCGAAAATGCCCGAGGGCGCCGATGCCCAGCATTACTCAGCGTTTTATTATGATGGCGCCGCCAATGGCAGCGGCCAGTTTTACGGGCTTCGCATCGATCTGCCGCTGGAAGACAGCGAAGCGATGGCGGCAAGCCTGACGGATGCGACCGATTGCGCGACACCCGCTTCGGATGCCGCTGCCGAAGGCCACGATGGCAAGGCCGCAAAAGCGGCATCGGGCCACGGCGAAACCAAGGGCGAGGGCGCACATGACGCCGCGCCGGAGCAGACGAATGACGGCGGAGCCGCCCATGGCGAAACCCCGTCTCCGGAGGCCTCGTCTCCCGAAGCCCACGGCGAACCTGGCGCCGATGAGCTTCTCACCTCCACACCGGAAGCCGATGGCGGCAGCATCTTCAGCCTGACCTATCTGAAGTCACTGATCTTCGGAAAAGGCTCGACGACTGCGCAGGCGGCGGAGGGGAAGCCAGCTGAAAGTGCACCGGCGAAAGAGCCGGTTGCGGGGAAGTCGGGGCATTAGGGTACGGCGGATTTAAGCTGAATCCACAATATGCCACGCGAAGATTTTTCGCACGAGCCTACCCATCTTCCCTCATTCCTGTGCTTGTCACAGGAATCCAGCCGACGCGCGTCTGCGCGGCGAAAAAAGCCTTATCAGCCCAAAGACTTGGGCTGACTGGATTCCTGTGACAAGCACAGGAATGAGGAATAATGGATGGGCTGGCTGACGGAGACTATCGGGAACTTCGTCACATGAAGCTCCCGTGTCGTTCTTTGCTTAATCCGCCTTGTTGCGGCGGGCCGGAAACAGGATGACGTCGCGGATCGACGGGCGTTGGTCAGAAGCATGATCAGACGATCGACGCCGATGCCGAGACCGCCGGCGGGCGGCATGCCCTGGTCGATGGCATCGAGGAATTCCTCGTCCAGCTGCTTGTCCTTTTCGCCGCGGGCGTGCGCCTGTTCCAGCTGTTCCACCATGCGGCGGCGCTGTTCTTCCGGATCGTTGAGTTCCGAGAAGGCATTGCCCACTTCCCAGGCGTTGCAATAGCTTTCGAAACGCTCGACGAGGCGCGGCTCGCCCGGCACTTCCTTGGCAAACGGCGAAATGTCCTTCGGGAAATGCGTGACGTGGCTCGGCTGGATCAGCGTGCCTTCCACCTTCTCTTCGAAGATGAAGGCAAGGCATTCGCCCCATGTCCAGTCCTTCTCGACGGCAAAACCGGCGGCCTTGGCCGCAGCGCGGGCCTCTTCATCCGTCTTGATGGCAAGAAAGTCGATGCCGGTTGCTTCCTTTACCGCATCAGGCATCGGCACGCGCTTGAACGGACCCTTGAACGAGATCGTCTGGCCCTGGAATTCCACCTCGGTCGTGCCGTGCAGGGCAATCGCCAGCGTCTCGAACAGCCGCTCCACGAGACCCATGATGTCCTCGTAGTCGGCATAGGCCCAGTAGCACTCCATCATCGTGAATTCTGGATTGTGCCTGGTGGAGACGCCTTCGTTGCGGAAGTTGCGGTTGATTTCGAAGACTTTGTCGGTGAGGCCCGAAACCAGCGTGCGCTTCAGGAACAGTTCCGGCGCGATGCGCAGATACATGTCCATCTTCAGCGTATTGTGGAAGGTCTTGAACGGATCGGCCGTCGCACCGCCATAGATGGTCTGCAGCATCGGCGTTTCCACTTCAAGGAAGCCTTCGGCCTCCATGAAACGGCGAATGCCGGAGAGAATCTTCGAACGCTGCAGGAAGCGCAGCTTGGATTCCTCGTTGGAGAGAATGTCGAGATGGCGCTTGCGGTAACGCAGCTCGATGTCGGAGACGCCGTGCCACTTTTCCGGCATCGGCAGCAGCGACTTCGTCAGCATGGTGATTTCTTCGGCGTTGATCGTCAGCTCGCCGCGCTTGGTGCGGCGCACCTTGCCGGTCACGCCGATGATGTCGCCGATATCGATCATCGGCAAAAGGTTGCGCGCCGCTTCCGGCGTCGTATCCTTGTGGGAGAAGATCTGCACCTTGCCCGAGGCATCATGGATATCCATGAACATGCCGGAATTGCGCGAGGAATAAACGCGGCCAGCCACCGTCACCGTATCGCCGGTTTCGACGTCGGCTTCGATATCGGCATATTTTTCCGCGAGCTCCGCATTGGTGAGCGTGCGGTGGAAATGCGCCGGATAGACATCGCCGATCTGCTCGCGCAGCAGCGCGAGTTTCTGGCGACGCACTTCGGTGGCGTCGGAGGAAAGGGCGGTGGTTTCGGTTGTCTTGTCGTTCATCGTTCAATTCCTGTTGCGGCGTTGCCGCGGCGACCATCGCCTCCCGTATCCCTCATTCCTGTGCTTGTCACAGGAATCCAGTGCGCCCAAGTCCTTGGGCGCGGGAGACCTCAATTCATTCTTTCACGGCGCAGACGCGCCGTGGCTGGATTCCTGTGACAAGCACAGGAATGAGGGGTGGATGTAAAACCCGCCCCGGCAGGCATCAAACACCGCTGCCAACCATCGTGGCCACAACGGCAATCGCCATCTTCAACCGCTGGCGCACCACGGAGCGGCCAAGCAGCGCCATCGAGTCAAACAGCGGCAGCGAGCGCGAGGAACCGGAGACGGCGACGAAGAGCGGCGGCGTCACGACGCGCAGCTTCTTGCCCGTGCGTTCGGCAACATCGCGCAGCTCGGCCTCGATCGCTTCCACGTTCCAATCCGGCATCTTTTCCAGATCGGCGGCAACGGTGGTGAGGATTTCGTGGATTTCCTCCGGCTTGCTTTTGAGACCCGCAAAGGAAGCAGGCGTCAGGCCGACATCGCTCGAAAGCAGGAAGCCAGCAAGGTTCGGCAATTCGCCGAGCTTGGAAATGCGGCTCTGGGCGAGTTTCAGGCCTTCGGTCAGGCGGGCATTTTCCATCGCCCATTCCAGGGTGCGGGCAATGAAGTCTTCCGGTGTCAGCTTCTCGCGCAGCCAGCGGCCGTTCAGCCAGTCCAGCTTCTGGATATCGAAGATGGCGCCGGCCTTGGAAAGCGCTTCCGGGTCGAACTTCGCCGCCAGTTCTTCCATGGTCAAAAGCTCTTCGCCTTCGGCGATCTGGATGAAGAACAGGCCAAGGAAGTTCATCAGCGCTTCCGGCAGGTAGCCGAGAGCGGAATAATAGGAGATCGAGGTCGGGTTCTTGCGCTTGGAGAGCTTCGACTTGTCGGCGTTGCGCATCAGCGAAAGATGCATGAACGTGGGCTGCTCCCAGCCGAAATAACGGTAGAGCAGGATGTGCTTGGGCACGGAGGCCAGCCATTCTTCGCCGCGCGCCACATGGGTGATCTTCATCAGATGGTCGTCGATGACGTTTGCCATGTGATAGGTCGGCATGCCGTCGGCCTTGATCAGCACCTGCATGTCGACCGAATCCCAGGGTATCGAGACATCGCCGTAGACGCCGTCATGGAAATCGCACGAACCTTCGGTCGGGATCTTCATGCGCACGACATTGGGCTCGCCGGCGGCAACGCGGGCCGTGACTTCTTCTGCCTTCAGGTTGAGGCAGTGACCGTCATATTTCGGCGGCTTGCCGGCGGCGCGCTGCGCCTCGCGCATCTGCTCAAGCCGCTCGGGCGTGCAGAAACAGCGAAAGGCATGGCCCTTTTCCAGCAGCTCTTCAGCATAGGGCCAGTACATCGGCTTGCGCTCGGACTGGCGATAGGGGCCGTAGGGGCCACCGACATCGGGACCTTCCGACCAGGTGAGGCCGGTCCAGCGCAGCGCCTCCAGCACCTTCTGCTCATATTCGAGGGTCGAGCGGGTGGCGTCGGTATCCTCGATGCGCAGGATGAACTCGCCGCCGTGTTTCTTGGCGAAGAGATAGTTGAACAGCGCGATATAGGCGGTGCCGACATGCGGCTCGCCGGTGGGGGAAGGTGCGATGCGGACGCGAACGCCGGAAGTGGTCATGAAATTCACTCGTCGTGACGGGGCAGTGAGATCAGGGCTTTTTCACCCTGACATCACGAAGTTTTCGTTTGAATGCGGTAGGAAATCATGCCGAAAGGCGCGTGTCACGCGCGCTTTTGCACATTCCCGTTCGGCATCGGCTTAGGCCATATTATGCCGCAGGCGTCAAGGAAATAAGGACGTTGGGCTGTCTTTGCCTCGGTGCACCGCCCGAACCAAACCACCCTTAATTCACCGGCCAGACGTAAAGCAGCATGGGAATGCTGGCGATGACGATCATGATCGACAGCGGCAGTCCGAGGCGTGGATAATCACCAAAACGATAACCGCCGGGACCCATGACCAGCGTATTGCACTGGTGGCCGATGGGCGTGAGGAAATCGCAGCCGGCGCCGATCGCCACCGCCATCAGAAAGGCCTCCGGCCTAAAGCCGAGCGTGGTGGCGAAACCGGCGGCGATGGGGCCATGACGAGAACGGTTGCGGCATTGTTGAGGAAGGGCGTCACCGCCATGGCGGTGAGCAGGATCATGCCCAGCGCGGCAAAGGGCGGCAGACCTTGCGCCGCGTGGCCGAGCCAGGCGGCGATAAGCTCGCTGGCACCGCTGGTGCGCAGACTGTCGCTGACGGGAATGAGGGCGGCGAGCATGACGAGGATCGGCCCGTCGATCGATTTATAGACCTCGGTCAGCGGGATCGCGCCGACGACGATCATCAGGAAAGCGGCGGCGAAAAAGGCCACCGAGACCGGCACGAGCCCGCTGCCGGCGGCAATCATGGCGGCGGCAAGCACGATGACAGGCAAAAGCGCGCGTCGCTGCACGCCAAGCAGGATTTCCCGCTGCGCCAGGGGCAACAGGGAAAATTCCTGCAGCACCTGCGGCAGGTTCTTGCGGCTTCCCTGCAAGAGAATGACGTCGCCCGCCTGCAATGTCAGGTCGGAGAGCCTCTGGCTGACCCGGTGCCCGCGCCGGCTGACCGCGATCAGATTGACGCCGCGTGTATAGGACAGCGCCAGTTCGCGCGCCGAAATTCCGTTGAGAACGGATTCGTTGCTGATCACGGCTTCCATTGAGATGAGGTCGGCGGTCTTCTGGCCGTTTTCGGTGAGCGGCTTGCCTGATAGCAGCAGCTTGGCCTGCGAGACGATGCGATCGAGGCCTTCCGGGTTGCCTTCGAGAAGAATGGTATCGCCGGGCTTCAGATTGACATCGGGGAAGGGGGAGATGCGCCGCGGCCCGCGCAGGATGGTGCTGGCAATCACATCGCCATCCGCCTGTTTCAAAAGCTCGCGCAGCGGTCTGTCGGCAAAGGTGCTGTCTGCGGGCAGCGTCGCTTCGGCGGTATAGGCCGACTGGTCGAGAATATCCTCCACCGACGCCTGCTGGCGGTTGCGCACCGGCAGCAGCCGGTAACCGAAGGTCAGGAAGACGATGCCGATCACTGTCAGCCCGAGGCCGACGGGGGTGAAATCGAACATCGAGAAGCTCTGCCCGGTCATTTCCTCGCGCAACCGCGAGACGACGATGTTGGGCGAGGTGCCGATCTGCGTCATCAACCCGCCCAGAAGAGCGGCAAAGGCCATGGGCATCAGATAATAGGAGACCGGGCTGCCGGATTTGCGGGCGAACTGGAAAGCGACCGGCATCATGATGGCAAGCGCACCGATATTCTTGATGAAGGCCGACATGATGGCGACGACGATCATCAGAAAGGCCAGCTGAAGGCCCTTGGAATGCATTTCGGGGAAATATTTCTTGATGGTCATGTCAACGATGCCGGAGCGCGCCACGGCCGAACTGACGATCAGCGCGCTGCCGACGATGATGACGATATCGTCGGAAAAACCGGAGAAAGCCTTCTCGAAAGGCACGACACCCACCGCCACCGCCACCAGCAAGGCGCTGCAGGCGACAACATCATAGCGGAACCTGTCCCAGATGAACGCGACCATCATGCCGGCGATCACGGTGAAGGCGAGGATCTGGTCGGTTGTCATGCTGGCTTATGCTTTCGAAGGAGAGGCGGCGGGAATGACTCTATCGATGAGGATATCGAAGAACGCAAGCCGGGGTGAAGCGGTTCCGGAGTGGGATGGTCATTCATATCTCTTGCGTCATACCGGTCTTGAGCCGAAATCCAGCCGTCTGCGCGATGAGAAGAGTCTTTTCAGCCCAAGACTTGGGCTGGCTGGATGCCGGATCAAGTCCGGCATGACGGAGCGGCGGCGTTGTCAGAGAAGAAAATGAGCAATGTCGTCCCAGGCTGGATTGAGACCTTCAATCAACTTGATCTTCCATGCCCGCGGCCAGTTTTTTATAGTCTTTTCTCGCGCAATTGCGTCCGTGACGAGATCGTATGTTTCGGACCACACAAGCGTCTTAACGCCATAACGGGTTGTGAAGCCGGGCGTCAGGTTGTTCTGATGTTCATATAAACGGTGAGAAAGGTCGCTTGTTAGGCCAGTATAGAGCGTGCCGTTTCTTTTGGATGCAAGAATATAAACGTAACCTTCGCGCATGAGAAAAGCATGCGCAAAGGTCATTGTTTTGGCAAGAGGTGAAATTATTTCCGTCATACCGGACTTGATCCGGTATCCAGCCGACGCGCGTCTGCGCGGCGAGAGGAGTTTTTCTGCCCAAGGACTTGGGCTGGCTGGATGCCGGATCAAGTCCGGCATGACGGAAGTGCGGTCAATGTGCCTCTTCAGCACTCGCCTTCTTCCGACGCCGCGCGTTGCGGGCGAGCATGTTGAGCAGTTCCACCAGCGCCGAAAACGCCATGGCGGCATAGACGTAGCCCTTGGGAACATGGAGGCCCATGCCTTCGGCGATCAGCGTCGTGCCGATCATCATCAGGAAGGCGAGCGCCAGCATGACGATGGTGGGGTTGCGCTCGATGAAGTTGGCGAGCGGGGTTGCGGCCAGAAGCATGACCGCAACGGCGAAGACGACGGCGACGATCATGATCGGCAGATGCGGCGTCATGCCGACGGCGGTGATGATGCTGTCCACCGAGAAGACCAGGTCGAGCAGCAGGATCTGGCCGATGGCCGCGCCGAAATTCATCGCGACGGGACCGCCCACCATGTCTTCCTTGTGATCTTCAGGATCGACATTGTGGTGGATTTCCTTGGTGGCCTTCCACATCAGGAAGAGACCGCCGGCGATCAGGATCATGTCCTTCCAGGAGAAGGCATAGTCGAAGATTTCAAAGACCGGCGTGGTTAGCTGCACTATCCAGGCGACGGTGCCGAGAAGGCCGAGACGCATGACAAGCGCAAGGCCGATACCGATCTTGCGGGCTTTTTCGCGCTGTTCGGGCGGCAGCTTGTTGGTGAGGATCGAGATGAAGATCAGGTTGTCGATGCCGAGCACGACCTCCATGACGATAAGCGTGACAAGCGCCACCCACGCAGCGGGGTCGGACAGGAGAGGGAGAACGGACTCCATCAGGGAATATTTCCTTTCAGCAACAAGGCCAGCCGAGAATTCGGTCAACGAGATTTATAGCGCAATACGCGAGAAACAAGGAGATGAAGTCTTTGCATGGCAAGATTTCATCGAAATTTCGCGTAAACCGCGTATTGGCGTTCCCGCCGTTGCTGAATGATCTCAGGCCTTGTCGGTTCCGTAGGCGGCCATGAACACCTTGATGGCGCTGGTAATCACCCGGTCCAGCTCCTCTTCGGGCACCGGACCGTCGATTTCTCCAAACAGCCGCAGCTTGAAGAAGGTGCCGGTGGAAAGCTCTATATATTGCCGGGCGGCCAGCTCGACGTCATCCACTTTCAGGTGGCCGAGCGCGACATGGTGCTCGATGAAATCCTGAAGCACGGTGCGGACATTGTTGGGTGCCGCGATGAAGAAACGCTGCGCCAGCTTCGGCATGCGGTCGATGACGCCGATGACCGAGCGCATGGCGGGGATCATCTCGGAACAGATCATCTTGTTGGCGAAAGCCTTGCCGAATTGCTTCAGCCCCTCGCGCACCTCTTCGGTGCCGGCCAGGATATTGCGCATGGAGGTGGCGAATTCCTGCCGGTGATGGTCGACGAGGGCGGCGAACAGATCTTCCTTATTGGAGAAATAGACATAGATCGTGCCCTTGGAAACGCCCGCTTCTCGGGTAATATCGTTCATGCTGGCCGCATCGAAGCCCTTGCGCTTGAACACGCGCCAGGCACCCGCAAGTATCTGTTCGCGCTTTGCCGGGTCCTCGCCTGCCGCAAAACGCCCGGCGGGACTTCCGGGACAGCCCGTTTCCATGTCCGTTTCAATATCCATGTCTTCCCCTGCCATCGTTATCGCCTCCTAGCACGGCAATGGCGTAAAAAAAATTAACCAGACGTCGAACCAATCGGTTCGATAACACTTGATATGTGTCAGGAAAGAGATTATGTCAATCGAACCGAACGGTTCAGTTCGAAAAACTTTCTTCAATCTATCACGGTAAGCTCTCATGTCGGCCCAGAAGAATAGCGCGGTTCGCGCCGTCAACGATGCGGAAGAGGCGGATGTTTCCGCCAAGGCCGAGACCTCTCCGGCAAAGCCGGTCGAGGCCCCGCCGCAGACCCCAGCACAGACCACCGCCGCACCGAAGCAGAAGAAGCGTTCGAAGCTTCTGCCTGTCATCGCCATTGCCCTTCTCGCCGGTGCCGGCTGGTATGGTTACAACTGGTGGGTCGACGGTCGCTTCATGGTCTCGACGGATGACGCTTATATAGAAGGTGACATTGCGGTCATTGCTCCCAAGGTTTCCGGTTATATCGCCAAGGTCAACGTGGTCGAAAACCAGGAAGTCAAGGCCGGCGATCCGCTGGTGACGCTGGACGACGGCGATTATCGCATCGCGCTTGAGCAGGCCGAAGCGCAGATCCGCACCGAGGAACTATCTCTGAAGCGCATTGATGCGCAGATCGTCGGCGGCGAAGCATCGCTTGAGCAGGCCGTTGCCCAGAAGGGCGCACTGGATGCCGCCCTTCGCGGCGCGGAAATCACCCAGAAGCGCGCCAGCGAATTGCAGGCGAAGGATGTCGGCACGGTTGCCGCTTCCGATAGCGCCCAGGTTGCGCTCGATCAGGCCAAGGCGAATGTTGTCGCAGGCGAGGCGGCGATTTCTTCGGCAAAGGCCAATATCGAACTCCTGCGCGCCCAGCGCGAGGAGGCGGAAAGCACCGTCCGTTCGCTGCAGCTTTCCCGTGACAAGGCCGCCCGTGACCTGTCCTTCACGGTTCTGAAGGCGCCCTATGACGGCGTCATCGGTAATCTGGCGGTTCAGAACGGCGATCTGGTTTCGGTCGGCAAGCGTCTGGCATCGCTGGTGCCGATGAACGAGCTTTATATCGACGCCAATTTCAAGGAAACGCAGCTTGCGCGCGTGGTTCCGGGTTCGAAGGTTCGCGTGCATGTGGACGCCTTTGACGATGCGACCATTGAAGGCACGGTGCAGTCGATTTCGCCCGGCTCGGGTTCGGTCTTCTCCATGCTGCCGCCGGAAAATGCGACGGGCAACTTCACCAAGGTCATCCAGCGCGTGCCTGTTCGTATCGTCTTCTCCAAGGAAGACCTTGCCAAGCACAATCTGCGCGCGGGCCTGAGCGTCGTTGTCGATGTTGACACCCGTACGGCGCCTGAAGCCACCAAAACGGCGCAAGTTAACCCGGAAGCCAAGTAAGGCGCATCGCTGATGCGTCGTTGAGGGCAAGATCATGGCGGCTACGGTTGTCGGTACGGGCGGGGCGTCCATCCCCGCCGATCCCCCGATGGACAGGCGCAGGCTCATCGCGTTTTTCGCGATGGTCTTCGGCATGTTCATGTCCATTCTCGATATTCAGATCGTCTCCGCCTCTCTGGCGGAAATCCAGGCCGGTCTCGGCGCGGGGTCGGACGAGATCGCCTGGGTGCAGACCTCCTATCTGATCGCCGAAGTCATCATGATCCCGCTGTCGGGCACGCTGGCGCGCATCCTGTCCACGCGTGTGCTCTTTGCCACCTGCGCGGCGGGCTTCACCATTTCGAGCGCGCTCTGCGCCACGGCCACCAATATCGACCAGATGATCGTCTATCGCGCGATCCAGGGCTTTATCGGCGGCGGCATGATCCCCTCCGTGTTCGCCGCCGCCTTCACGATCTTCCCGCCTTCGAAGCGCTCGGTCGTCTCGCCGATCATCGGTCTCGTCGCCACGCTTGCGCCCACCATCGGCCCAACGGTCGGCGGTTATCTTTCCAATGCCTTTTCCTGGCACTGGCTGTTCCTCGTCAACATCATCCCCGGCATCATCGTCACCATCCTGACCTGGAGCCTGATCGATTTCGACAAGCCGGAAAAGTCGCTCTGGAAGAAGTTCGACTGGTGGGGGCTGATCTCCATGGCGGTCTTCCTCGGCTCGCTGGAATATGTGCTGGAAGAGGGCAATAACAAGGACTGGTTCAACGACGAGCATATCGTGCTTGGATCGGTGGCCATGGTCATCGGTGCCGTAGTGTTCTTCTGGCGCGCCTTCAAGGTGGAATTCCCTGTCGTCGATATCCGCGCCTTCGCCGACCGAAACTTCTCCATCGGCTCGCTGTTTTCCTTCGTCATGGGCATCGGGCTTTACGGGCTGACCTATCTTTACCCGCTCTATCTTGGCCGGGTGAGAGGGTATGACGCGCTGATGATCGGCGAGACCATGTTCGTGTCAGGCCTTGCCATGTTCTTCACCGCGCCGATCGCCGGCAAGGTCTCCACCAAGCTCGATCCGCGGGTGATGATGGCGATCGGCTTCATCAGCTTCGGCTGCGGCACATGGATCATGACCTATGTGACCACCGACTGGGATTTCTATGAACTTCTGATCCCGCAGATCCTGCGCGGCTTCGGGCTGATGATGTGCATGGTGCCGATCAACAACATCGCGCTTGGCACCTTGCCGCCCGCCCGCATCCGCAATGCATCCGGCCTGTTCAACCTCACCCGCAACCTCGGCGGCGCGGTCGGACTTGCCGTCATCAACACCATGCTGTCGCAGCGCACCGACGATCATTATGTGCGGCTGGCTGAACATGTCAGCTATTCCAACCCGCAGGCGCTGGAATGGCTGAACAATGTCGGCGCCAACTATGATTCCTACGGGCTGGACGGCGCCTCCGTCGCGATCAAGAAACTGGTCGGCATGGTGTCGCAGCAGGCATGGATATTGGCCTTCGCGGATGTGTTCTTTGCGCTGACGCTTTTGTTCGGCAGCCTGATCTTCATGACGATCCTGATCCAGAAACCCAAGGCAGCGCCGCCGCCAGACGCGGCGCACTAACAAGAATCCCCTCCCATCCACCGCAGAGCTGGGGCCGTCGGAAATGACGGCCCCTTTTTTGTTTTGAATATGGAGCGAGCGGTTGCCGCTTGTTTCTTCTCCCCGCCGGGGAGAAGTCCGCGGCAGCGGGATGAGGGGGCAAGGGCAGAGATATTCGGAGAGCTTGCCCCCTCATCCGACCCTTCGGGCCACCTTCTCCCCGGCGGGGAGAAGAAACCAGTCGCAATGTCGTCACAGGAACCACGCCCAATTCATGGTCCCGGCTTTCGGCAAAATATGAGGTACGTACATCATTTTTCGGTTTACCTCGCCCTCAAAGCTGGATATTCAAAGGCGAGGGGAGGAACCATGAAGCCGACAGTTCACGACATCGCCGAGAGGGCGGGCGTCAGCCTCGCCACCATAGACCGGGTGCTGAACATGCGCCCCGGCGTGCATGCGGCGACCCGCGCGCGGGTGGAGGCGGCGATTGCCGAGCTTGGTTATGTGCGCGATATCGCCGCCGCCAATCTGGCCAAGGGGCGCAACTATTCGCTGGTCTTCATCCTGCCCGGCAACGACAATTCCTTCATGGCGACGCTGCGGGCCGAGGTACGGGCCGCAGCCAGCCGCGCCCATCTGGAACGCACGGCAATCCGCATCATCGAGGTGCCGCCCTTCAACGCCGCGGCGCTGACCGAAGCGCTGGAGGTTGCGCGACGGGAAAAACCGTCGGGCGTCGCTTTCGTCGCCACCGATTCAGAAGATGTGGCCGAAGCGGCAGACCGGCTGGCGGATGACGGCATCGCCAGCGTCACGCTGGTTTCCGATCTGTCCGGCTCGCGGCGCGACCATTATGCCGGCGTTGATAATGTCGCGGCGGGGCGCACGGCGGCGAGCCTGATGGGGCGGTTCCTCTCCGGGCGCGGCGGCGATATCGCCGTTGTTGCCGGCTCAATGCTGGTGCGTGACCATCGTGAGCGTCTGGAAGGTTTTCGCACCGTCATCGAGTCGGAATTTCCGCAATTGCGGCTTCTGCCGGTGCTGGAGGGTAAGGATGACCCTGCGGCGGTGGAGGCGCTGGTTGCCGGTGCGCTGGGCAACAACGCTCTGTCCGGCATCTACAGTCTCGGCGCCGGCAATCGCGGCCTTATCCGGGCGCTCAGAGCCGCGGGTGGCGAGAGGCCGCTTTCCGTCATCGCCCATGAACTGACGGAAAACACCGCCAATGCACTGCGGGAGGGGGTGCTCGACGCTGTGCTCAACCAGGATGCCGGCCATGAGGTGCGCAGCGCCATCCGCGTGTTGAAGGCGCGCGCCGATGGCCAGTCCGTCATCGCGGCGCAGGAACGTATCCGTATCGACATATTCCTCAGGGACAATCTGCCCTGAGAAAACCGCATGAACTTTGGCGCATGGAGCGCCGGAATGGAGAAATACATGTATCTCGGTCTCGATCTTGGAACATCCGGCATCAAAGCCCTGCTGATGGACGGCGATCAGAAGATCATCGGCTCGGCCAACGGCTCGCTGGATGTTTCGCGCCCGCATCACGGCTGGTCGGAACAGAACCCGGCCGACTGGATCGCTGCCGCCCAGACCGCGGTCGCCGGGCTGAAGCAGAAGTTCCCAAAGGAGCTGGCCGCCGTCAGGGGCATCGGCCTTTCCGGCCAGATGCATGGCGCGACGCTCATCGATGCGGCCGGCAAGGTGCTGCGTCCCTGCATTCTGTGGAACGATACGCGTTCTTACGCCGAGGCTGCCGAACTCGACGCCGATCCGCGTTTCCGCAAGATCACCGGTAATATCGTCTTCCCCGGCTTCACCGCGCCGAAGCTTGCCTGGGTGGCGAAGAACGAACCTGAAATCTTCGCGAAAGTGGCCAAGGTGCTGTTGCCGAAGGATTATCTGCGGCTGTGGCTGACCGGCGAATATATCTCCGAAATGTCCGACTCCGCCGGCACCTCCTGGCTTGACACCGGCGCGCGCAAGTGGTCTGCCGAGCTTCTCTCCGCCACCGGGCTGGATGAAAAACACATGCCGTCGCTGGTGGAAGGCACCGATGAAGCGGGTGTGCTGCGGTCCGAACTCGCCTCCGAATGGGGTATTTCTGGCCGGGTCGTGGTTGCCGGCGGTGCCGGCGACAATGCGGCTTCCGCCTGCGGCATGGGCACGGTGAAGGAAGGCCACGCCTTCGTGTCGCTTGGCACCTCCGGTGTGCTGTTTGCCGCCAACGCCTCCTATCTGCCGAAGCCCGAAAGCGCCGTTCACGCCTTCTGCCATGCGCTGCCCAACACCTGGCACCAGATGGGCGTCATTCTGTCCGCCACCGATGCGCTCAACTGGTATTCGCGCCTCACCGGCAAGTCCGCAGCCGACCTGACAGGCGAACTGGGCGACGAACTTCTGGCCCCGACCGGCGTGACCTTCGCGCCCTATCTTTCGGGCGAACGCACGCCGCATAATGACGCCGCCATTCGTGGTTCCTTCATAGGCCTTTCCCATGAAAGCGACCGCAAGGCGCTGACGCAGGCGGTGCTGGAAGGGGTTACCTTCGCCATCCGCGACAATCTGGAAGCGCTGAAATCGGCCGGCACCTCCATTTCCCGCGTCACCGCCATCGGCGGCGGCTCACGCTCGGCCTATTGGCTGGCCTCGATCGCCACATCGCTCGGTGTGCCCGTGGATATTCCGGCGGAAGGTGATTTCGGCGCGGCTTTCGGCGCAGCTCGTCTCGGCCTCATCGCCGCAACCGGTGCCGATCCAGTCGCGGTCTGCACCCAGCCGCAGACGGCGCGGACGATTGAGCCGGTGGCGGCGCTTGGTGATGCCTATGAGGAGGCTTACCGGCGGTATCATGCGCTTTACCCGGCTATTCGGTCGCTCTCGCATTGAGACGCGGAGTGTGCGGTTTACCCCCCTCTGCCCTGCCGGGCATCTCCCCCACAAGGGGGAGATCAGCAAGATGCTACCTCTCGCTCCATCCGCAGCATCGCGTGAGTACGGGACGCGGCGGCGAGTCGATCTCCCCCTTGTGGGGGAGATGTCCGGCAGGACAGAGGGGGTAAGCCACGCGCAACGGCCTTGAAATTTTCGAACACCATCCAAACCCACCAAGGAGGATCACCATGAGCACAGGTTTTTTCGGCGATATCGGCAAGATCAAATATGAAGGCCCCGACAGCACCAACCCACTCGCCTTCCGCCATTACAATCCCGATGAGATTGTCGCCGGCAAGCGCATGGAGGATCATCTGCGTTTCGCGGTGGCCTATTGGCACACCTTCACCTGGCCGGGCGGCGATCCCTTTGGCGGGCAGACGTTTCAGCGTCCGTGGTTCGAAGACACCATGCAGGCCGCCAAGCTGAAGGCCGATGTCGCCTTCGAATTTTTCTCGCTGCTCGGTTCGCCGTTTTATTGCTTCCACGATGCGGATGTGCGCCCGGAAGGCAAAAACTTCGCTGAAAACACGAAGAACCTTAGCGAGATCGTTGATTATTTTGCTGAAAAACAGGCTCAGACCGGCGTGAAGCTTCTCTGGGGAACGGCGAACCTCTTCTCCAACCGCCGCTTCATGTCGGGCG
This sequence comes from Rhizobium oryzihabitans, assembly GCF_010669145.1. NCBI lineage: Bacteria > Pseudomonadati > Pseudomonadota > Alphaproteobacteria > Hyphomicrobiales > Rhizobiaceae > Rhizobium > Rhizobium oryzihabitans. Next base: position 1,667,385 of record NZ_CP048635.1, read on the forward strand.
CGGCCACCAATCCGGACCCGGATGTCTTCGCTTTTTCCGCCGCCACGGTGAAAACCTGCCTCGACGCTACCAAGAAGCTTGGCGGCGCGAACTATGTTCTGTGGGGCGGCCGTGAGGGTTACGAAACCCTGCTCAACACCGATCTTTCCCGCGAGCTGGACCAGATGGGCCGTTTCCTCAATCTGGTGGTGGAATATAAATACAAGATCGGTTTCGAAGGCACGATCCTGATCGAGCCGAAGCCGCAGGAGCCGACCAAGCACCAGTATGACTATGACGTCGCCACCGTTTATGCCTTCCTGCAGAAGAACGGTCTGGAAAAGGAAGTGAAGGTCAATATCGAGCAGGGCCACGCCATCCTCGCCGGCCACTCCTTCGAGCATGAACTGGCTCTCGCCAATGCCTTCGGCATTTTCGGCTCCATCGACATGAACCGCAACGATTACCAGTCCGGCTGGGATACCGACCAGTTCCCCAACAATGTGCCGGAAATGGCGCTTGCCTATTACCACGTGCTGGCCGGTGGCGGCTTCAAGAATGGCGGCACCAATTTCGACGCCAAGCTGCGCCGCCAGTCGCTCGATCCGCAGGATTTGGTGATCGGCCATATCGGCGGCATGGATTGCTGCGCCCGTGGCCTGAAGGCGGCGGCGAAGATGATCGAGGACGGCGCGCTGTCCAAGCCGCTTGCGGAACGTTACGCCGGGTGGGATTCGGCTGAAGCCCAGAAAATGCTGCGCGGCGAGCTGAAGCTCGACGAGATCGCGGCACTGGTGGAGCGCGAGGATATCAATCCCGAGCCGAAATCCGGTCGTCAGGAATATCTGGAGAACGTGGTCAACCGTTACGTTTGACCGGATCCTTGTTTCCAAAAAAGAAGGCGGGGAACATCTCCCGCTTTCGTCGTTTCGGTTTGGTTATTCTGTCGCAACATACTCGACGTCATCCTCGCGCTTGACCCGAGGATCCATGGTGCGCCGGGTTGTGGATCCTCGGGTCAAGCGCGAGGATGACGTCGAGTTAGCGAGTCAAGTTGAGCGTCATCTCTGTCAGGCGAGGACACTCTTTCCTCCGACACCCTTCCTCGCCAATCACTTACCGCAAAACATTTCCCCTTCCATCCCCACCCGCCCATTCCGTCGCATCATTCCCCTGCAACCGGAACGGAAGGGCGATACGCGCGGCGCCTTTCGCGGAACGGTGGCCGGCATCGACAAGCATGGTTCTGGCAGACCATGTTCCGGAAAGGCATCCCGCCGGGCCAGAGGCGGGAGGGGCTGAACCGGTAGGTGCCGTGAAAAGGCTGAAACCAAAGGGCCGGCGACGGTCCGAAGATGCGGCCCGGCAATTGCAAAACTTTCACCACACTGACTTGCACCCGCATTTGCCGGGCCATTTCCCTTCTGCCGCCACGGCGGCGCTGTTGTGGCGCCCGTGCATCTAAAGCGCTTTGGATTGACGGCGCCGCGCTGCTGAAACGTTGCAGATTTTGCTCATTCGCTTCTGTACCTATTTCCCCACATGGTCTAAACCGCTGCTGATCTTTTCCCGCTCGATGGATGATGAAAGGGCCTCTCCGATGACCGATCCCAAAGCGCTAGCAGCCCGTTTCCCCGGTGATTTCCTGTTTGGAGTCGCAACTGCCTCCTTTCAGATCGAAGGCTCGACCAGGACAGATGGCCGCAAACCTTCCATCTGGGATGCCTTCTGCAACATGCCGGGTCACGTCTTCGAGCGGCACAATGGCGATATTGCCTGCGATCACTATAATCGCTGGGAGCAGGATCTCGATCTCATCAAGGATATGGGCGTCGAGGCCTATCGTTTTTCCATCGCCTGGCCGCGCATCATTCCGGATGGTTTCGGTCCGATCAACGAGAAGGGGCTCGATTTTTACGACCGTCTCGTTGATGGCTGCAAGGCGCGCGGCATCAAGACCTATGCGACGCTTTACCATTGGGATCTGCCGCTGACCCTGATGGGCGACGGCGGCTGGGCCTCGCGTTCCACGGCCCATGCCTTCCAGCGTTACGCCAAGACGGTCATGGCAAGGCTCGGCGACCGGCTGGATGCGGTGGCAACCTTCAACGAGCCCTGGTGTGCGGTGTGGCTCAGCCATCTCTACGGCATTCACGCGCCGGGCGAGTGCAACATGGAAGCCGCCCTTGCAGCGATGCATCACATCAACCTCGCCCATGGTTTCGGCGTCGAAGCATCCCGCCATGTGGCGCCAGGGGTGCCGGTAGGACTGGTCCTGAACGCCCATTCGGTCATCCCTGCCTCCGATAGCGAGGCGGATCTCAAGGCCGCTGAGCGGGCATTCCAGTTCCACAATGGCGCCTTCTTCGATCCGGTCTTCAAGGGTGAATATCCGGCCGAGATGATGGAAGCGCTGGGTTCACGCATGCCGGTGGTGGAGGCGGAAGACCTCTCCATCATCAGCCAGAAACTGGACTGGTGGGGCCTGAATTATTACACGCCGATGCGCGTCGCAGACGACGTCACCGAGGGGGCGGAATTCCCGGCCACCACACCAGCCCCCGCTATCAGCGACGTGAAGACCGATATCGGATGGGAGGTATATGCCCCGGCGCTCAAGTCGCTGGTGGAGGATCTCTACAAGCGCTACGAGCTGCCGGATTGCTACATCACCGAAAACGGCGCCTGCTACAATATGGGTGTCGAAAATGGCGTGGTGGATGACCAGCCGCGGCTGGATTATTATGCCGAACACCTTGGCATCGTCGCCGATCTGGTGAAGGACGGCTACCCGATGCGCGGTTATTTCGCCTGGAGCCTGATGGACAATTTCGAATGGGCCGAGGGTTACCGCATGCGCTTCGGCCTCGTGCATGTGGATTATGACACGCAGGTGCGGACGCTGAAGAACAGCGGCAAATGGTACAGCGCCTTGGCGTCGGGCTTTCCGAAGGGAAACCATGGGGTGACCAAGGGGTGAGGCGACGCCCTAGGGCACCGGTCTCTCGCCATGGTCAGCATTCGAACAATGCGCCTCCTCATCCCTGTGCTCGTCACAGGAATCCTGTGTATTGCGTCTGTGCTAGAATGGTAGCGGACGGAAGGCCGTCGGGATCCTGGTCGTTTGAGACCGCTTGCTGGCTCTGGTCCTCCGTCCGCCTTTGATATCCCAACCTGAACAGTTGATTGAGGCCGTGAGCGCGGACCTCGAAGCACAGGATGAGGCTTGCCATGATACACCCTGTTTTCATTGGATGCGACGTCGCCAAGGCGCATCTTGATCTTTTCGACGGCCGGACATCCCGGCATATCCGCATCGACAACACCGCTGCCGCCATTCATGCATGGCTGCAAAGCCTGGAGGGGCAGGAGGCGACGGTCATTCTGGAGGCGACCGGGCGTTATGACAGGCAGCTGCGCGCGGCTCTCGATCGGCAACAGCGTCCGTATTGCCGGGTCAACCCCGCCCGGGCGCGCGACTTCGCAAGAGCCACCGGCCGCCTGGCCAAGACCGACGCCATCGATGCCCGCCTGCTGGCACGCATGGGCGAAACGCTTGGCCCCGCAACCAGCACACCACCCGATCCGGCCCGGCAGGCGCTTGCCAGCTTCCATACAAGGCGCGATCAGCTCGTTGCCATGCGCCAGCAGGAGCGGCTTCGCCTTTCCAGCGCAGAACCCATGGAGCACGATAGTCTGGAGCGCCATCTCATCTGGCTGGACGGCGAGATCGAGGCGATCGAAAAAGCCTGTCACGCCCATGTCCGGGAAAACGCGGAACTGAACGAACAAAGCACCAGGCTTCGTTCCATTCCGGGCGTCGGGCCAGTCACCGCATTCACGCTGATGGCGCATATGCCGGAACTGGGCGGCAGCTCTTCCAAAGCCATGGCGGCATTGGCGGGACTTGCTCCCTTCAATGCCGACAGCGGCATCAAACGCGGCCAGCGCCATATTCGCGGCGGACGAAAGCGCGTGCGCGATGCCCTCTACATGGCGGCGCTGGTGGCTTACAGGCTGAAGACCGCCTTCGCCCGCACGGCGCAAACCATGCAGACCAAGGGCAAACCGTTCAAGGTCATGATCATTGCCATCGCCCGCAAAATCCTCGTCGCCGCAAACGCAATCCTCAGGGATAAAACCGTCTTTGCTAAAACCTGACAATACAGTTGCCAGTCAGCCCAAGTCCTTGGGCTGAGAGGAGTCTTTCCGCCACGCAGACGCGTGTCGGCTGGATTCCTGTGACGAGCACAGGAATGAGGGTTGGGGGGCGGCCGTGCATGAACTTTACGCCCCGCATCCGGTAGCAGGCGACGTGCCAGCGCCCGCCGCCATAAAGTTCTTTCCCCTTATTATCAGTTTTCCAAACTTTTTTATCGGTTACCCCGCGGTGCCTGCTTGCGTCCGCCATCCCGCCTCCTATGTCAGACGGGCTACGAAGGCGTAGCACCCGTTCTGGCATCCAAGGGGCAGGGCGGGTTGGTCCTCCCAGGGAAAACGAACATGCTTATCGAAAAACTCAACTGGCGTTACGCCACCAAGAAAATGGACCCTTCCAAGACTGTTGCGGAAGACAAGGTCGAGCGCATCGTCGAGGCGGCGCGGCTTGCGCCTACGTCCAGCGGTCTGCAGCCGTTCGAAGTGATCGTCGTCACCGATCCGGAAGTGCGCGCAAAGATCCGCGAGATCGCCTGGAACCAGGCGCAGGTTACCGAGGGTTCGCATCTTCTGGTGTTTGCGGCGTGGGACAATTACACCGAAGAGCGGATCAACCACATGTTCGATCTGGTCAATGAGGAACGCGGTATCCGGAATGAGGGATGGGAATCCTATCGCCAGATGCTGCTCTCTTCCTATCCGCAGCGTGACGAACAGGTGAATTTCGAACATGCCGCCCGCCAGGCCTATATTGGTTTCGGCATGGCGGTGGCGCAGGCCGCTTTCGAGGGTGTCGATTCCACCCCGATGGAAGGTTTCGATCCGGCAAAGCTGGATGAAATCCTCGGTCTTCGTGCAAAGGGCCTGCGCTCGGTCACCATCCTGCCGCTCGGATATCGCCAGTCGGAAGGCGACTGGCTGGTGAACCTGAAGAAGGTCCGCCGCCCGATCGAGGAATTTGCGAGCCGCGTCTGATTTC